>CACZYB010000004.1 GCA_902785275.1 uncultured Pseudomonadota bacterium
GATAAATAATCAAAATAGTAAAGAAAAAAGGGTCCTTTTTTGTATATCACTCAAAAATCTTTAATAAATGGCTGTTTCCTGCGAGATACAGAATTTTTGTATTGCATTTTTATTTGCGGATAAAAAAACTCCCCCGTGTGGAGGAGCTTTTGTTTTTTAATTTTTTTATTTTTATTTAAGGTTCCATTTAAAGGCGCCATCTTCTTTCAAAAGAACACGAGAACCTTTTATTCCGGAATCATTTACTTGTTTTTGAACTTTTTCAGCTTCATCTTTTGATGAGAATTCACCAAGTCTTACTTTGTAAAGAGTTTCTCCATTAACAACTGATTTGAAAATCTTTACAGTTCCAAAGTTTACAAGTTTATCCTTTAATGCTTCTGCTTTTTCATATGTTGAATATGCAGCAACCTGAACAAAGTATTCGCTTCTGTTTTCTGTTGGAGCAACAGGGGCAGGAGCAGGTACTGGTGTAGGAGCAACTTCTGCTGGAGCAGGAGCTGGTTCTTGAGCAGGTGCAGGAGCTTCTACTTTTGCTTCTGGTTGAATATCATTTGATGAGTAGGAAATGTTTGGTTCATAAATATCTGTATTTTGTGAAGCCATTGCAAGATCCTTTAGGTTCTTACTTTCCTCTGGCAAGATTTCAACACGGACACGTGCAGTGCCTTTTTCCTTTATTTTCAAAACTTCTGCGGCTGCAGATGAAAGGTCAATAATTCTGTCTCTTGCATATGGACCGCGGTCGTTAACCTTTAATGTTATGCCGATACCATTTTCCAAATTTGTTACACGAACAAGTGATGGCATTGGTAATGTTCTGTGTGCAGCAGTGAACTTTGTTTCATCAAATACTTCACCATTTGCAGTTTTTCCACCAGAAAATGATGGGCCGTACCATGAAGCCATACCAATTTCACTGTAGTTATAATCTTCGTGTGGGTAATATGAAACACCATCGATTAAATATGGATTTCCTATTTTATATGTTCCCATTGCTGCAAAGTTTGTTTTTGCAACTTCGTTTGGTGTTGTGTCGATAACTGCTTGTGGTTCAGGAAGTGGTTCCTGTATAATAGGTGTTTCCACAGTATTTATTTCATCAACGACAGTTGGTTGGTTCATACTTCTTATTTTTCCATAACCTTCATCTTGGTTAAGTAAAGCCTGTGATGTAATAGGTGCAGTAGCAGAACCGATTGGAATAGTATTTTCACTCATCGCGCAAGAAGCCAATAGTGATAAAGTTAGAATAGATGTGTATTTTCTCATTTTATCTTCTCCTTTTTACAGAACTATAATAACACATTTTTGAAGTGTTTACAAGTCTATTTTAAATATAAATACAAAATTATTCCAAGTATAATTCGGTAGATAGCAAATGGCTTGAATGATAAATGTTTAAGCCAGAACATAATGAACCTTATGCTTATAAGCGAAAATATAAATGAAAAGATGCTTATCAATATTAGCGGATATATATTTATTGTTTCTGGATTTAGTGCGAATTTTAAAATTCCGCCTAGTCCGACAAGGATTATTGTTGGGATGGAAAGCAAAAATGAAAATTTAAGAGCGTCTTGTCTTTTGTATCCTAACATCAAAGCACAGGTTAGGGTGGTCCCGCTTCTGCTTGAACCAGGGATTGATGCAAATGTTTGTGCAGATCCGATAAGAAAAGCATCCCTTAATGAAAGCTTTTTTATCGTTAAATCCTTTTTACCGAATTTATCGGCGAGAAAGAAAATTGTTCCGAAGATAAGACTTGTGTATATAACAATTCTTGGGTCCCTGAACTTTATTTTGAATAGTACAAATATTATGCCGATAATTACGATAGGAATTGTTGCAATGAATAGATTATAAAACATTGAACGATCGTACTTTTTGTTAAATAGGCTTATGATAATATCTTTGATATCTTTTCTGTAATAGAACATTACCGCCAATAAAGAGCCAATATGTGCGAATAAATCGGCAATTATTCCCTGATCCTTTATATCAAACAGTATTGGAAAAAGCATAAGATGTGCAGATGAACTTATTGGCAAAAATTCAGTAATTCCCTGTATTAAAGATAATAAAATAACTGTTTGAAAGGTCATTTTTTTCTCCTGTCTAAAAAAAGCTTGTCTTATTTAAGCTTTTTTGATATAATGGGGTATTATACAGTAATATTTTTTGATATTCTATTACTATTTTTATTTTTTAATATTGCGGAGTTGTTAAATGGCAAAAAATGAATGGGAAATTACAGTTGGTGACTATGTCGTATATCCTACACACGGTGTTGGTCAAGTAAAAGAAATAACTGAAGAGGTAATTGCCGGCTTTAAAATTGAGTTTTTGGTTATATTGTTCGCAAAGAACAGAATGACTTTGAAAATACCTGTTGATAAAATTGAAGTTTCTGGATTAAGAAAACTTTCCAGTGAATATGAAATCAAAAAAGCTATTGATATTATGAAAACTGCACCACAACAGAAAAGAATTGTTTGGGCAAAGCGTGCACAAGAATATGAAGAAAAAATTAATTCTGGTGATCCTTTGGTTGTGGCAGAAGTTGTTCGTGATTTGTATAAACGTGCAGACAGAATTGAACAATCTTTTAGTGAAAGACAAATTTACGAAGAAGCTTTGGGACGTCTTGCTGATGAATATGCTGCTATTTTCGGACTTCCTTCTGATGAAGCGATTGCAAAGATTGAAAGTATAATAGAAAAAGAAGATAAAAAGCAACAATCAAATAAAGAAAAAGAAGCTCTTAAGATGGAAGATAAAGATGATGATGAATAATCGTTGTTTTTGTTTAAGATAAAAAAGTCCCCATGGATTGATGGGGATTTTATTTTGGCTATTTATTTTTGTTATCAAACTTTTGTCCGCATTTACCACAGAATGAACATCCGTTACATATAAGTCTTGAGCCACAGGTTTCGCAATTTTTACTCCAATGTTTTTGATATATTTCTGTTTCAAACAATGTCTTTGGTAATTCAAGTTTTATATCTATTGGACGTCCCTTAAATTGAAGGCCGGATTTGTATGCCATTTCACTTTGAAGTCTTTTGTTTGGCATACGGTAAATTTTGCCATCCTTTTCAAAAATGGTTCCTGTTTCAATAAAGCAAAACATGGTGTTACTTTTTACACATTCATTGTAAAGATCTTTTACCCATTCATATTTGCACATACGGGAACCATCATAATTTTCACCACCTGCAATAACTTGTTCTATTATTCCGGTTGAAAGATAATCTTTTAATGAAACAGGTGCAATAAATGGTGCAACCATAACACCTTTATGTTTAAAGGGAAGATTAAATAAAATAGGAATTCGTTCATCGGCGCGTTTTTGAGTTTCTGTTGTTACACTGAAAAACACATTTTCCCAACCATCACCCCAATCCGGTGGAAGGCAATCTAAAACACGTTCGGGTCTTTTTGTAAGAAGAGAAAATTCAACATCTGGGCGTTGTTTTATTATTTTCCAAATGTCTTTACGCCATTCATCTGCTTCGGTAAGGAAAAAATCAGATGTAAGGCAAACACGGATATGTTCACCACTTTTTACCTTGTATGAACCGTCTTTGTTTTTATGAAGAGGGTAATTGAAATTATTTTTTACCTTATAGATTTTGGAGCCGTCTTGGTTACGTTGTTTATCCAAAAAATACATATAGCAATGGTTACAACCTTCACTTTTTTTTATGCAACCATGCCATGGATTCCAGATATCGTGCATTAATCCTTCATTTCTTTTTCAGAAGATTTAAGCATTTCCTCTATATGTTGGATATACTTTTTGGATGTTTCTTTTTCATCGAAACCAAGTTCATATTTATCACCAAATATTGCCAAAGGTACGGCACCAGCATTTGCAATATTTAATTTTTTTGCATAGTGGAAGTAATAGTTTGCACCAACCTTTGTTGAGGCATTATGTTTTGTAATTATTAAATTTTTGTATTTTGGAGCAACTTCTTTATCCAAAAATTCCAATGCGTGGTGGCAATGAGGGCAAGTTGGGCTGTAAAACAAAATCATTTCGTTTTTATTATCCCCGCCAATTGCAGTTTTTGAATTTAGTGTAAATAGACCACACATACAAACAAATCCGAGTAATACGATGTTTTTTAATAGCTTTATTTTTTTCATTTTTCATCCTCTCTGGTAATAATCTTAAATATAAATCAAATTTATCTTTTTGGCTAGTATTTTTTTTAATTATTTGGTTGACAAATTATTTTATTTCTATTATATTTTTGTCAAAATCGACAAAAGAGGTGTTTACAATGAAGAAAGTTAGCAAAAAGAAGTCATTAAATAAAGTATCAAAAATAATAATGAGGCTTATTTTAGCAGGTTTGTTGGTATCGACTGTTGCAAATAATGTTCAAATTTCAAATATTAAGGAAAAACAGAAATCCGAAGATGAAAATATTGAACTTATCAATGAAAAAATTGAAAAGTATGAAAAACAGATTCAAATTATGATTGATCATGAAGAGCTTCAGAATGAAAATGTTGGTAAGCTGATTACTCTTGTTGATAATATGAAAGCTTTGGTTGAAAATGAAAGTAAGCCGGTTGTTGTTGAAAATGTTTCTGAAAATGCAGAGGTAAAAAATTATGATTTTGTTTCTGATTCATTTATTTATAGTGTGCAAAAGGGTGATACTCTTTCAGAAATAGTTCGTGAATATTATGGAAAGTATTCTATCAATGCAATGAAGGCAATCGCTTTGGTAAATAAAATTCGCAATGTTAACGAATTGAAAGTTAATCAAGTTATAGAAATACCTTCTGTTGAAAAAGTTAAGGTTATGAAGGATAATGGTGAACTTGAAAGTGTTAATCTTACAAATTGGTACAAGAAGAGTAATGTTATAGCTCCGGCAAAGACAGAAGATGTTGTTGAAGTTGAAGTAATTAAAGAAACTTCTGCACAAAAGGTTGAGAAAGTTTCAGTACAAGAAGAAACTTCTGCACAAAAGGTTGAGGAAGTTCCAGTACAAGAAGAAGTTCCTGCACAAAAGGTTGAGGAAGTTCCAGTACAAGAAGAAGTTCCTGTATCAAAGGTTGAGGAAGTTCCAGTACAAGAAGAAACTTCTGCACAAAAGGTTGAGAAAGTTCCAGTACAAGAAGAAACTTCTGCACCAAAAGAAGAAAAAGCACCAGTACAAGAAGAAGTTGTTGTTACTCCGTTTGTTAATGAAAATTTGACTGAAGGTGAAAATGTGGAGTTTGAAGAGGTTGAAGAAATTCTTCCACAGATAGAAAAAATTGATGATACAGTTTTTGTTAATGATGAGGAAATTTCGGAAAATGCTAAACCTGAAGAATTGGTGGATTTAGAAGTAAAAGATGAAGAAATCGAACTTTCATCATCCATAGAAAACTTTGATAACAGCAGATATGATGATGCATATTTCAAGGCTTTTGATTTAAATCTTAACTTTGGTAATTCATTAAGAAATGAAGAAAAAGTTTTGGATGAAACTGTACCTGTATATGAAAAAGTTGAAGATGAAGATGTGAATATTTCATCATCCACAGAAAGTTTTGATAACGGCAAATATGACGATGCATATTTCAAGGCTTTTGATTTAAATCTTAACTTTGGTAATTCATTAAAGGATGAAGAAGAAACTTCAAAAGTTTCTACACCTGTATATGAAGGGGTGGGAGAAGATGAAGATGGTCTTTTCGATGAAGAAATCCTTAATGATTATAACGGAGAAATATTTTATGAAGAATCAAAAGATGATACCGGTGATGTTATAGAGAAAAAAGTTGATGCGGACAAAGATATTTCTGATGTTATTGTTGCGTATGCTTCGAAAGTAAGATAAAAATTTTTTGCATTGGATTTTTTTATTGCAAAAATATTAAATTTGATAGAATATAAATACGTTCTGTGACCTCGTAGCTCAGCTGGATAGAGCGACAGCCTCCTAAGCTGTAGGCCGGCGGTTCGAATCTGCCCGGGGTCACCAAAAATTTTACAGTATAATCAAATACTTACAGTCGTTCAAAATGAACTGCATTTTTCTATCAAAAATCTCCGTTGCCGAATTGCACATAAATTCACGTAAACAACCCTAGATTCTACCTTATGTTGACGTTTATTGATATAGTTTTCTCATTGCCGAATTGAATATAAGTGTTCATACAATACATGTTTTTCTTACGAAATGTCTGAATCCATTTCTCGTTAATTTTCTGCCATTTATATTAAGTTTTTATCATATTATTAATAATGGGTTAAAGCCTTCAACCCATTAATAAATCGTGAATCTTTTATATAGTTAAATCAACCAAAGCAATGGTGCTTTGGTAACAATAAAAGGAAATAAAAAATGATAAAATATTTAACTCAACAACAAGTTTCAGAAATTCTTAACGTAAAAATTTCTACCCTCAACCACCACAGATGCACAAGAAACAAAAACTTCGATATGCCATATGTGAAAGTTGGACGTGTAATCTTGTTCCCAGAAGAAAAATTCTATGAATGGCTTCAAGGAAAAACTTTTACTCCAGAAAAAGTTGAAGCAGGAAAACCATTATTGGTTTAATTAAGTTATCCGGTTATTCCGGGCAACTTTACATTTTAATGAGTTCATTTAAAACAATCATTAACTGAACGGTGAACATTGTTTCCAAAACATAATGCAAACGTTGCAGCCATTTTTTATCTGTTTGATGCACATTAAACGGCTTATGCAACAAAAAAGTTACCACAAACAAAATAGCTAATAAAATCAATTGATACTGCATTTAAAAACCTCACTTTTTTGCAAATTAGAGAGGATTTTTTTGAAAATGTCAATTAAAATATTTTTATTGCCGAGTTTAACCGCTCGGCTTTTTTTATTATCAATATCAACAAGCAAAACACGCACGTAGGAGGAAAATATGAAACGTTCAATGATAATTAAAAGAAAACGAAATAAATTAAAATTAATTTTTTTATATAAATTCCCGTTTGTTTATTCGGCAATCACTTTTGCCGCTTTTTCTGTATTATCGGTTAAGGTAAAATACGCCACCAATGTTTTGGTTTCAACTGCTGTTGTCATCATAGCACTTTCCATTAAAATTGCTGTTAAAAATTTTTTTATTTTTCATTCTCCTTTTAAATTAATTCAGCTATTTTTGTTTCAACGTCTTTCATATCAACCGTCGGTTCAAGGCGTTCAACCACTTCACCCTGTCGATTTACCAAAAACTTTGTAAAATTCCATTTGATGTCAGATTTCTTATCCCAATCTGGATCTGCCTTTGAAAGCATATCTGCCAATAAAGAACTTAATTTATGTTCACCAAATCCTTTAAATCCCTTTTGTGATTTTAGATAAGTATAGATTGGTAATTCGTTTTCACCATTCACATCTGATTTTTTCATCTGATTAAATTTTGTATTATAGTGTAGTTGGCAGAATTGATGAACTTCCTCATCTGTACCTGGTGTTTGATGACCAAATTGATTACAAGGTATATCAATAATTTCCAAACCTTTACCATGATATTTTTCATAAAGTTTTTCCAAATCTTCGTATTGAGGAGTAAATCCACATCCAGTAGCTGTATTTACTATTAATATTACTTTACCTTTTAAATCCATTAGAGATAATTCTGTTCCATCAGATTTTGGAATTGAATAGTCATAAATTGTCATTTTGATATCCTTACTTTATTAAGTTTAAATAATTTATCTCGCTCACGAACAAGCTCTTTATTCTTAAAAACATTTTCTTCGCCATGTTTTAATGCTTCTTCATAATAACGAATTTTAAAATCAAGTTTTTTCATAGTTTGTTTCAAAGCCTTAATTTCTTGCTGACATTTGATTTTTTGTTCCTTAAACATTTCAGCGCGTTCAACTAAACTAGAATTACCTTTTTTTAACAGATTTATATAGTGTTTTATGTCTTTTAACTGAAGTCCTGTTGATTTAAGACACTCTAACATCATAAGCCAGTTTATATCTGCATCTGTAAACTGACGTACACCTGATTTGGCTTTACTAACATTAGGAAGTAAACCTTCCTTATCGTAAAATCTTAAAGTATGGGTTGTTAATCCCATCATTTCTGCCACTTTTCCAATTGTATAAGTCATTTTTGTCCTCTATTTAACTAAAGAATAACCTAAAGTTCGCTTTAAGTCAAATATTTTTTTTAATAATACTTGACTTAGAGCTAACTCTAAGATGTAAAATGATTCTTAAGTAAATTTTTAAAGGAGAAAAATATGAAAGTATCATCAGTAATTGCTTTTATAATGACAATTTTAATAGGAGAAAGTGCAATGGCTATAACAGTGAATATTTATTATACAGGTGAAAACGGAAATGCTCGTAAATTTGCCGAAGAAATGGAACAAAGTGGTACAATTGCAGCTATTCGTGCAGAAGAAGGAAATATAAAATATGAATATTTTTATCCTAAAAATGATCCAGAAACAATTTTATTGATTGATAGTTGGGACAGTCAAGAGGCTATTGATAAACATCATGCAACACCGATGATGGATAATATTACAGAATTACGTAATAAATATAATTTGCATATGAAAGTTGAACGTTATATTGAAGATACAAATGGAATACCAGAAAAGGATAAAAACTTTATTAAGAACTAAAAAATATTAATGTTTGAGTATAAAATGGGAATGTGGATTGTAATAATGTTTGTTGGTTTGTTTTTTACTACAGTATCTTTACTGTACTTAAAAAGCATGGTTAAAAAATTTTTGCCAGTTAATGTTAAGAATAAATCTTTGATAAGTTCATTGATAGTTGTTTCAATATTTAGTGTTATTGGAATTTCTCTAAATTTCATAAATGCAATAATTTGTGCAATATATTTTGCAATGATTTGGTGCATTTGTGATTTAGTATTTGGCAGAATAAAAAAGTCATATAAACATTATTACGCAGGATGGGTTGCAACTATTTTAAGTAGTATTATCCTTTCTTGTGGTTGGTATTTAGATCATAATGTATGGAAGACTGAATATAACATTACTACACAAAAGAATGTTCAAAATCTTAAAGTTGCAATGTTTGCTGATTCACACTTAGGAACAACCTTTAATGCCGATGGATTTGCAAAACATCTTGAAACTATTGCATCAGAAAAACCTGATATATTGGTTATTGCAGGTGATTTTGTAGATGATGATACTACAAAAGAAGATATGTTAAAAGCAGTAAAGTATTTAGGTAAATTTAAAACTAAATATGGAATATATTTTGCTTTTGGTAATCATGACAAAGGATATTATGGGCCTGTTTATCGTGGATTTAGTGGACAAGATTTGATAAGTGAACTTGAAAAAAACAACATAATAATTTTACGAGATGAAATAAAAACTATTGCTGATAAGTTTTATATTATAGGTAGAAAAGATTATTCGGTTGAACGTGAACAACATGGTAATCGTAAATCAATGTATGAACTTGTTAAAGGATTGGATAATAACAAGTATACTATTGTTGTAGATCATCAACCAACAGATTATGAAAATCAAACAAAGTCAAATGTTGATTTAGTTTTATCTGGCCATACTCATGGTGGTCAACTTTTCCCATTTAATAGTGTTGGAAAATGGATTGGCGCAAATAATTTGGTTTATGGACATGAAAAGAAAAACATTACTGATTTTATTGTAACTTCCGGTATTTCTGATTGGACAATAAAATTTAAAACAGGTACAAAGTCTGAATTTGTAATTATTAATATTAAGAAAGGAATATAAAATGTACGATATTTTAAAAACAATAAATTCACCATTAGATTTAAAAAAACTAAACTCTAATCAGTTAGAAGTTTTAGCATCAGATGTTAGAGAAGCATTATTTAATCGTCTAACTAAAATTGGAGGTCATTTTGGTCCTAACTTCGGTATTGTTGAAACAGAAATAGCAATGCATTATGTGTTTGAATCACCAAAGGATAAATTTGTTTTTGATGTATCTCATCAAAGCTATACTCATAAAATGCTTACTGGTCGAAGAAATGGATATATTGATGATAATTGCTTTAAGGAAGATTCTGGTTATACAAATCCAGAAGAAAGTGAACATGATTTATTTAATATTGGACATACATCAACATCTATATCTTTAGCATCAGGACTTGCAAAAGCTCGTGATTTAAAAGGTGAAAAATATAATGTTATAGTGTTAATTGGAGATGGTTCACTCTCTGGTGGTGAAGCATTAGAAGCTCTTAATTTTGTTAGTTCAGATTTAAAATCAAACTTTATTATTATTGTAAATGATAATCAACAATCTATTGCTGAAAACCATGGTGGGTTATATCAAAATTTAACTGAATTACGTGAAACAAAAGGAAAATCAGAAAATAATTTCTTTAAAACTTTAGGTTTGGATTATATATACGAAGAAAATGGAAATGATATACAATCTTTGATAAAGGTTTTTGAAAAAGTAAAGAATATAGATCATCCTGTTGTTGTTCATATAAATACTCAAAAAGGTAAGGGATATAAACTTGCTGAAATAGATAAAGAAATATGGCATTGGCATATGCCATTTGATAGAGAAACTGGAAAAACAAGTATTTCTTTTTCTGGTGAAAGTTATACAAGTTTAACATCTCAATACATTATGGATAAAGCAAAACAAGATAAAGATTTTGTAATAATTACTCCTGCTATGCCAATGACAGCTGGATTATCACAAGATTTACGTGAAAAACTTGGAAATCAATATGTCGATACAGGTATTGCTGAAGAACACGCTGTTGCTTTTGCTTCTGGAATTGCTAAAAATGGAGGAAAACCATTATTGGTAACAAATGCAACTTTTATACAACGTTCTTATGATCAGATTTCTCAAGATGTTTGTATTAATAATAATCCAGTAACAATTTTACTTAATTGTTCATCATTTGATAGTTTAACAGATGTAACACATTTGGGAATTTTTGCAATTTCTGCATTTTCTAATATTCCTAATTTAGTAATGTTGGCTCCTACTTCAAAAGATGAATATTTAAATATGCTTGATTGGTCTGTTGAACAAAAAGATCATCCAGTTATGATTTTGATGCCAGGTAATGCAGTAACATCTCGTAATACAGAAAATAATTTTGATAAAATTAATACCTTTAAAATGGAACAATTTGGTGAAAAAGTTGCCATATTAGCATTAGGCGATTTTTATCAAAAAGGTGAAGAGTTATCAATTCAAATTGAAAATACTTTTGGTTTTAAACCTACATTAATTAATCCAAGATTTGCAAATGGATTGGATCAAAAAATATTAAAAGATTTACAAAAAAATCACAATCTTGTTATTACATTAGAAGATGGTGTTTTAGATGGTGGATTTGGAGAAAAGGTTGCAAATTTTTATTCTACAAGTGACATGAAAGTTAAAACCTATGGTCTTAAAAAAGAATTTTATGATCGTTATAATCCACAGGAACTTTTAAAACAACTTGGTATGACAACAGAGCAGATTATTAATGATATAAACAATTTAATTAAGTAACGAAAGGTAATATAAATGAAGAAAGATATAAGTAAAAGTTTAATTATGGCTCCAATGCCTGTATTAATCATTGGAACTTATGATGAAAATGGAATTCCAAATGCAATGAATGCTGCATGGGGTGTGCAATCTGATTACGAACAAATCACCATATTCCTTGGTAAGCATAAAACCACCGATAATTTACAAATCAACAATGGCTTTACCGTAGCTTTTGCAACAAAGGAAACTATGATTGCATCAGATTATTTCGGTATGGAAACTGGTGCAAGAATTAACAAGATTGAAAAAGCAGGTATTACTGCAACAAAGTCAAAACACGTCAATGCTCCAGTATTTGAGGAATATCCTGTAACAATAGAATGTGAAATTGCCGATATGGTTGAAGAAACAGATGGTTATCGTTTGGTTGGTCAGGTCGTAAATGTGATTGCAGATGAAAAAGTACTTGATGCAAAAGGCAATATTGATTTAGGTAAAATGAATATTCTTTGCTACGACAGCGCCTCCCATTCTTATCGTGAAATTGGAAACATTGTTGGCCAGGCTTTCCATGCAGGATTAGCAATCAAAAATAAATAGCAATAGGGGTGTGTGAAACACCCTTTTATTTTATATTGAAAATATGGCATATAATTGATAAAATATACGTATAAAAAGAATTAATAGCTAAAGATTTGAAGGAGAATATGTAAATGAAAAAGATTTTATCTATAATTTGTTTTTGTCTGATTTGTTCAAATGCTAATGCTTTTGAATCAAAATATAAAAGTATGGTTGAAGAACCAGGAGATGTTATTTGGGCAGAATGTGAAAATAGAATCGAAAAAAATGAAAGAACTGGAAGTATATGTTTATGTACTTATTATGTGTTTCAAGCAAAAAAAGGTGGTTTTATGAATACACTATATTTCTTGGAGGAATCATCAGAACAAGATTTTTATAATGTTTTGGATGCTAGTATCAAGAAATGTGAAATAGAAACAAGAGATATGAAATCTGGAGTATCTTTGTAAAAAAAGTAGAAATGTTTAGATTGTTTACATATAATAATTTTTTTAGCAGGAATATATGTTATAAAACAAATATATCTTTGTGTAGAGAAAAGAATATTATGAAAATGGAAAATTTAAAAATTCTCATTATGTTTCTAGATAAAAATTTTAGGTAAGTGATTTATGGTCGAAGAAATTGTATTGAAATCTGCTTGTATAATAAATAATCGTGATTACTTAGATTATTTATCCGCTTTAGGACCAACAATTGCTGCATTTTTTGCATTTTTTGTTGCTTTAAGACAAACTCGTATTAGCAAACAGCAAAAAAATTTAGAACTTTTGAAATTAAGATTAAAACATAAACAAAATTTTATATCTATCTTATCAAAATTAATGAAAACAGCAATATCTGTAAATGAAACAAATATATCAGAATCTCAAAGTAATATTCTGGCAAATATTTCTTTGTTAATAGATGTTGTCTCTGAAGGAAAATATTTATTTAATGAAGAAGTATTTGAAAATGAAAATAAGATTCTTTTTGCATTTCATAATTTTTGTGATACATTAAATAATAGTAATTTTAATGAAATAGAAAATAAGAAAAAATTATTTAATAATTTTATAAATGATATTGATAAAATAAAAAATCTACAAGACAAAATTTTAAAAGAAACACAAATATAATAAATGATTAAAGTTCTCTTTGTTTGTCTTGGGAATATTTGTCGGTCGCCTATGGCACAGTTTGTGTTTCAACATATGGTGGATGAGGCTGGACTTACTCATTTGTTTGAAATTGATTCCGCTGGGACAGAAAGTTATAACGAAATAAATCACGCCGGTATTCACTATGGCACACGTGATATTTTGACCGAGATGAAGGTACCTTTTGTTGAACATTATTCCCGCCAAATTCGGAAATTCGACTATGAAAAATTCGACTATATTATTGCGATGGATGAGAGTAATGTGGAGGATATTCATGCGTTGATTGGTGCGGATAAAGATCACAAAATCAGCCTTTTTCTAGACTATACTTCACACCCAAGAAAAATCAAAAATCCATGGTATACCGGCAACTTCGATGAAACATATTGGGATGTTTACGAAGGTTGTCAATGCTTCTTGGAATATCTTAGAAGAGAAGGGAAAATATAAATAATTATAACTAGACCGAAATCTAAATCAGATATTGGATAAATGTGAAGAAATAAAAAACAATTGTGTCCTACTTAAATTATTATTGAAAACATCTGAAATTTTGTTAAAGTTTAGTTATTCTTTTGTAAGAGATGTATAAAATGCATGATATTTGGAACCCATGGCATGGTTGCATAAAAAAGAGTGAAGGCTGTCAACATTGCTTTATGTATTTTTTTGGATAGGTAACGAAATGTTGATGGATCTAAAATATACCGTGTTAAAAAACAACTTTGATTACCCTTTACACAAAAACGTTGATGGTTCGTATAAAATTAAAAGTGGTGAATGTTTACGTGTGTGCTTAACTTCGGATTTCTTTTTGGAAGAAGCAGATGCATGGTGTGATGAAGTGTGGAATATTATCAAAAAACGCCCAGATATCGGATTTTATCTTTTAACTAAACGACCAGAAAGAGTTGTCGAGTGTTTACCGAAAGATTGGAGAGATGGTTGGGATAATGTGTTTTTTTCTGTAACGGCGGAAAATCAGTTAAGAGCAGATGAACGCTTGCCAATTTTAATAGATTTACCTTTCAAACATAAGGGGGTAATGACAGCACCGTTTATCGGACAAATCAGTTTACAAGAATGGCTTAAAACGGGACAAATAGAACAAGTAGTAGCTGGTGGTGAAAATTACGATGGTAGCAGAGTTTTAAAATATGAATGGGTAAAATCTCTTTATGAAGAATGTAAAGCGAATAATGTGATGTTTTGTTTTATAGAAACAGGAACAAAGTTTGAAAAAAATGGCAAAATTTATACTATGTCAAACAAAAGATTACAAAGCAAAATGGCATATAAGTCTGGTTTACAGTTTGAAGGAAAGCCTATTAAATGGAATTTATATAAACCTCAAAATGAACTTTTTGATGATGGGTGGTATCAAAAACATTGGCGAAAGAACTGTGAAACTTGTGGTTCAAGACTTATTTGTAACGGTTGTTCAGATTGCGGTGAATGTGAGAAATAAGTGGATACAACAACAATTTTAAAACTCTAAGTAATAAAAATATGACATATTGTAATCGACCTTTCTAAAACCTTTATTTTCTGCCAATTATAGTGATGTTGGCAAGGTTAGAAAGTTGTGTTTTTTGCTACCCCATCCAGCAAGATACAAATTAGATTTTTTTAAAGTCAAAGATGTCTGCGATTTTAGAAAAGTTAGGAAATTGGTGCTGTAGACCTCACCAAGTTCAAAAAGCCGGCTAATGCCGGTTTTTCTTTTTGAATTTTATTTTCCTTGCAAGTAGTTTTTATGGGAGTAAAATATCTATGAGAGAAAAGAAATTAAAAATGAAAAAATATGTTATATTACTTTTGTTAAATATGTTTACATTATCATGTTTAGCAGATACAAGTATTAATGAAAAAAAATATTTAATCATAAATTATTCAAAGGCTTTTGGAAGAGGTGGAGGAAGTATGGTTTCTTTATCTGATTTATCTTACAAAAGGAATTATGAGGATAAAAGAATAGAAAGTATTAATTATTATTCAGAGGTAGATTGTAGTAACAAAATTAGTAATTATATAAAAGAAGAAATATCAAGTGATACGGAAAACGGAAAAACTTTTATATATTATTATACCCCAGACATTTATACAGTGTATTTTTGTATTGAAAAAAACATTTGGAATAGCATTTACGAAAATAAAAAATTAATTGAAGAAGATAAACAAGATGATGATTATTATGTTGGTCAAGAAAATGTTTACAAAGATTTAGATGATTTTACTGAGAAAATGAAAAAGTGTGGGTTAATGCATAAAATTGATGCAGATTATTTACCAATACCAGAAACTCCAGTTATTTGTGATAAATATAATGAAAACAATCCAATTCCAACCAAAAAAATAAAGAATTTTTATTAGATTTATTGGGGAAATAATATGAATAAAAAAACTTTAATATTAATAATTTGTAGTATATTCTTATTTTCGTGTTTTGTTAATGCAAGTAATGATAATGAAAAAAAATATATAATTGCGAATTTCGAAATTGGATTCGGAAATGGAGGAAGTAGTGGTGTATCCATAGAAAGATCGGAATTTACAGAAAATGAAGAAGAAAAAAAAATAGAAAATATAAACTATTATACAAAAAATAATTGTGTAAAAAAGATCAATGACTATTTAAATAAAACAAATGTTAAGAATTCTGAAATTGGAAAAACTTTTATATATGATTATACCCCAGACATTTATACAGTGTATTTTTGTATTGAAAAAAACATTTGGAATAGCATTTACGAAAATAAAAAATTAATTAAAGAAGATAAACAAGATGATGATTATTATGTTGGTCAAGAAAATGTTTACAAAGATTTAAATGATTTTACAGAAAAAATGAAAAAGTGTGGTTTGATGCATAAAATTGATGCAGATTATTTACCAACACCAGAAACTCCAGTTATTTGTGATAAATATAATGAAAACAATCCAATTCCAAGCAAAAAAATAAAGGATTTCTTCTAGGTTTATTGATTTATGAATAAGTTTGGTTTTTATTTTACTGCTTTTATATCTTTAGCTACAAGTGTAAATGCTCAGGTGGCGGAGGATATTCAGGTTCTTTTGGGGCGGATGTAAAACATAAAATTCATTTACTTTTGGATTACACATCCCATCTACGAAAGATAAAAAATCTGTGGTACACCGGTATTTTAATGAGACTTATTGAGATGTAGTTGATGGTTGCGAATCTTTTTTGAAATACCTACAATCCGAAGGGAAAATTTAATAACTTATTCCGCATCGTTTTCTTTATATAAAAAATTGGGAAATGGCTTGACAAATCATAGGAAAAGGTGTATAAATCTGTTTATCTTTGGCAGAACGGGCTTGAAATTGGCTGCCTGTCTGCTGTTTGTTTAACCTAAATATAAGGAGTCGAAATGCCAAAATTAAAAACTAGAAGTGCTTTTAAACTTCGTTTTCGCTTGACTGCAAGTGGTAAAGTAAAAACAAGTCGCGCTCATCATAATCACTTTATGAGAAGAAAATCTGCAAGATCATTGACTGAAGCTATTCATGGTCAATACCTTGAAGGAAGCGATAAAAAAATAGTAGCAAGATCAATGCCTTATGGTATGAAATAAGAGGAGTTTAAAAAATGGCACGTGTAAAAAGAGGTCTTACAAAAAGACAAAGACATAAAAAAGTATTATCAATGGCAAAGGGTTACCGTGGTCGTAGCTCATCTTGCTATCGTATCGCACATGAACGCGTTGAAAAAGGTTTGCAATATGCTTACCGTGATAGAAAAAGAAACAAATCTAATTTCAGATCTTTGTGGATTACTCGTATCAATGCTGCTGTTCGTGCATACGGAATTACATATTCAGAATTCATGAACGCTTTGACAAAGGCTAACATCACTCTTGATAGAAAAGTATTGGCTGATATGGCTGTACGTGATGCTGATGCATTCAAAGTTGTTGTTGAAAATGCAAAACGATTTATCGGAGAAGCTAAATAAGCCCTCGGATATGTTGCATATTCAATAAAAAGGTATTATAATAAGAGGGCTTGGAAACAGGCCCTTTTTTATTTTTTTATATGAGGAAACGGAAATGGTAGATGCGAAAATAAATCCTTTAAGTTTAGAAGGTCGTCCTCTTTCTGAACGAAAGAATATTTATGATTTGCGCAGTATTGATGTTTCTAAGGAAAATTATTTGTGGAATGATTTGTTTTCTTCTTTATCTTTAGAAGATTTTATATTTGATAGTAAAACAAAATTTCCACAATCTGTTTCTCAGAAATTTTCTGATATGTTAGAGAAGGCAAAAAATCGTGGACTTGGGATAAATTCTTTACATCAAAAGGGATATACAGGAAAAGGAGCAACAGTTGCTATTATTGATCAACCATTACTTGTTTCACATGAGGAAATAAAAGATAATGTTATTTATTATGAAGAAGTAGGGGAACGTCAACCTTGGTCTAATCAGGCATCACAACATGGTATTGCTGTTTCTTCCATATTATGTGGTAAAAATATTGGTGTTGCACCAGATGCAAAACTTGCCTATTTTTCAGTAGCAAAGACAAATCCTTATGATTATATAAATGCAATATATAGTGTAATTGAGTATAATAAGACTTTGCCAAAGGAAAATAAAATTCATACAGTTTCAATTTCCTATGGTATTCCAACAGAAAATGAAGAACAAGAAAAAAGATTGTTAGATGTAATGCAAAAGGCGCAAAAAGCAGATATTTTTGTTATTACGACATCTCTTGGGAAAACTCATAACCTTAGTTTTATAGGTGGAGATAGAAATATCAACAATAATTTAGATAATCCACAGGAATACAAAGAACCACTTTTTATTCAGAAAAGAAATTTATCTTCGAATAATAAAAATTCTGATATAAACAAAACGCTCATTGTTCCACAAGATAGAGTAACTGTGGCATCTCCAACAGGAAACAATGATTATGCTTATTATACAAATGGCGGAATGAGTTGGGCTGTTCCATATCTTGCTGGTGTTTATGCTATTGCAAAAAATTCATTTCCAGAAATTACACCTGAAAATTTTTTGATATTGCAATAAAAACAGGATTAAAAAAAGAAATTTGTGGTAAAAAATGTAGTATAATAAATTCTGAAAATATAATAAAAATATTGGAATTTGAAAATGCTTCTGGTAAAATTTTAAACAAACAAAATAATAATAACAATAATGTAAAAATGGATATTACAAATGATAGATAAAAATGAAATATTAGCTAAAATTGGAAATGCCAGAACTACATCAGAGTTGGAAACTTTGAATGTGGAGGTTATGGGAAAATCTGGTGTGTTGACTCTTGCTCTTCGTGAGCTTGGAAAAATGACACCAGATGAAAGAAAAGTTAAAGGAGCAGAGCTTAACCAAATAAAGATGGAAATTGTTTCTGCGATGGATGCAAAAAAATCTGAACTTGAACTTTTGGAAATAAATGCAAATTTGGAAAGTGACAAGATTGATATTTCTCTTAATAAAGCAGAAAGTGGAAAGGGGTATGTTCATCCTCTTACACAAGTTAGAGAAGAATTGTTGCAGATTTTTGGTTCACTTGGTTTTCGTTTGGTTTCTGCAAATGACCCTGATATAGAAGATGATTTCCATAACTTTACTGCACTTAATGTGCCACCATTCCATCCGGCACGTTCAATGCAAGATACTTTCTTTTTAGATGGAGGTAATTTACTTAGAACACAAACTTCATCTGTTCAAATTCGTGAGATGGAAAGAACTGGTGTTCCTGTAAAAGTTATTACAATGGGTCGAGTTTACAGAAGCGATTGGGATGCTACACATACTCCTATGTTCCATCAAATTGAAGGTTTGTATGTCGATAAAAATATTAATATGTCCCACCTTAAGGGGTGTTTGATTGATTTTTTAAAAGCATTTTTTGAAGTTGATGATATTCCAACACAATTTAGACCAAGTTATTTCCCATTTACTGAACCATCTGCGGAAATGGATATAAGATGTACAATACAAAATGGTGAATTGAAGATTGGTGCAAATGGTAACAGATGGCTTGAAATTTTGGGATGTGGTATGGTTCATCCGAATGTTTTGAAATCTGTTGGTGTTGATCCAGATGAATATCAAGGTTTCGCATTTGGTATGGGTATTGAAAGATTGACTATGCTTAAATATGGTATTTCAGATATGCGTGGATGTTTCGGTTCTGATACTCGTTGGCTTTCACACTATGGGTTCGAAGCAGATGATGTGCCAAATATAATTACAGGTTTAAGTAAGAAATAAGGAGAATTAAAAATGTTGTTCACATATAATCAATTAAAAAAATTTTTAGATACAAATCTTACTCCTGATGAAATTGCAAATAAGCTTACTATGCTTGGTTTGGAGATAGAAGAGGTGAAGGATATGAAGGCACCTCTTGCTGACTTTATCGTTGGTGAAATTGTTGAATGTGCTGCTCATCCGGATAGTGATCATCTTCATCTTTTGAAAGTAAATATTGGTTCAGAAGTTTTGAATGTTGTTTGTGGTGCACCAAATGCAAGAAAAGGTTTGAAGGGAATTCTTGCACGTCCAGGAAATATAATACCTCTTGATGGTACAAAACTTAAAAAAGGTATGGTTCGTGGTTATGAGTCATGTGGTATGATGTGTTCTGAAAAGGAACTTGGACTTGGTGAAAATCATGATGGCATTATTGAACTTCCAGGTGATGTAAAGGCTGGGGATAGTGCGGTTTTTGCATTATCAAAAATTTACAATCTTGATGTAGTTTATGATGGTAATGTTTTGCCAAACCATCCGGACTATCTTGGTGTTCTTGGTATTGCAAGAGATTTGGCCGCTGGTGGTTTTGGTAAACTTTTGATGCCAGAAGTAAAAGAAATTAAAGGTAGTTTCAAAAGTTTAATTACGGTTGAAAATAATGCAACAAAGGATGCTCATGAATTTAATACAAGATATATTAAAAATGTAAAAAATTCAGAATCTTCTAAATGGGTTAAAGATTATCTTTCATCTGTGGAGATGAATTCTATTTCTGCCTTGGTTGATATTACAAATTACTGTTTACATAATCTTAACCGTCCACTTCATGTTTTTGATGCTGATAAGATAAAGGGAAAGTTGGTTGTAGATTATGCAAAGGGGGGTGAAGAATTTGTTGCCCTTGATGGAAACACATACATACTTAATGCTGGCGATATTGTTATTAAAGATGATAATGGTATCCAAAGTTTGGCTGGTGTTATGGGTGGACTTGCGACTTCATGTACTATGGAAACAAAAAATGTGCTTCTTGAGTCTGCTTATTTCAATCCTGTTGTAATAAGAAAAACAGCAAAACAATTAAAAATCGAATCGGATTCAAAGGCAAGATTTGAACGTGGAATTGATCCATGTTGTACAATCTGGGGTATGGAATATGCAACACAAATGATACTTGATATCTGTGGTGGTGAAGCATCAGAAATTTGTAAAACAGGTAAGTGCGAATTTAAGGAATATTCGATTGATTTCCCTGTTGCTTATTTCGCAAAGCGTGTTGGTTTTGATATTCCTAAAGCTGATATGATTACAATTCTTTCAAATCTTGGATGTAAGGTTAAGGATAATACTGAGATTATTACTGTTACTCCTCCATCATATAGACAAGATATTGAAGGTAAAGCAGATATTACAGAAGAGCTTGTTCGTGTGTATGGTTTTGAAAAACTTCCTGCTATCTCTGTTGAGGCAAGTGGTGATGAAAAAGTTGTTGATGCAAAAATCGTGCATAAGACAAAGCTTCCAAGAGTTCTTGCTTCACGTGGACTTATTGAAGTTTATACATGGTCATTTATGAGTGATAAGAAAGAACTTGATACAAGGGATAGCATAAGAATTGTTAATCCTATTACAAATGATTTGAATGTTATGCGTAAAAGTATTATTCCAAACCTTCTTGATGGAATAAAAACAAATCTTTCACGTTCTATTATGACATCGAATTTGTTTGAAGTTGGTCCAACATTTTATGGCGATAAACCAACAGAGCAAAATACAACTGTTGCAGGTGTTAGACAAGGTTTGTCTGGTGTAAAAGATTGGGCAAATAATGCAAAACTTCCTGATTTTTATGATGTGAAAAATGATGTGTTGGCGGTGCTTTCAACATTTGGTGTTAATCCATCAAGTGTGAAGTTTTCAACTGAAAACATTCCTTCATGGCTTAATCCATATAAAAGTGCGGTTGTTGTTTTCGCAAATAAAGTTGTTGGTTATGTGGGTGAAATTCATCCTCTTACACTTAAAAAGTTTGGTATTAAAAATACAAGTGTTGTTGCATTTGAAATCAATCTTGATTTAATGCCAGATGTAAAGTCAAAAGGAACAGCAAAAAAGAAACTTGTTATTTCAGACTTTTTACCAATTTCACGTGATTTTGCCGTTATAATTGATGAAAATGTTCCATGTGGAAATATACTTAATGCCGTAAAAGCTTCGAACAAAGAGTATATAAAAGATGCCGTTATTTTCGATATTTATAAGGGTGAAAAGCTTGAAGTAGGTAAGAAATCGGTTGCTGTTCATATTATAATTGAACAGAGGGATAAAACTTTGACAGAAGATGAAATCAATGTAATTTTCAATGGTGCGATTGCTTCGGTTGAAAAGATTGGAGGAAAGCTTCGAGATAAATAATCTTGTATTGTTAAGGGGTTACGTAATAGTAACCTCTTTTTTTATTTTTTTTTCAAATAAATGTTGACAAATTAAATATTTTGGTATAGTTTTAGTTATCGTTTAAAGATAGGAGCTTTTTAAATGAAACAATTTATATCAGCGAAACCGTTTCCAGAAGTTATTTGTGGAGATAATTTTATGTTGCAATTACATCATTCTGATGATGACAATCATATTGCAGAATTTGTAAATATGATTAGAAGAAATCGTGATTTTTCAGATTTTTTGGATGTTAGATATTATTTGAATGTAGATTCTGCAAAAAAAATTATTAAGCAAAGGGAAGAGTTTGCAAAAAATGGTTTGCTTGCTGATTATGCTATAACCCAGCTTTTTACAGGAAAAATTTTTGGTGGTATTTGCTTTGTAAATCATGGAGATAAATCTGTGGGGGTTACATATTATCTTGATAGACAATATCGTGGTTTGGGTTTTGTTTCAAAAGCATTGAAAATTGCAGAACCAGAGCTTGCAGAAATTGGGTTTGAAAAGGTTGTTTTGGATATAAATGAAAAAAATTCGAATTCTATTAATGTAGCAAAAAAGAATAACTTTGTTTTCAACGAAACCGGTTATCCAATGAAGAATTTTGTTAAGATAATAAAAGGTTATGAACATTAATAAATTTTTTATTTAAGTACTAAAAAAATCCCCATCGAAAGATGAGGATTTTTATTTTTTGTTGGTAAAAATTAGAAGTGGAATCTTCCCTTCATCATTACAGTATGGATTTTACCTTTTACACCATCTGAACCAAAGTCTTTACCATCAAATGTTGTATCCATATATCTATATTCGATACCACCAGCAACAGGGATAAGTGGAAGACTTAAATCCAAGCCAAGCATATATTGTGGTCTTACTGCCCAATCAGATTTCATTGTACCAAAATCACCTGATTCTTTTAATTGAGAGTAAGCAAGTCCCATACCAACGTAAGGTTTTACGATTGGAAGAAGTGGAAGACCAACGTATGCATTTGCAGCGGCACCTTGGATTTTTGTGTTTATAGAATCTTTTTCACTTTTTAAATTGAAGATTTCAACTTCACCACGTATTGGAATAAGTGGTAGAGGAATGCTCATACCTGTATAAACACTGAAAGCAGCGTCTTTATCAAATGATGTACCATCAATTTTTGCCTTTGATGAACCAACACCAGCACCAACATAAAATGCGTTTGCGTTTGCAGAAGCTAAAATAAGACCTGCTAAACTTAATGACAATAATTTTTTATTCATAATATATCTCCTTTTATTTAGGTTATAGAGACTATCTCTATACCCCTAATTATAGGAGAAAAATGAAATATAGTCAATAAATAAGATTTTTTACTTAATTTCGTATTTTTTATTTAGAATTTAAGTCTGGCTTTTAATAAGAATATGTGATATTTCGAAGTTTCTTTTTCATTATCGAATTCAAAATTTGTATTAATGTATCGGTATTCCATACTGCCGGCGAAGATAACTGTGGGAAGATCTAAATCTAAACCTATGATATATTCTGGTACGATTTTTCCATCGGATTTTTTGGGTAAGTTTTCTTCGTTTGAGTTATTCTTTTCTTTTAGGTATGCAAGTCCAAAACCAACATATGGAACAAGTATTGGAAGGAGTGGTAAATTTACGTAAGTGTTTATGCCGGCACCGTATGTGTTGACGTCAAAATTATTTTTTTTACTGTTAAATTTTTGGTATTCGGCTTCTATCCTTAGTGGAAAAAGAGGAATATAAAATGAAGAGCCTAAAGAAAAGGTAAATGCTCGTTTATCATCAAGGCTTTGGTTATCAAGTTTTACTTTTGATTTGCCAAGACCGACACCACTGTAAAATGTGGTAGCCTGTGATTTATTTGATAAAATAAGTATCGTTGTAGAGATTATTAAACATAAAATCTTCTTCATTTATATACCTCCGTTATTCCACTGTAAAATATATAAACAAAGAATAAAGGTTTATCAATAATACAATATTCCTAGAAACCCCAGGCGTTTTTTATGTGTATGAATCGATAGTGTTCATCAAAACAGATTGCGTCGAATCTGCAATTATAACTTTGATATTTTTTATTGTGTGAAAGAAAAATTTCAGCCGAGTGATAGATGCGATTTTGTTGTTTTTTGAAAATTGCTTCTTTTGCGATATCAATAGTTTTTCGTTTTTTTACTTCGATAAAAACAATAGTATGCAAACGTTTTGCAATTATGTCAATTTCACCGGCTGATGTTCCACGGGTTGCACTATAACGGGATGAAACAATACTGTATCCTTTTAACCTAAGGTACAATTTGGAAATTGTCTCGGCAAATTTTCCCGAATAATAGTTATTTTTTAGGTTTAGCAGTTGCAACCATTGCCTCTCGTATTACTTTGTCGCCAAGTTTCCAACCAGATTGGAATTCTTGAATAATAGATTCAGGTTCAGCATCGGATTCAATTTGTGAAACAACACGATGTTCTGATGGATTAAACTTTTTACCGATTGTTTCTATCTTTGTAATGCCATTTCTTTTTAGTGATGATTCAAAGTTTGACATAACAGCTTTTAGTCCGGTAAGAACGTTTTCATCAACAGAATCCTTTATTGATGCGATTGCCAATGAAAGATTATCGAATAGAGGAAGCATATCACGTGCGAAATTTGAAACTTTGTAATCTACAAGATTTTTTGCATCAAGTTCGGCACGACGTTTTGAATTTTCTGCATCGGCGTATGCACGAAGATATTTATTTTGCCATTCTTCAAGTTGTGCAGTTAAATTTTGGATTTTATCAGTTTCTTTTTCACAACTTGGCTTATTTGAACAACAATGTTCTTTGTCGTTGTGACAGTGGCAAGTATTTTCAGAATTCTGGCAACAACATTTCTTTTCATCACCGTGGCAGTGGCATTCTTTGCCTTCGTGATTTGAACAGCAACCATTTTCACTATTTTTACAGCAACATTTTTTTTCGCCGTTTTGGCAGTGGCATTTATCATCTTTGTCGTTGCAATGGCAACCACCTTCTGATTGACAGTGACATTTGCATTCACCATTGTTGCAATGACAATTTGTTTCATTTTCGTTGTTATTATAGTATTTTTTGTTATCGCAATCTTTTTTTGACATATTTAATCCCTTTTTTAATTAAATGTTATTTACAATATATAGATAGTCTTAAAATCTATTTTTTTCAAGAGTTAAAAAATGCTTTTCAAATATCTTAAAGTTTGATATAATTTTATTATATGAGAGGATTAAAATATGACTGCAAAATTGATTGATGGAAAAAAACTTGCTGAAAAGGTTAGGCAAAGGCTTAAAATCGTAGTGAAATCTTTGAAAAAGAAGCCAAAGTTGGTGGTGGTTTTGGTTGGGGATAATCCAGCATCTCAGATTTATGTGAAAAATAAGCAAAAATATGCATTAGAGGTTGGTATAGAATCTGATGTTATAAGATTGGATAAAACAGTTGAAGAAAAAAAACTTTTGAAGATTATCAAAAAGCTTAACAAGGATAAAAAGGTTAATGGTATTTTGGTTCAACTTCCTTTGCTATCACACATAAATGAATTTGATGTGATAAATGCAATCAGTCCACAGAAAGATGTTGATGGTTTTTCTGTTTATAATAAGGGGCTTTTATCTATTGGAAAAGATGCTTTGGTACCTTGTACTCCACTTGGAATTATGGAGATGTTTAAAGAGTATAAAATAAATCTTAAAGGAAAATTGGCAGTTGTAGTTGGTAGATCAAATATTGTTGGTAAACCTATGGCACAACTTCTTTTGAATAATGATGCAACAGTTATTCAGTGTCATTCAAAGACAAAGAATCTTTCGGATATTACTTCAAAGGCGGATATTTTGATTTCTGCAGTTGGAAAGAAAAACCTTATTACCGAAAAATATGTTAAGGATGGCGCCATTGTTATTGATGTTGCTATGATACGTGATGAAAAAAATAAAAAGTGGCTTGGCGATGTTAATTTTGAAAAAGTTTCAAAAAAGGCAAGCTTTATTACTCCGGTTCCTGGTGGAGTTGGACCTATGACTATTGCAATGCTTTTGCAAAATACAATAACTGCGTATAAGGAACAGAATAAAAAATAATGAAGTCACAACGTTTTAAATATAATCTTTCAAGCGGAAGTAAGGCCTATCATTGTGGTCCTGCTTACTATGGTAAATTGAAAGGTCTAAAGTACAGAAATGACTTTTGGAAAAAAGCGTTGTATTACCTTTTAATTATTGGTATTTGGGGTGGAATTTTTTTATCTGTTTTGTTTACTTATTTGGCTTTGACATTACCAAACATTGATAATGTTATGAATCAGACAAGATCACCAAGTATTGTTATACTTGATAGAAGTAATGAAAAAATTGCGTCTATTAATGATTTGTATGGTGATACTGTAGAAGTTGAAAACTTACCAAAACATGTTTGGCAGGCGGTTGTTGCAACAGAAGATAGAAGATTTTTCGATCATTGGGGTGTTGATGTTAAGGGACTTTTTAGGGCGTTTTATAATAATATAAAGGCAAATAGAACTGCACAGGGTGGAAGTACCATTACACAACAGTTGGCAAAGAATGTTTTTCTTTCGAAAGAGCGTTCGATAAAAAGAAAAATTCAAGAGGTTATGTTGACCATTTGGCTTGAAAATAAATTTACAAAGAATCATATTTTATCGCTTTATTTGAACAGAGTTTCTTTGGTTGGTGGAAAGTATGGTATTTCTATTGCTGCGGAAACAATTTTTGGAAAGTCAGTTTATGATTTGAATGTTGCAGAGGCGGCAATATTAGCTGGTATGTTAAAGGCGCCATCAAAACTTAATCCAATGAAAAATTTGGATGCGTCTCTTAATCGTATGAGAGTTGTTTTGAGATTAATGTGTGAGCAGGGGTATATTACAAAAGATGAATATGAAACTTTTTCAAATTATCAATACCAGAAAAAGACATTAACTTCTAATCAGACAAGGTATTTTATTGATTATACTATGGATAGCTTTAATTCACTTATTGGTGGAATAAATTCTGATGTGATTATTTATACAACTCTTGATAACAAGGTCCAGAAAACAGCAGAAAATGTCGTGAAAAGCTATCTTAATAACGAAGGTGAAAAGTATAAGTTTTCGCAGGTAGCAACTCTTGTTTTAAACAATAGTGGTGAAATTTTAAGTATGGTTGGAGGAAGTGATTATACTCAAAGTCAGTTTAACAGAGCTACTCAAATGAAACGTCAGCCAGGGTCTATATTCAAGCCGTTTGTTTATCTTGCTGGGGTGGAATATGGTTTGAAACCACAGGATGAATTTGAAGATAAAATTACATCTATTGCTGATTGGGCACCAAAGAATCATGATGATAAGTATTTGGGAACTGTTACTATGGCGGTGGCTTTGGAAAAATCACTTAATACTGTGCCAGTTCAAATTGCAAAGATTATTGGACTCCCAAATATTATAAAAACTGCACATAAACTTGGGCTGGTAGATAAGTTGAATAATGATTATTCCATAATACTTGGGACATCGGAAACAACACTTTTGGATTTGGTTTCTGCGTATGCAACTTTTGCCAATAAGGGCTATGGTGTTATTCCTCATTCAATACGAAAGATTACAACTTCGACAGGGGATGTTATTTATGAAAGAAGTGGAAGTGGTGTTGGAAAACTTATTTCTGAAGAAAATGTTGAAACTATGAATTCAATGCTTAGAAATGTTATTGAAGGTGGTACCGGTGCGAATGCAAATATTGCAGGTGAGATGCTTTTTGGAAAAACAGGAACCAGCCAAAATAACAGGGATGCTTGGTTTATTGGGTATACTCCTAAATATATTGCAGGGGTTTGGATTGGAAATGATGATAATTCTCCTATGACAAATAGTAGTTATGGTGGAACAATACCGGCAAAAATTTTTAAAACGTTGATGACCTATGTAATTGTTCATTAAACCTTAATTTTTCCCTTGTTTTTTTATTTTGGAAGTCTATAATATATATATTCTAACAATGAAAGGTACTAAAATGGTTAAAATTACATTTCCAGATGGAAAGAATAGAGATTTTGATAATGGTGTTTCCGGTCTTGATATCGCAAACTCTATTTCAACATCTCTTGCAAAATCGGCTTTGGTTATAAAATTTAATGATGATTATTTGGATTTAAATACAACAATTACCACTGATGGAACTGTAAGCATTGTTACCTCAAAGGACAAGGAAGCTTTACCTTTCTTAAGACATACTTGTGCACATGTTATGGCTCAGGCAATAAAAAGACTTTACCCAAGTGCAAAGTTGGCTATTGGTCCATCTATTGAAAATGGATTTTATTATGATATTGATTGTGAAACAAAAATTACTGCCGAAGATTTTTCAAAAATTGAAAAAGAAATGGCAAAGATTGTTTCTGAAAATCATGCTATTGAAAGAAAAAATTTATCAACTGCTGATGCAAAGAAATTCTTTTTGCAAAATGGCGAAAGCTATAAAGTTGAGCTTATTGATGATTTGGAAAAAAATGGGGTTAGTGAAGTAAGCTTGTATACTCAAGGTGAATTTACTGATCTTTGCCGTGGTCCACATCTTCCATCAACATCAAAGGTTGGTGTTGATACATTCAAATTGACTTCTGTTGCTGGTGCATACTGGAGAGGTGATGTTAAAAACAAGATGCTTCAAAGAGTTTATGCAACTGCTTGGGCAACTAAAGCTGATTTGGAAGCATATATTAAAATTCAGGAAGAAGCAGAAAAACGTGATCACAGAAAGATTGGTGTTGCAATGGATTTGTTCCATTTCGAACCTGACTATGCTCCTGGTTCTGTTTTCTGGCATCCAAAAGGATGGACCCTTTTCCAAAAACTTATTTCTTATATGAGAAAGAAACAAGCAGATAATGGTTATATCGAAGTTTCAACACCAACAATTATGAATCGTTGCCTTTGGGAAACTTCTGGTCATTGGGATAAATATAAACACAATATGTATACTGCAACTGTTCAAGATGAAGATACAGAATTTGCTGTAAAACCTATGAATTGTCCTGGTGGTGTTTTGATTTATAAACAAGGTATTCGTAGTTATCGTGATTTGCCTATTCGTATGGCAGAGTTTGGTAAGGTGGATAGATATGAAGCTTCTGGTGCTTTGCATGGACTTCTTCGTGTGCGTGAATTTACACAAGATGATGCTCATATTTTCTGTACTACTGAACAGATGGAAGAAGAATGTATCAGAGTTATAAAACTTATTATGGAAATATATAAGGAGTTTGGCTTTGGTAATGTTAGAATTAAACTTTCGACACGTCCAGAAAAGAGAATCGGTTCTGATGAAGTTTGGGATATGACAGAAAAAGCATTGGCAAATTCTTTGGAACATCATGGATATGAATATACAATCTTCCCTGGTGAAGGTGCATTCTATGGTCCAAAGTTAGAATTCGTTCTTCGCGATGCGATTGGTCGTGACTGGCAATGTGGTACATTGCAGGTTGATATGAATCTTCCTGAACGTTTTGATATAAGTTATGTTGGTCAAGATGGTGAAAAGCATAGACCTATTATGCTTCATCGTGCTCTTTTCGGAAGTTTGGAAAGATTTACTGGTATTTTGATTGAAAACTTTGCTGGTCATCTTCCACTTTGGCTTTCACCGGTTCAAGTTGCTATTGCAACTGTTTCGGAAAGTACAGTTCCTTATGCCGAAAAGGTTAATAAAGCTTTGAAGGATATGGGTATAAGTACAATTCTTGATATAAGCAAGGAAAAGATTAGTTATAAAGTTCGTCAACATTCAACTTCAAAGGTTCCAGTTATTGCTGTTATCGGTGAGAAAGAATCTGAGACTGAATCTGTTACAATCCGCCGTATTGGTAGTGATAAACAGGAGACTTTGAGTTTAGCTGATTTTATTAACTTATTGAAAATAGAAGCAAAAATATAGTTTTAAAAAAAGACTTGTTTTTTGTCATCTGTTGTGAGATAATGAAAAAGTTCATAAACAAACGAAAGGATATGAAAATGAAAAATACATTAAAAACATTGGCATCTGTTGCTTTGGTTGCTGCTTTGGCTGCTTGTTCAAATGAAGCTCCTGAATCAGAATTTGTTGATGATGGTTCAGAAGTAACAATCTCTTCAGAAGTTAAAGGCGTTGTTGCTGGTTCTCAAGAAGATTTGAACGCACGTGCAGGAAATGCTGTATACTTTGCATATGACAAATCATCTTTGTCAGCAGAAGCTACAAAAACTTTGAAAAAACAAGCTGCATGGTTGAAAATGTTCCCAAATGTTAACATCATCATCGAAGGAAACTGTGATGAACGTGGTACAAGAAAATATAACCAAGCTCTTGGTGAAAAACGTGCTAACGCTGCAAAAAGATACTTGATCGCTCAAGGTATTTCTGCAAAACGTATTACAACAGTTTCATACGGTAAAGATAAGCCAGCTGTTCTTGGTAACACAGAAGAAGCTTATGCTAAAAACCGTCGTGATGTAACAATTATTGCAAAATAATTTAACATTACTGAGATTGAAAACCTCCCTACTTTTATGGGAGGTTTTTTGTTGCCTTTATCATTTTTTTGTTTTAGTATATACTCCGTATAAAGAGGGAGATTTAAAAAATGAAAAGTATTATGAAATTATTTGTTTGTTTGATGCTTTGTTTTTCAAGTAGTGTTTGGGCTCAAAATATGTCTGGGCGTGGCAGTATTGATGCATTGGAAAGTATCAATTTAAGTTTGGATAGAATTGAAAATGCGATTACTTCACTTACTTCTCAAAATGAACAAAATGCCTATAATCAAAAGAATACAAAGGCAGAAATGGATGTTGTTTTGAAAGACTTAAAACTTCAGATAAAAGAAGTTAAGGATGAACAAGAAAAAATTTCAAAAGATGTTTATTCACAAAAAATTGAAATAGAAAATCTTAAAAATATTGTTGCAATGTTACAGGAAAAATTATTTTCTGTGGAAAAGAAAACACCAGAAATTGAAAAGAAATCTTTTGTAGATGAAAAGTCAAAAGTTGAAGAAAAAGCTTCTAAAAATCCGACTGATTTGTTTGTTGGTGGAAATAAAGAAGAAAAGGCAAAAAAGCCTTCTGATGATGAAAGTTTTATGGTTGCAATGGATAATTTTGAAAAGAAAAATTTTACAGATGCAGCGATTAATTTTGCAGCTAATTTAAAGAATTTTCCAGAAGGAAAAAATTTTTACAAAAATCTTTTATTCCTTGGCCGTTCTATGAAACAATTGGATAATAAAAACGGTGCATGTACTGCATTTGCAAAGATTGTAAATTCAACTGAGGATATTGATAAAGAATTAAAGGTTGGGGCTGTGAAGGATTTTGAAAAACTTGGCTGTAATCCAAATAAAGCGGAAGAAGTGAAAAATAATGCAATTAAATAATGAATATATTAATACATTAAAACTTTATGAAGAATCGGGTATCGACGAATCTTATGGTGATGTGCCATACAATTTTTTCCTTGAAAACAAAGGCCTTTTTGTAAAGGAAGAAACTGTCGTAAAGAAAAATGTTGAAAATATTTCAATATTGAAAGCAAAGCAGGAAGCCGAAAATTCTTTGGTAAAGGTTTCTTGTTTAAAAGATATTCAAAAAATTATTTCTGAATTTACGCTTAATCCATTATCAAAATTTGCGACATATGGGATTTTTGGGGTAGGGGTTGATAATCCAGATTTGGTTGTGATTACCGAAATGCCAAATGCCGATGAAGATAGAAGTGGTGTGATGTTGACTGGTGCGACAGGTGAAATGTTAAAGAAAATTTTGAATGCAATTCATTCGTCTGTTGAAACAAATACTTATGTTTTTCCAGCCAGTGCTTTTCGTGCTCCGGGTGCAAGAATGCCTACTGCGGAGGAAATGGAAATTTCAATTCCTTTTATAAAAAAGTTTATCGAAATTTTAAAGCCAAAAGTTATTCTTACTATGGGAAGTTTGCCAACTAATGTTTTGCTTGGTGGAAGTGATGCGATTACATCGCTTCGTGGAAAGTGGGCAGAATATAATGGTGTTGCGGTTATGCCAACATTTTCCCTTACATATCTTTTGAATAATATAGAGGCAAAGAAAAAAGCGTGGGCTGATTTACAGCTTTTGGCACAAAAACTTTAATTTATTTTTCTGTAAGCTTAAATTCGATACGGCGATTTTTCCTTAAAGAATCGGGATCATTTGCGTCAACAAGTGGGTGAAATTCACCAAATCCAGTTGCAGCAAGGCGGTTTTCAGGAATGCCTTCGGATATTAAAAAGTCAACAACAGATACGGCACGTGCAACGGAAAGTTCCCAATTAGATTTGAACTTTGTTCCCTTGATTGGGTTTTTATCTGTGTGGCCATCGACACGTAGAATCCAATCTATATCATCAGGAAAGGCCTTCATTGCATCCTTTAATATTTTTGCAAGTTCTTTTAATTTTATTTTTCCTTCGTCACCTATTTCTGCGGACTCTGCTTTGAAGAATACTTCGGATGGAATTACGAATCTATCGCCTACCATAACAAAGTTTTTATTACCCATAACGGCACTTGAAAGTGATTCAAAGAATGTGGAACGAACTTTGAAAAGTTCGGCTGTTTTATTTGCCAATGCACGATTAAGTTTTTTTCCAAGTTCAACAATTTGCACTTTTTGCCATGAGATATATTTGTTGGTTGCTTCGAAAACATCGTTTAATTTTTGCATTTCACCAGTAAGTTTTGTGATAGTATTTTTAAGATTATCTTCGTTATTTTTAAGAGCTTTTACTTGGTTATCTTTTTTGATTATGTCACCTTCAAGTTGAAGTATGAACATATTAAGTTCGGCAACTTTGTTTGTTAATTGCTCGTTTTTAATGTTTTCTTTTTTTGCATTATCTTTTGTCATATCAAGAACAGAGTAAAGTTCTTCCATATCTGACTTTGTAGTTTTTGTTTCATCGATTGCTTTTTGTAAATCTTCTTTTACACCGCGAACATTGTTTATTAAGGCTTTGTTTAGCTTATCTTTTTCTGCGATAATTTTTTCAAGTTCTGTAATTCTATCATCTTTTGAATTTTGTGAATTTATACTTGAAACAAAATTCATAAGCATGAAAATAACCACAACAAATAGCATGAGAATCAAAAGATTACTCATCACATCAACGAATGATGGCCATAAAGATGTTTGATTTTCTGAATAATGCCTTGACATAAAATTCTCCTATTTTGTGTGCGGTTGATTTGTTTCAAGTTTTAAATTGCGGGAATGTATTATTTTATCAACCATTATTTTTACAATATTATTGTTTTTTATTTTTGATAAAAGATAAACTAAATCATATGTTGTCATTCCATCAAGAGTATAAAATAGTTTTATGAAAGAAATATCTTTTACCAATATAGTATTTCTGCTTAAAATATCAGGGGAAATTCCCATGCATTCAAGTCTATCGTGTATTTCATTAATTGAATAACATCCCATTCTATCAAGACGATCAAATTCATAATCATAATTGGGGTTTGGGGCTTTTACTTCTACTTCTATTTTCCCACCATCGATACCTACTATTTTTTTTGATATCATTTTTTTCCCCTTTCATTATTTTATATTTTAGCTGTTATGCTTATTTTTTTCATTTGTCATAGATATTGTTTTTGCAAGTAAACGAATATCAGATGAAATTTTTTCAGTCATATCAACAAGTCCAAGATCCATATTTTTAATGTGGTCTCGGGTCTTATCATCCATACCAAAACCTGACTTTGAAATTTTTACAAGGTCGTTAAGTACAGGGTAAAGTTTTTCTGGTGCAATGGAAATTTTTTCCATAACTTTTAGTTTTTCTTGCATTTGTTTTGCAAGTCGTGCACTTTCATCTGCCATTAATGCCATTTTCTTTGCAACATCGGCGTTGGTATCAACTGACTTCATAACTGTTTTTTGAAGGATGTTTATATTATCAGCAGTTTGTTCCAACATCGCTTGTAAGTATGTGATAATTGATCCGTCACCTTCGGCAAGTGAACTTGATGAAACAATACGTGTGTAACGTGTCATATTTTCTTCTAGTTCATTATAGAAGAAATGTTGAGCAATAGTTGCTTGGAGTTGTAAGAAACCCAAGATAAGGGATGCTCCCAATCCGAAAAGTGATGTTGAGAAGGCTGTACCCATACCAGAGAGTGGTCGAGAAATATTCATTTTCAATGTTTCAAATACGGCCATGATATTTCCGTTTTGAATGTTAAGGTTTTTAACTATGTCTCCGAATGAACCTATGGTTAAAAGAAGTCCCCAGAATGTTCCAAGCAAGCCAAGGAATACCAAAACACCGGAAAAATATGATGACGATTCCTTCGAATCGTGAAGTCTTGCATCTACAATATCAAGAAGTGTACGCATTGTGCCGGCTTCTAGGTATGGACGGTATTGTTTTCTGTGTTCCTTTAGTAAGAAGGCAACAGGAGAGATAACCTTTGGTGCGGAATTTACCTTTTCTTTACCTAAGAAAAAGTCATTTATCCATGCAGAATCGTTGATAAGGACAACTACGTTTTTGAAGTTTAAAAATGTTCCGAATATAAATACTGCGAAAATAAATGTATTTAAGACTTTACTTGAATTGAATATAATCCTTAACTGTCCGGACAACATTCCCATCAAACATAGGATGAAAAATAGGAATATAGACATCCTTATGATACATGCAAAAAGACCTGTTTTTCTTATGTAAATGGCTTCTGGATTGATATCTGATTTTATTCTTTTTTTAAACATAATTACCCTCTAAGCTTATTATTTTTAGACAAAATAACATCTTTATTGTCGATTGTCAAGTTTTTTTTGACGAAAATAATGTATTTTATTAAAAAACAATATCGATACCTTAAAAAAGTGTGCTTATTTGAAAAAATATAAAAAATTCAAATAATTAACGTTCATTACTTTGTTTTATTTCTTTATTGTAACGTTGTATTTCTGTTACAGAAAGTCTTCTTTGTAGATATGCACTTAATATTCTTGGTTCGCTGTCTTTTATATATATCACAGTTTGTTTGTATTCATCAGGTATATTTTTGAAAAATTCAGGATTTCCAATACTTTTATCTTCTTTTATTTTAAGGTTTTGAATATAGAATGCCATACGAGAGCATATTCCATTTTTATCAGCATTTTTTGTTTGTGTGTTTCGTGGAGAGTTACCAAAAACAACAAGTTGTGCAGTTAGAAGAGTGAGTAAGATTTGTGTTCTTATTTTTTTTCTTTTTTCAATTTTTTCTAATCTTTTTTGTAATTCAATCAATGGCATCGCTGATGGATTTTTAATTTTCATCTTTTTCCCTTTTTTCTAATGTTATAAATTTTATCTTTTTAATGAAGCTTTTTTTGTCTTTTTTGATTTCTTTTTGAAGATAGAGTATTTTTTCAAATTGATTGTTGCAATGAAACCTAAAATACAAAATACTAAGAATGGAACGTTTCCTGTGCGGGAATAGATAGGTCGTTCAAGTCGTACAGGGATAAGAAAATCTTTTACTATTCCCTTAAAACCATCTTTTCCATCGATAATCTTTCCATCCAAAGTTTCACCTATTGCAGAGATAACACTTCCGCCGATATTACCGGCACTGTAATTTGGTACGCGGATAATAGGAAGACCTTCTTCTACGGCTCTGAATTTTGCAATTTCAAGGTGTTGAGCTTTACCAAATTCACCAAACCATGCATCATTTGATATGTTTACTATTGCATCGGCTTCGTATGGTACGGAAAGACCGGTGAATACTATTTCATAACAGATAAGTGGTAAAAGCTTTATTTTTGAAAGTGACATTATTTTACGATGTTCACCACTACTGAAATCCTTTAATCCATCAGTGAACTTTTTGAATGGAATATATTTTTTAAGTGGTATGTATTCACCAAATGGAACAAGGTGTTGTTTGTCGTACATATAATTAATACCATTTTTATCAACCAAAGCCATGGTGTTATATACGTTATAGTCATCAGTTACTTCATTGAAATTGTCGTATCTGTTAAAACCGACGATAAGTGATGATTTTTCATTATTTATGTTTGCATATATAGTTTCATAATAGCCATTGTTTGAAAGATCATATGGGGATGATGATTCAGAAAGTACGAATAAATCAATTTCTTTCCAACCATTTCTGTGGGCAAGCTTTTGATACTTTTCAATATTTTTTTTGGATGACATATATGGTTGTGGTATTCTTGCGTCGATAAGACGAACTTTTAAATCCGTGAACCCAAGATTTTTGTGGGTATAAATTCTCCACCAACCGAATAAAAGCGTTACTATTGTTAATGATATTATCGAAATTCCATACCTGTTTTTGAATTCCTTTTTATAAAATATTAGGTACGGAGCAGATAAAATGTATACTGTTAAAAATGTAAGTCCGAAAGGACCGATAATACTTAATGATTGAAGTACAACAGGTATGTCCGACCATACAAGAGAGAATTGGTTCCATGGGAAACCTGTGAAAATCCAGCTTCGTATCCATTCGAAAAATGCGATGGAAAGTGCAAATACAAAATAGCGTTTTGAGTGTTCTGCTTTATATGTTATTACTCCTGAAAATTCGATAAATAATCCTAAGAATGCGGAGAATATGAATAAAGATAATGGTGCTAATATTAAGAGTAATATTACATTTTCTGGGATAAAGAAAAATGGTTTCATTATCCAGTTGAATGAGATGATGTAAGAGATTTCCGAAAGCCAAAACATACGTTTGAATGCTTGCTTCCCGCTGGTGGAAGAATCTATTTGTATAAGCATGTATGTTAGGTATATTGAAAGAAATAGGACCGATAGCCATGGATAATATACATCAAAAGGAGGATATACGAATCCTCCCAACAAACCAATAATAAAAAATATAAATTTATTATTTGTAAGGATTTGCAATTTTAAGTTCCTTTAATATTTCTATTTCAAAAAATTCCATTTCGTTTGCTTCATCTTCTTCTATATGATCAAAGCCAAGAAGGTGTAACATTCCGTGACAAAGAAGATGTGCGTAATGATCGGATACTGTGATTTTTTGTTCCTTTGCTTCTTTTAATAATGTATCAATAGACATTACAATATCGCCAAGCAATATTTCATCACCGGTTTCAAATGAAAGAACATTTGTTGGTTTATTTTTTCCACGATATTCTTTGTTAAATATTTGAATTTCTTTATCGTTGGTAAGCATTACATTAACTTCCATACCTTTTTTAATAGGATGTTTTATTTTTTTGAAAGTTTTTGCAATAACTTTATCAGAAAGTTTTTTTATATTAGGGATTTTGTTTTCCCATTTTTTACTTTTTGTTATGAAAGTAAGTTTTACCTTTGGTGTGAAAAAAAACATATTATTTCTCCTGTGATTTTTTAAATTGTTCGATACCTATTTCAATCATTTCTGTGATATTAACAGAATCTTGGGCAAATTCAAACTCGTCACCATTTTTCATATAATCCATACTTCCACCAGGAAGAACTGCAATATATTTTGCACCAATCAAACCATCAGTATATATTGCAACAGAGCTATCATCAGGAATTTGAATATTGTTTTGAATTTGCATGTAAACCTTTACTGAAAAATCAGGTAAAAGTTCCAATTTCGATACTGTACCAACATCAACACCAGAAAGACGGACAAAAGCACCAGATTTAAGTTCATCTGTGTGCTTTATATCTGCGGTAATGGTGTAAAAGTTGTCTTTTTTTAATACTTTGAAATAGCTATATAATTTGGCAACAGCAAAAAATACTAAGAAATAAACAACGATTGATGAAGTTATCTTTTTTACTTTTTGATTGAACTTTTTTTTGTTCATGTTGCCACCTTATAATTTATCTTATATATATTTAAAAAAGTTTGATATGTAGTTTAAAACTTCGGATACAGGAAGTCTTATCTGACTCATAGTATCACGGTCACGAATTGTTACTGTTTCTGGTTCTTTTTCTAAAGTTTCGAAATCAACAGTAATGCAAATAGGTGTACCGATTTCATCGTGTTTACGGTAAGCTTTACCTACATTTCCGGATGTTTCAAGAACAACCTTTCCAATACCAAGCATTTTGATTTTTTGTTGGATAGTTTTTGCCTTTTCCATAAGTTGTTCATTGTTTTTTGCAAGAGGCAAAACTGCAACTTTTACAGGTGCAAGGTGTGGTTTTAATTTTAAAAGAATTCGTTTATCTCCGTTTTCAAGTTCTTCTTCGGTATATGCTTCGTTTAAAATTGCAAGCATACCACGATCAACACCAGCAGATGGTTCAATTACGTAAGGAACATAAGTTTCTTTTGTATATGGATCTGTGTATGAAAGTTTTGCAGAAGAATCTTTGTTTTCCAAAACGTGCGCATGAACACCCAAACCTTCAGCATCTTTTGTGTGTGAACCAAGGTCAAAATCAGTTCTGTTTGCAATACCTTCAAGTTCTTCTAAACCATGAGGGAATTGGTAAACGATATCTGTACATGCCTTTGCATAGTGTGCCAAGTCAGATTTTTCATGTACTTCGAATTTAAGATTTTCTTCTGATAGACCTTGTTTAAGCCACCATTTGCGACGTTCAGTAATCCAATATTCATGACATTTTTCATCTTCACCTGGTTTTACGAAAAATTCAGCTTCCATTTGTTCAAATTCACGAACGCGGAAAATAAAGTTTCCAGGTGTGATTTCGTTTCTGAATGATTTTCCGATTTGTGCGATACCAAAAGGAACCTTTTTTGATGTAGAATCAAGTACGTTTTTGAAATTACAGAAAATACCTTGGGCTGTTTCTGGTCTTAAATAACCATAGGAATTTTCATCAACAACTGGACCAATATTCACCTTCATCATAAGGTTGAAATCACGAGGTTCAGTTAAATTTTTTGAACCGCAGAAATCACAAACACCAGGAGTTTTAAGCTTATCTGCACGCATTCTTTGTTTGCAATCTTTACAATCAACAAGAGGGTCAGTAAAAGTACTTTCGTGTCCGGAATGTTTGAAAACAAGTTTGTTTGAAAGAACGGCACTGTCAAGCCCTTCGAAATCATCTCTATCAAAAACAAAAGCTTTCCACCATGCCTTTTTAAGGTTATTTTTGAGTTCAACACCCAAAGGACCGTAGTCATAAGTTCCCTTTAATCCACCATAAATTTCGCCACTTGGGAAAACAAAACCACGACGTTTGCAAAGAGAAACTAAATCATTCATATTTTTTGCAACCATAATAAACCTCATTATAATGTTAAATTGACTGTTATAAAATACATCATTAATATTGAAGTTTCAAGGGTTATTTTGCTAAAATAAAAAATAGCTAAAATACAAGAAAAGAGCCTTTACAAATCAAAGTTTTTAGCATATCATATTATTTATTAATTATGAGGATTGTAAATGAAGACAAAAGCTGATTTAGTAGAGGCCGTTAAAAAATATATTCCAGATTTAAAAACTTCGGAGAAAGCAAGACTTGAGCTTGCGTATACATTTGCACAGGAAAAACATGCAGGGCAAAAACGTGCAAGTGGCGAAGATTATTTTACCCATCCGTTACAGGTTGCATTTATTGCTGCGGAGGAGTATGAACTTGACGTGGACTCTATTATTGCGGCTCTTCTTCATGATGTGGTGGAAGATACAGAAACCTCAGTAAAAACAATACAAAATTTGTTTGGTGATGATGTGGCGGAGCTTGTTACTGGACTTACTAAACTTCGTTCTATTAAGATTACTTCGAAAAAGATTTTGAAGGCTGAGAATTACAGAAATTTTGTTATTTCTGTTTCAAAAGATATTAGGGTTTTGATTATAAAACTTATTGATAGATACCATAATATTTCAACACTTCAATATCATCCAACACAGGAAAAACGAAGCAGAATTGCTTTGGAAACTTTGACAATTTATGTACCTCTTGCTGAACGTATGGGTATGGAAAAGTTGAAAAGTTTTATGGAAAATGTTTGTTTTAAAGAACTTTATCCTCAGGAATATCATTTTATAGAAGAAAAGTTGGAATCCTTAAGAAAGTCTGGTACTAACTTAATTGAACCTATTGTTGATGAACTTAGTGATTTAACAACAAATCATAAAATTCGTGCCCAAATATATGGACGTGAGAAAACTCCGTATTCTATTTGGAAAAAGATGACAAACAAAAACATCACTTTTGATGAAATTTTTGATATTATTGCCTTTAGATTTATTGTTGAAACAGTAGAAGATTGTTATAAGGTTTTGGGTATGATTCATTCTACATACAAAATGATACCAAACAGATTTAAAGATTATATTTCAACACCAAAGCCAAATAAGTATCAATCTTTGCATACCAGTGTTATTGGACCTGCGGGAAAAAGAATCGAAATTCAGATAAGAACAAAGGAAATGGATAAGGTTGCACAATATGGTTATGCTGCACACTGGCTTTATAAACAAGGAAAGACAGATACTACATCAAAAGATTTTGATTGGTTAAGAAATATGGTTAATGCGATACAACATGTTTCTTCACCGGATGAAATTGTGGAAAATACAAAGCTTTCTGCATTTATTGATTCAATATTCTGTTTTACACCGAATGGTGATTTGTTGGCACTTCCTATTGGTGCGACTGCATTGGATTTTGCATATGAAATTCATTCTAATATTGGAAATCACTGTGTCGGTGCAAAGATAAATAAAGTTATAAAAAATATTCGTACACCACTTAAAACTGGTGATATGGTTGAAATTTTAACTTCAAAGACGCAATCTCCATCTCCGGAATGGGAGAGATTTGTTGTTACATTGAAAGCAAAGAATGCGATAAAACATTTCTTGAAATTACAACATAAACAACAGACAATTTTGTTTGGAAAACAACTTTTGCAAACATCGTTTAATCATTATAAAAAGGATTTTAGTGAAAAGAAATTAAGTCTTATTTTGGGTAAGTATGGTGCATCAAATGTTGATGATTTGTATTTGCTTATTGGTTCACGTGAGTATACTCCGGATCATGTTATTTTCTCGCTTTATCCAGATTTGAAAGTATCAGAAAATAAAAATGTTTTTGATGTGGATTCATTCTTTGATGCAATTGAAAAAAATACTTTTGAAAAGCTTAAACAAAAGGTTCAAGTTTCATCAAAAACTATGGCGAATATTCCTGTGTATTTTGCAAGATGTTGTCTTCCGGTTCCTGGTGATGAAATTATTGGTGTTATTCATACGGGAAAGGGATTTACTATTCACAAGAAAGATTGTAAGAATTTACGAAAGTTTGAAAGTACACCTGAAAAATTGTTCCATCTTGATTGGAATGATTATAGTGCTCTTCAAGACTCTACATTTAAAACAAAACTTTCTATACTTGCGAAAAATTCGCCGGGTGTTTTGAATGAAATTACTTCGATTTTGGCAAAGGAAAATGCAAACATTGAAGATATCCGTGTTATAAGTAGGACAGAAGAATATATGGATATAATGTTTGTTATTGATGTGAAGGATTTGGAGCATTTAAACAATATTATTACTAATTTGAAAAATGCAAAAATGATTAATACAGTTATTAAATATAATGGATAGAAAATGCTTACTAATTTAGTTATTAAAAATTTTATTTTGATTGAAAGTTTGGAACTTTCGTTTGGTCATAAACTTACTGTTTTAACTGGTGAAACCGGTGCTGGAAAGTCGATACTCCTTGATGCAGTTTCGTTTGCCTTAGGTGCGAGAAGTGATACTTCTATGATAAAAAATGGAAGTGATTCAATGTCCGTTATTGCAAGTTTTGATGTGTTAAAAACTCATCCTTCGATAAAGCTTTTGCTTGAAAATGAAATTATTTCACAAAGTGAAGTTGGTGAAAGTTTTGAAATAATACTTCGCCGAACATTAAATAAAGATGGAAAGAATAAGGCATATATAAATGATATTCCAGTAAGTCTTTCTATATTAAAACTTATTGGTGATACATTGATTGAAATTCATGGTCAGTTTGATAATCAAAGTTTACTTAATCCAGCAACACATCTTGGTATTTTGGATAATTTTGCGCATGATTATAATTTGAAAGAAGAGTGTAAACTTGCCTATCAAAAGTGGCAAAAAAGTAAAAAAGAATTGGCAGAGATAGAAGCAAATTTTGCAAAGGCAAAGGAAGATGAAGATTACCTTAAACATAATCTTTCTGAACTTGAAGCATTAAATCCACAAAAGGGTGAGGAAGAAGAGCTTAATAATAAAAGACATATTTTGATGAATTCGGAAAAGATTATTACTTCTATTAAGGATGCGTTTGAATATCTTTCAAAGTATGGTGATGAACCGGAAAAATTTGTTTCCAATGCGTGCTATGCTTTGGAAAGAATTCCGGATGATGCAAAAAATGAAAATATAAAAGTTATTGTTTCCGAGCTTGATAATGTTGTGTCGAATATTTCTGATGCGTATGAAAGATTAGGACAGATACTTTCTGAAAATGATGGTGATACATCGACATTGGAAAAAACAGAAGAAAGACTTTTTTCTATTAGAGAGTTGTCTCGTAAGCACAAGGTTAGTCCGGATGAGCTTCCTGAATTTATGGCAAACTTGAAACATACTGTTGATAATATAAATAATTCAGATGAAGTTTTGAAAGAAAAAAGACAGCAGACAGAGAAAGCTAAGGAAGATTATTTGGTTATTGCGAATAAACTTTCGGATGTTCGTTCAGAGTATGGTAAAATGTTGAGTAATAAGGTTATGATGGAGCTTCCTCCACTTAAGCTTGAAAAAGCAACATTTGAAGTTGTTGTTTCACGTGAAACAGATGAAAATAAATACTCGGCAAATGGTATTGATAATGTTTGCTTTATGGGGTCAACAAATTTTGGTGCGACAAAGAACTATATTCACAAGATTGCATCTGGTGGTGAACTTGCCAGATTTACTTTGGCGATAAAGGTTGTGATTTCTGATGCTTCGGTTATTTCATCAATGATCTTTGATGAGGTGGATACAGGTATAAGTGGTGCGACTGCATCAGCTGTTGGTGAACGTTTGGCAAGACTTTCAAAATCAATACAGATACTTGTTGTTACTCATTCACCACAGGTTGCTTCGTTTGGAAATCATCATTTCAAGGTTTCAAAATATTTTGATGAAGATAAAAATGCAACTATTACTTCTGTGGAGCAACTTTCTGAACCACAGAGAGTGAATGAAATTGCTCGAATTATTTCTGGGGATAAAATTACTCCGGAAGCAGTTAGTGCAGCGGAAAAATTGTTTATAACTTCAATAAAGGCATAGGGAGAAAAATATGAATATTAATTTCACATCGGATATAGAAAAAAATTATGATGCAATAATTTTGGGTGTTTATGAAAATTCAAAGCTTTCAAAATTAACAGAAAATTTTGAAAAAAAACTTGGCGGTATTATTTCTAAGACAATTAAAAATTCAAAATTTAAGGGAAATGTTGGTGATGTGGTTGATATTTTCTCTGAAAAGATAATTTTGGTTGGCCTTGGTAAAGAAGCTGAACTTGATGATATTGTATTACATAAGATTGGTGGAATTATTGGTTCTCATGTAACAAAAGAAAAGAAAGAAAATGTTTTGTTGATGCTTGATAATTTTGCAGATGAGAAAAATTTTGCAATTATTTATGGTGCAATGTTAAAGACATATAGATTTGATAAATATAAAACTGTTGATGATGAAAAGAAAACAGAAATTTTATTTAATGTATATTCACAAAATCCAAAGAAATCAAAAGATGATTTTTCGGATGTGTCGGCGGTTATTGATGGTGTGATTACAACACGTGATTTGGCAAACGAACCATCAAATGTTTTAAGTACAACTGCCCTTGCAAAGGAAGCAAAAAAACTTTCAAAATTAGGAATTAAGGTTGAAGTGATTGATGCAAAAGAACTTGAAAAAATGGGGGCAAATCTTATTTTGGCTGTTGGTGCAGGTTCGAAAAATCCACCTTATATTGTTGTGATGAAATATACTGGAAATAAGAAATCAAAAAATACTGTTGCTTTGGTTGGAAAGGGGCTTTGCTTTGATAGTGGTGGAATTTCTCTTAAACCATCAAGAGGTATGGATGAAATGAAAAGCGATATGACTGGTGCTGCAACAGTTATTGGAATTATGGAAAGTATTGCAAAAAGAAATATGAATATAAATGTTACCGGTGTTATTGGGCTTGCTGAAAATATGCCTGATGGTGCTTCGTATAAACCTGGAGATATTGTAAAGTCATTAAGTGGAAAGACGGTTGAAGTTTTGGATACCGATGCGGAAGGTCGTCTTGTTCTTGCGGATTGTTTGACATATACAGTTAGAAATATTAAGCCAAAATTCGTTATGGATTTTGCGACATTGACTGGTGCGGTTATGGTTGCATTGGGTGAAGAAACAACAGGAATCTTTTCAAATGATGAAAAGCTGGTTGATATGGTAAAAACTGCATCACAAAAAACAGGGGAAGATGTATGGCAACTTCCACTTGGTAAAAAATTTGCTGATATGATAAAGTCAGATATTGCAGATGTTAAAAATCTTGGTGCTCCTGAAAGATATGCTGGCTCTATTACTGCGGCAGAATTTTTAAAGGTTTTTGTTGAAGGTACACCATGGATTCATTTTGATATTGCAGGTACTGCATGGGTGAATAAAGAAAATGATATTGCTCCAAAGGGAATGAGTGGTGTTTGTGTTGCTCTTATAAATAAACTTTTTGAAAATTTGTAAAAAGTTTTGTTGTAAATGAAAAAGCTGGACTATTAAATCCAGCTTTTTTTGTTTTTATTTTATGCAAAAATTATTTGCTGTAAAGCTTTTCTTTTGCTTCGTGTTCTTCCTGTGCTTCCACAGTCATAGTTGCAACAGGACGTGCTTCAAGTCTTTTAAGACCGATTGGTTCATCAGTGATTTCACAGTAACCGAATGTACCGTTTTCAATTCTTTGAAGTGCAGCATCGATTTTTGAAATTACTTTTCTTTCACGATCACGTGTACGAAGTTCAAGTTGTTTTAATGCTTCATCATTAGCGCGGTCAATATCATCGCCGGCAGTGGAGTAAGTACCGGAAGTTTCTTCAACCAAAGTTTTTCTTGCATTTTCACTTCCTTGTAAAAGCTCGTTTTTCCAATCAAGGAGTTTTTTACGGAAATATGCAAGTTGCATAGGGTTCATATATTCTTCTTTTTCAGAAGGTTTGTATCCTTCAGGAAGAACTATTTCATCTAGTATTTTTTTCATATCTTTGGTCATAGTAGACCTCCTTTCATTTTCCTTTTTTTAATTAAAGGTTTGCATTTATGAAGTCAGTCAATGCTTTCTTTGACATAGAGCCACTGTTGCTTGCCACAACTTCACCGTTTTTAAATATAATGATAGTAGGAATACCTGTAATACCATATTTTGCAGGTGTTTCTCTTCCTTCATCAACATTCATTTTGCAGAATTTTACCTTTTCACCCATTTCGTTTGATACTTCTTCTACTACTGGTAAAAATTGTCTGCATGGACCACACCATTGAGCCCAAAAGTCAACTAAAACAACCTTATCAGATTTTAAAACTTCTGTTTCAAAATTTGTATCATTTACTGCTGTGAATGCCATATTTTTTCTCCTTGTTTATTTGTTTTAAGTGTATTATATTATATAGTAACTTTTATTAAAAAAGCAATAGGTATATTTTGTTATGAGTGATTTTAAAAAATATTTCCCAATTTTTAAACAAAATTCAAATATTGTTTATTTGGATAGTGGTGCAAGTGCTCAGAAACCCTCTTGTGTTTTGGATGGAATGAGCAAGTTTTATTCTGAGACTTATGCTAATATCCATAGAGGACTTTATGCCTTTTCTGAAAAATCGACAGAGATGTATGATGAAGTGCGCGAAAAAGTTGCAAAGTTTATTGGTGCAAACTCTTCATCCGAGATTATTTTTACAAAGGGTACAACCGAGGCAATAAATTTGGTTGCGTCATCTTTTGGGCGACTTTTGAAAACTGATGATGAAATCATTGTAAGTGAGGTGGAGCATCATTCAAATCTTCTTCCATGGAAAAATTTGGAAGAAACTGTTGGGGTTAAGGTTAAATATTTACCTGTGTTGAATGATGGTGTGTTGGATTATGATTGGCTTAAACAAAATATTTCTGAGAAGACAAAGCTTGTTTGTGTAACTGGTCAATCGAATGTTTTGGGACTTAAAAATGATGTAAAGAAGATTGTTGAGGTTGCACATTCGGTTGGGGCAAAGGTTTTGATTGATGGTGCACAGCTTACTGTTCATTCAAAAGTTGATGTTAGTTTGTGGAATGTGGATTTTTATGTTTTTTCAGGGCATAAAATTTATGGTCCAACAGGTATTGGTGTTTTGTATGGAAAGTATGAACTTTTGGATGTGATGCCACCGTATCAATTTGGTGGGGATATGGTTGAAAGCGTTTCTTTTGATGATGTTGTTTTCAAACCTGTTCCATCAAAGTTTGAGGCTGGAACTCCTCCTATTGCTGAGGTGGTTGGACTTGGGTATGCGATTGACTTTCTTCAATCTGTTGGTATGGATGAAATTGAAAAGCATGGTCGTGTTTTGACTGAATATTTGCTTGAAAAACTTTTGAAGATTGATGGTGTAAAATTATTAAGTTCAAAAGATTCAAATTCAATTGTTTCATTTGTGATTGATGGAGTTTCATCGTTTGATATTGGTTTAATGCTTGGTCAAAAGGGTGTTTGTGTACGTGTTGGAAAACATTGTGCGGAACCTTTGCATAAACGTTTGGGTGTCGAAAGCTCTATTCGTGTATCTTTTGGTATATATAATGATGAAAGTGATGTGGATAAATTTATTGAAGCATTGAATAAAGTTTTGAATATGTTGAGGTAGTTTTATTATGTTCGGACGAAAGAAAGTTGAAGAAAAAAAAGTTGATGTGAAAAATGTCGTTAAGCAAGATTTATCCGTTGATGAAAAATTGGATGTAAAAACGTCTGTTGAAGAAGAAAAAATCAAAATTGATGCGGATATAAAAGAACTTAAAGATATTATTATTCATAGGGGAAAGCCGTTAGAAAAAAAACAAAAACCTTTGAAAAAAAAGGATGCAGTTATTGCTGCGCTTCAACTTGTTTTTGATCCGGAAATAAGGGTTGATGTTTATAATCTTGGCCTTATATATGATGTTGATTTGGATAAAAAGACAGGTAATGTAAAAATTGTGATGACCCTTACTTCGCCTACTTGTCCTATGGCGGATGAGATTCCAATTTGGGTGGCGGAAAGTGTTGAGGCTGTTGATGGTGTTGCTGAAGTTGAGGTAAAGGTTATTTGGGATCCTGCTTGGGATTTATCAAAGATGTCAGAAGAGGCAAAATTCCAGATGGAAATTGCCGAATTTGATAATAGCTTTTTTATGCGTGACCCATTTGAATTTTAGGCAATAACTTCTTTCAAAATAATGTAAATTTTTCCAATATCTGTGGATGTGAGTGTTGTAACCAAGATATCACTTTTATCAGTTGTTGATGCTTTTAATATTATGTTATTAAATTCTGCAACAAATGATTTTATATGAGTTGCCAAATTCGAATCTTTTGCAATTAAGTTTTGTAGGGCAGATACTTGTTTTCTGTCGAGCATTTTTGCAAGATAGCGAGAGAAGACATTTTTGTGTCCGGCATTATATCTGTTCCATAAATCTTGGCTTACATCAGGGCTTAGAATTTGAGAAATATCAATTGAAATAGAATTTAATTTTTCAATGATAAAGCCAGCTTCGTTTAAGAAATTTTCTGTTGAAACACTAGGAGCTTTTGTTTGTTGAACTGGCTTTTGTTGTTTTGATAATGCTTCAACTGCTTCGTATTGAAGTTTGAATTCAGAAAGTGATTTTTGTGCTTCTTCACTAAGTTTATTTGTATAGTTTGCAATTTTTGTAATTGATTGTGCAGAAGCATTTGATATGAAATCAAGTTCTGATGATTTTTCACTTACAAATTTAGAGAATTGTTTTTCAATGTTTGAAAGGTTTTCAATTAGTTCGGCAGTCTTTTTATTTGTAAGATTTATTGAACTTTCAATACTTGAATTTGTGTTTTGTAAGTTTGTATCTATTGCAGAAATATGTGAGTTTAATTCAGGCAAAGATTGTGATGCTCGAATAAGTTCGGATGATATATTTCCAACCAATTCTCTGGTTGATTTTGATGTGTTATCAAGAGTTAAGGTTTCTTGTTTCAAATCAGAAATAAGTTTTGAAATTTCACTGTTTGAACGCATAGAATTTTCAAAGAATGTTGATGCAATACCTTTGAAATTGTCGGTTGATGATACACTGCGTTCTATGGCTTCGTTTATGATTTTTGCAGCCTGTGAACTCTTTTGTAAAATTGCATCGTTTATTGCATTTAACTTTGCATCTATTTGACCACCAAGGTTTAAGATGTTGTTTGTTGTTGATGAAATCTTTCCATTCATAGAACTGATTTTTATCATTAAGTTTTCTGTTATATCAGAAAGTTTTTTACCTTGTGTTTCAATGGAAAGTTCACCAAGGCGGCTTTGTGCAGCAACACTGTTCGCAACTTCTTCAAGTTCGCCAATTTCGTTTCTTAAAGTATCCTTTATTTCACTTGCAACCTTAAGTGTAATTGTTGCTTGGTTACTTAAATTATGGCTTGAGTTAGTCATAAGTTCATTAATTTCTTTTGCTGCATTTTTGATCGTATCGGATGTTGAAATAATTTCACCAGAAGATACCTTCATTTCAGATGTAGTATTTTGTGCAATATCTTTTATATCGGAAATTGATGATATGAAGTTATTTTTTTCAGCAAGAATTTTTTCGGAAACATTGTTGATGTTCTCTGCAACTTCGCTTGATGTTGTGAAAAGATTTTCTTTTTGATTATTGATTTCTTGTGCAATATTTTTGAAATGATTTATTATATTTTCGGAAACCAAACCAATACCTTTATCAATATGTGTAAATTTATCTTCGGCTTGACTTACTATACTTAAGATAGAATTTGAATTGTTTTCAAAACGAGAAGCTTGCTTTTGTAAATTTGCAATCATATTGTTTGATTGTTCGGTTATAAGCGCAAGAGTTTCTTTTGATGTTGTTTCGTTTTCTTTTGTAATACGTTCAATAGTGTCGACTGAATTTGTTATGTTATTCATAACAGAATTTACACGTTCGGCAGAAATATTTGCTTTTGTTACGAATTCTGCAGACTTTGTTGAAACTGTATCAAGAATTTGATTTGCACGAGTTTCGGCAATTTCTGATGATGAAAGAATTCTTTCGTTTATTGTATCGAATGTTGCTTCAACATCCTTTATTCTCTTTATCGCATCAGTTGTAGAGTTATCAATATTATCAGAATTTGTATCAATAGTTTTTGAGATTGCCTCAACAATTTCGGCAGTCTTTCTTATAGTATTTTCAAGTCTGTCTGTTTCAGTTAAAAGATTTTCTGTTATATTATTTGTTTTCTTTTCTGCTGTATCAGTTGTATCATTAAGTGTTGCGATATGTTTTTCAATATCGGATAAGATATCCTTTGTTTTTACACTTACAGAATCAGTTGTGTTATTTAATTCTGTTGTTATAGATTTTACAGATGTTTCGTGTTTCTTTATTGCATCAATGGTATTTTTTACCTGGTTTTCGATGTTTGTATGGATTGATGCAAGTTTTTCAGAGTAATCAACAAACTTATCAATTGTCTTTTTAAGTTCGTTTGTTTCTGTTTCAATTTTTTTTGTAATAACTTTTGTTATAACAGAAGTATCACCATGTGGGTCAATAATACTTTGCAAAAATGGATAAATAACTTTGTGTTCATAGTTTGAATTGATATTTCTATCAATATACATGGCAACCATCCATATAAAACCAATAGGCATTATGGTTCCGGCTAAGAACCCACCGAATTCATGAGGAAGCATTTTGAAAAATGATGACCAGTTATAAACACTGTTGCTTGCGTAATACCAGATAAGACCTATCCATATAACGCTTAGGATTAATGCAGAAAAATATATGTATATTGGATTGATTTTTCTGTATCCATATTGTTTGTTAAAATCATCATACTTTGATTTCAAAGTTGAAAATTCTTCGTTATCTCTTTTTTCGCCTTGTAATAAAATATTTTTACTCATTTTTTTGTTGCCCCTATGATTTTCATATTGTATCATATTTTTGTGATTAACACAAGATTTTGTTTTTATGGAGGAAATATGAATAAATTTTTGTTTACTATTTTTTCATTAGTCGTTTTTTCGCAGGTTGCTTTTTCTGCGGATAATGTAGACTATAACAAGCCTTTTGATGAAATAAAAACTCAAGTTCCTGATTTTGATCAAAGACATAGTTTGATGCCTGTGGAGGTTAAACCTTTAAATAAAGAATCTGGTACAGAAAAAAGAGATGTCGGTGTAGAGAATAAAGAATCTGGAAATAAGTTAAAAGAATCTGGAAATAAGTTAAAAGAATCATCTGCTATTGAAAATAAAGAAGATAAAAATCTTTTGGTTGAGAATAAAACAGAAGTTCAAAAAGCTGATCCTATAAAAATAGAGAAAGATAAAACTTTGTCTGAACAGAAAGTTGTCGTAACTGAACAAATAAAACCTGTTTATGTCGTTCCTTCTGCTTTCCCTGAAGAGGATAAAAAGGCAATTGAAGATGCAAAAAATGATTTGAAACAGAATTTGAATAAAGCTCATGTTGATGATGACGATGATGAGGAGAAAGATACAAAGACTGTGGCTAAAACTAATATTGAAACAAAGTCTGATGAAAAGAAGGTAGGTGAAGTAAAAGATGAAAAAATAGAAGTTGCAAAATCAACAGAAAATGAACCATTCGTTTTGAAACAAATTCCAGAAAAAAAATTTGATGGTAATGATATAATTTTTTCAAACATTATTGAAGAGAAGGTTGGGGCGGTGGAAACTCATCCTTTGATTATTTCTTCTAAAAATAAATTAGAGAAAAAAGAAGATAGTGAAGAAAAGTTGGCTGGTGTTGATACGGTTTCTAAACCTGTGGAGCAAGTTCCTACTTATGTTCCAACACCCGCTATTAATTCATCAAAGAATGCAGCATATTTGGATGAAAATTTTGCTGCAAATGGACATCCGGAACTTTTGCTTCCTAAGAATATGAATACCGAAGAAAAGAAGAAAGAAGTTATTTTGGATAATGTGGTTAATCCTTTGGTAAAAAAGAATGCAACTTTGAGTAAAAAAGAGGCTTCTTTGGATACTGTTTCTGAACGAAAGAATATTGTAAAATCAGTCCCTGAAATAGAAAAAGATGTTTTGGTTGCTCATATTGCATCATATACAACTGAAGAAACAGCAAAAAGAGGTGTTGAAATTTGGAAAGAAAAGTATCCTTTGATAACAATATTACATCCTTTTATTAAATATGAAAATGTTGAAGGAAAGGGTATGTTTTATCGTGTTTTTGTAAAGGGAAACGAAGCAAAACTTGAAAACCTTTGCAATTTGATGAAAAGTAACAAAGATTGGTGTAATATTTTAAGATAAAAACTTTTCTTGCTTATAATTTTAAAAGGTGCTATCTTATCTCCTATACACAAAATAACAAAGGAGATAATTATGACAGTAATAAAAGTAGAAACAAAACCTTTTGAAAATCAGAAACCTGGTACAGGTGGTTTAAGAAAACAAACAAAAGTTTTTATGGAACCAAATTATCTTGAAAATTTTGTTCAGGCTTCTGTTAGTGTAAGAAAAAATAATGGCGATATCCTTAACAGTTGGGTTGTTGGTGGAGATGGAAGATATCCTGGTAAACAAGTTCTTGGTAAGATTATAAAAATACTTGTTGCAAATGGTATTAAAAAAGTTTTGGTTGTTGGTCGTGATTTGATTGCTCCTACACCTGCAATTTCTAATATTATCAAAAAATACAATACTGATGGTGGATTTATTCTTTCTGCTTCACATAATCCTGGTGGTATAAATGGTGATTTTGGTATTAAGGTTGAAATGAGCAATGGTGGTGGTGCACCAGAAGTTATCACAAATGCAATTTACGATGAAACAAAAGTTATTAAGGAATATTTGAGTTTGGATATTTCTGATGAAGATGCATTGAATCTTCCGGAAGTAGAATATCTTGATCCAATAAAAGATTACGCTGATTTAATGGAATCTATGTTTGATTTTGATGCAATTCGTGATTGGTTTAAGGCTGGTCATACATTCCGCTTTAATGCAATGAATGCGTCAACTGGTCCATCGGCTGTTGAAATATTTGTAAACAGACTTGGTGCAAAACGTGAATGGATTTTAAATTCTATTCCTATGGATGATTTTGGTGGTGTACATCCAGAACCAAATCCAACATATGCAAAGGATTTCTTTGATGATATGATGAATGGTATGGCAGATTTTGGTTGTGCATGTGATGGCGATGGTGATAGAAATATGATACTTGGAAACAAGTTCTATGTTATACCATCTGATTGCTTGGCAATTATGACAAAGTATCACAAGCTTGTTCCATATTACAAAAATGGACTTTCTGGTGTTGCAAGATCAATCCCAACTTCAAGTTCAGTTGATAGAGTAGCAAAGAGTATGGGGCTTGATGTGTATAACACACCTACTGGTTGGAAGTTCTTTGCAAGTCTTCTTGATGCTGGAAAGATAAATCTTTGTGGTGAAGAAAGCTTTGGTCAAGGTGGTGATTATATTCGTGAAAAAGATGGTATTTTTGCGATACTTTTCTGGCTTAATATTTTGGCTCGTACTGGTAAAACTGTGGAAGAATTGGTTAGAGAAATGTGGAATGAAAATGGCCGTATTTTCTACTCTCAATACAGTTATGAAGGTGTGGATAAGGAAAAGGCAACAAAGCTTTGGGAAGATATGAAAGTTGCAAATATTGACGGTAAAAAATATGGTAACTTTGAAATCTCTAAAAAAGAAGTTTTTGATTATACCGATCCTGTTAATGGTGAAGTTTCAAAGGCGCAAGGTGTGCAGATTTTGACCAAAGATAATGTAAGAATTTTCTTCAGGCTTTCTGGTACTGGTACTGTTGGTGCAACAATCAGACTTTATATTGAAAAATATGAAAATGATGCATCAAAATTCTCTTTGCCTGCACGTGAATATTTGAAAGATATTTATGTTCTTGTTGATGAAATTTTGGGTATAAAGGAAATATTTGGTGATATAAAACCAAGTGCAATAAATTAATGAAAAGGTTGGTAGTTTATGTTTGAATCTTTATCAAAAAAATTGCTTAAAACTTTTGATGCAATTCGTGGAAAGGATAAACTTTCTGAAGCTGATGTTAAAAATGCGTTAAGGGAAATAAAAATTGCTTTGTTAGAGGCGGATGTTTCCCTTTCTGTTGTAAAAGACTTTTTGAAACGAATTGAAGAAAAAGCTGTTGGGCAAAAAATTATTGAAGATGTAAGTCCAGCGAATCAAGTTGTAAAAATTGTTAATGATGAACTTGTTTCTATGCTTGGTGAAAAAAATGATGGTTTTAATTTTGACAAGAAACCTTTTATCATTTTGATGGCCGGACTTAATGGAAGTGGTAAAACTACAACTACCGCAAAACTTTCGAAATTTATTGCTGAGAAGTATTCAAAAAAAGTACTTATGCTTTCAACCGATGTTTATAGACCTCAGGCAAGAGAACAACTTGCTGTTTGGGGTGAAAGAATTGGTGTTGATACTCTTTCTATTGTTCAGAATGAAACTCCATTTGATATTATAAAACGTGCGAAAAAAGTTTTTGCTGATTATGATGTCGTTTTGGTCGATACTGCTGGTCGTGTAAGCATTGACGATGAAATGATGAAGGAGATTTCAAAGATAAAATCTGAAATTTCTCCGAATGAAATTTTGCTTTGTGTTGATGCTTTGGTTGGTCAGGATGGTATTAATATTGCAAATTCATTTAATGATGCCTTGTCATTGACTGGTATTGTTATGACTAGAGTTGATGGTGATGCAAGGGGTGGTGTTGCCCTTTCTATGAAGACTGTTACTGGGGTGCCGGTAAAGTTTTTAGGAAGTGGTGAAAAAATTGATGATATAGAACTTTTCTTCCCTGATAGAATTGCAAGCCGAATCCTTGGGATGGGTGATATTGTTTCGTTGGTGGAAAAGGCGCAGGAAAAAATTGATGAGCAAGAAGCTGCTCGTCTTACTGAACGAATGATGTCTGGACAATTTACTTTTGAAGATATGCTTGCTCAGTTTAAACAGGTTAAAAGACTTGGTTCCATTGGTGGAATTATGAAATTTCTTCCTGGTATTGGTGGATTGGCGGATAAACTTCAATCTGCGGGAATGAATGATGATATGATGAAAAGACAGGAAGCAATTATTCTTTCTATGACTCCAAAGGAACGCAGAAATCCTGATATTATTTTGATGGGGCGAAAAAAGCGTATTGCAAAAGGTGCGGGTGTTTCTGTTTCTGATGTGGAAAAACTTATTCGTCAATATCAAAAGACAAAATCTGTTATGGATCAAATGAATAGCATGGGCGGACTTAAAGGACTTATGAATATGGCAAAGCAACTTAAAGATAGTGGCGAATTTGCAAATATGCCTGATTTAAGTGGTTTGAAGTTTTAGTTGGATTTTGTTATGAAAAAGACTTTTTATTTAGTTCGTCATGGGCAAACAGAGTGGAATAAAATTGGTCGAATTCAGGGATTGACAGATATTCCTTTGAGTGATTTCGGTCAAAAGCAGGCTGGTGATATTGCAAAACATTTGCTTAAAGTTGGTGTTCCTATATCTTATATTTACACAAGTCCTCTTAAACGTGCAAGTATGACTGCGGATATTATTTCTGAAAAAATTGGGATTAATGTTAATAAAAGTCCTTTTTTGAAAGAGGTTTGTTTTGGTGATGCAGAAGGAAAGATTTATTCGGAATTACCTTCTCATCTTAAATCTCTTTTTGATGCAATTTTTGTTGGTGGAAGTAATGTTGGAAATGTGAATATGCGACTTTCCAATGCAGAAACTTTTGATGAAGTTTTTTCAAGATTTATTTCTTTTATGGATAGTGTTCCTGCGGATGAAGATAATGTTTTGCTTGTTACTCATGGGGCATTTATAAAAATTGTTTTACTTAAGTTTTTAAGTGAGGATGTGCGAATCGGAAATTGTGCATGCTTTTCTTTTGAGTATGATACAGAAACAAAAGATATTGCAAAAGTGACTTGTATTTAAATAATTTTATATTTTGCTTGAAAAAATCATTTAAAGTATTATAATGTATCTGTTTTTAGAGTTTCTACCTATGCAGATGTGGCGGAACAGGTAGACGCAAGGGACTTAAAATCCCTCGGGCATTCAAACGTCCGTGCCGGTTCGATTCCGGCCATCTGCACCAACTTAACTCATTGAATTTACTCACTTATTTATTTTAACTTTTTATAAAGTTTAAATTTTTATCTTTTGCAAAACACTTGTAAAAACAATAACTTAGCATTTTTGATGCTGTAAAAAGGTTAGGGGATTTTGCAAATGTTTAGCAACTGTATGGCAAAGTGTATGGCAAAAACAAAAATTAAGCCACATTTATGGTTGAGGAACGGGGTTTTTATTGTAGAATGGAGTTATCTAGGGTAGAGGGCAAAAGAAGATATTTTTGTTATTCTTTTCATACAACAAATTACTATGAAGTATATGATGAAAAGAATAGATAGTTTTGAAAAAATGGAAAAAGCTTTATCGGAGTGTGTAAAAGATGGATTTACATCAATTCCTCTTGAAGATTGTAAAAAACATTTAGCGGAACAACGAAAAAAATCTGAAGTAGATAGTAGAAAATATATTGTTACTGAGGAACAACTTCAACGAAGATTTACTATATAGTTGTAGATTTTGTAATCTTGAATTTTTTTGTTATTGAAAATAGTGTGATTTTTAAATATTGCTAAAGCCTGATGTAAGGTTAAGAATTAATATATTTTATTTCTTTGAAAATTCGATGACACGGATGATGCCGCTTAGATCCTTAAAATATTTTTCGAATTTGAAACCGAATGCTTCGAATATTTTTTTTACATCGTTTTCTTGGCCTTTACCAAGTTCGAGGAATATTTTTCCATTTTTTTCAAGGATATTCCAGTTATATATTGCCTGAGAAATTGCACGATATTCATCGAGTCCGTCACGACCACCAAACAAAGCCTTTTGTGGTTCAAATTTCTTTACATCTTTATCAAGTGTTTTCATATCATTTGTAGTTATGTATGGTGGGTTGGAAATGATGATGTGAAATTTATTTGATATTATCTTTTTGTTTGGTTTGGGTTTGTGCCAATCTTGTTTAATTATTATTGAACGGTTATCAAAAGATAAAATTTTAGAGTTTTGTTTTGCTGTTTTTACAGCACCGGATTGTATATCAATTCCTATACCAAACGCTTGTTTGAATTCTGATAAAAGACTTAAAAGAAGACATCCAGAGCCGGTTCCCATATCAAGAATTTTGTATGAAAAGTTTTTGTCTTTGAATTCTGATTTAATCGCATCGATAATAGTTTCGCTGTCGGGTCTTGGAATTAAAGTTTTTTTTGAAATTTTGAATGGAAGGGACCAAAATTCCTTGAACTTTGTGATTTGTGCAATAGGTTCGGAATTAGCCCTTCTTTTTATTAATTTCATATAGTGGTGATAAAGCTTTAAAGGAACTTCGGTATTTGCATGGGAAATAAGTTCATAACTTTCCATACCCAAAACGTATGAAAGTAAAACCTTTGCATCCAAATCAAAACTTTCAATACCGGCAGTTTTTAATAAAGACTTTCCGGTATTTAAAGTTTGTTCTATGCTGTATGTTTTGCAAATATCAATCATAAAAATATGATGACATAAAGCTTTTAATATTTCCACAAGTAGATGTTCCTAAAACTTTTGTTTACTTTGATGAAAGCAAATATTTTGTTGCTTCCATTGCAGCTTGGGCACCACTTGCAGCGGCAATTACAACTTGTTTAAAGTGTGGATTTTTTACATCACCAGCACCGAAAATGCCATCGATGTTTGTTGCGCAAAGGTTTGGTTTTGTTTTTATATATCCAGCTTCATCAAGTTCTATTTGATTTGCAAAAATTTCTGTGTTTGGTTTGTTACCTATTGCAATGAAAACACCTTCTGTTGGGTATTCTGTAACTTCGCCTGTTTTTGTGTTTTTTACCTTTAATGCAGAAACTTTGCCATCTGTTTCAACAATTTCTTCGACTGTAGAATTCCAAATAACTTCACAATTTGGTGTATCAAAGAAATGTTTTTGATTGATATTTTCAGCAGTGAAATGATCTCTGCGGTGGATTACTGTAACTTTGCTGCATACAGTTGAAAGGTGCAATGCTTCGTAAACAGCAGTGTTTCCTCCACCTATAACGAAAACTTCTTTATCACGGAAGAAGAATCCATCACATGTTGCGCAGTATGAAACGCCGTGGCCTGTTAATTTTTTTTCATTTGGAAGCCCCAAAGTTTTGCATGATGCACCAGTTGCAATGATTACAGCATCAGCAGTGATTTCTTCACCATTTTCAGTTTTAAGAGTAAAAGGACGATTGTTTAAATCTGCGTTTATAACTGTATCTGCAAGAATTTCAGCACCGAAGATTTCAGCCTGTTTTCTCATTTGTTCAGTTAGGTATAGTCCATCGATTTTTTCTGTAAATCCAGGATAGTTTTCCAAATCAAATGACTTTGTGATTTGGCCACCGAATTCCATTCCTGTGATTATCAATGGTTTATTTCCGTTTCTTGCAGCATAAATTCCAGCAGAATAGCCAGCAGGGCCAGAACCAATTATTACAACTTCGTGATGTTTACTCATTTTTAATCTCCTTTTTTATAATTCTATTGAATTATAGGAAAATAAGAATGTTTTTTCAAGGTATTTATTATCTTTTATTAAGATTTTTTATTTTCAAATTCATCAATTTTTTTTCTTAGGAGTCTTAGTTCATGTACTTGGTTATCCCTTACTAATTTTAGAACCTCAATATACTCCTTTATCATTTCGGAAATTGTGTAGTATGTGAAATCATTATATTTAATAGTTAGCTCTCTTGAATTTACTTCTTTAACTACCTTATTTACTTCACTTATTAAATACTTTATCCAGATAAAAGATGTTACACCCTTTACCTTTTCGTAAACATTATCAATTGCAGAGCCGGAATGAATGACGTAATTGTAAAGTTTATCTTGAAGTAAAAATGTACTTTTTGAAAACATTAAGTAAAGTGTCATAAACACAGTATCTTCGTGTGTTGGAATTTGAGGAAATTTTAAATTGTTTTTTGTTATTATGGATTTTTTTATTATTTTGTTCCATAAGAATTTTCCGGTACTGTCAACAATGCTTAAATTTACTTCTTTTTTACCGGATGATTTAAGTTCCCAGTCTTTATTTTTATTCCAATATTTTCTGACACCTAGATTTTCCTTATCAAAAATGATTTTTGCACTACATTCTGCCAAATCAGCACCAGAGTTTATAATTGCTTTGAGCATTTTTTTGCACGTATGTTTTTCGAACCAGTCATCACTGTCGCACCACATGATATATTCGGCGGTTGATGCTTTGATACCTGCATTTCGGGAATAACCGATACCCATATTTTGTGGGTTGTTGATTATTTTTATACGTTTATCTTTTTTTGCATAACTGTTTAAAATATCCAAAGAGTTATCTGTTGAACCATCGTTTACGCAAATAATTTCGATATTTTTATATGATTGAGAAATAAGGCTTTTGATACATCTATCTATGTATTTTTCTCTATTATAAACAGGTACGATAATTGAAATTAAATCTTTCATTTTGGTCCCTTTATGTATTACATAAATCGTTTATCAAAAGTTATTTCCAAACTTTGGTTTAAATTGTTGTTATAAAAATTTATAAGTTCGTTACGGAATGCATTAATATTGTCATTTAGTTGGTATACCTGATTTTCTAAGTCATCATAAATCTTTCTTGCTTCAGATACCGATGTACATTTTTCAGGTTCGATTTTTTTTATTTTTTTTATAAAGTCATTTGCTTTTGAAACAAAATCTCTAGTGTAATCATCTATTTTTATAAGATCGTCCCAGAAATCATTTTTTTTCAAATCATCAATAGTTACAAGTTTACTTCCATCATTCCATTCGGGCGGAACAATGGATTTAAATTCTTTTGCTTCGGTATCCTTTTGAATTATTGGATTTACCTTTTTTTTATGTTTTTTAAATAAGTTTATCATGCTTTAAATAATCTCATATTTTTAAAGAAAAGTAAAGTAAAAAAATAAAAACGGCTGATTTCTTGCTTGATTATAAATATGTTGAAATTTTTGGTTTTTATATGTATACTTAGTATACTTAACTTCTTTTAATCCTGTGGGGTAAGTTATATGAAAAAGATATTTTTTATTTTATTGTTTATGATTTTTTCTGTTCCTGTTTTTTGTGCAGGTGGTCAGAACTTTTATTCTGTAAATGGTATTAGTGTTTCAGCAAATGCAGTTTCTTCCAGTGCCGCGAAAAAGCAAGCTTTGGAAAATGCAAAGGTGAAAGCTTTTAATACAGTGCTTTCACGTATACTTGTTTCAGAGGATTTACCAAAGGTTATAATTCCAGATAGCTATAATATGGAAAAGTTTGTGCAGACAGTGAAACTTAATAATGAAAAGACAACTTCATCTTCGTATAGTGCAAGCGTTAATATTCAGATAAATAAAGGTATTATGACAGAGTATCTTAAAAATCAGGGATTGAATGTTGTTTCTGATGTGCCTCCATATACTTTGATTGTATTTAAGGGAAACGATACTTTTGATTTTATGAATAATATTGATAATGAAAATATTATTCCTGTAATTGCCTATAGTTCATCAAAGTTTTCTTTTGATGTGGAGAAGGCTGATCTTTCAAGATTTCGTGCAAGCATTCCTAATGTAAGTAATGTTGTTATTGTAAAGTCAGTTGGAAATTCAAATGGTAATTTTAACATTTCTGTAAAGGATAAATTGTTTGGTATAGAAGAAGATGTTTTGGCAGATACTTATTCATCTGTGCCTCATGCTATATTACAAGTTTTGAATGATGCATATAAGTATGCAATGACTACTAGAGATAGTGAATATATTTCTGTTTTGGTTCCTATTTACTCTCTTTCTGATTGGTTGGATTTGGAAAAAAAACTTTCAAAAGTTCCTGTATTCAAAAATATGGAAGTTCAAGCACTAAAATATAATAGGGTTCAATTAAAGATAAAATATAATTATGATTTGGATTCTGTTATTTCTTCACTTTCAGGGATGGGTTTTGGTGTTGAAAACAAAGGTGAATATTTAATTATTAAGAGGTAAAAAATGCAACAACTTCCACTTCTTTTGGAGCATAGGCGCCTTTTGGGACGTGAAGATTTTTTGGTTTCTCCTTGTAATGTAGAAGCGGTAGAGTGGATTGATTTGTATCCAGAGTGGAATAATAATTTATGTGTTGTTGTTTTGGGTGAAAAATCTTCGGGAAAGACTCATTTGGCTTGGCTTTTTAGTGAGAAAACTGGGTCAAAAGTTTATGACGCAAAGGAGCTTTCGGAGGAACTTTTTTCTGATATAGTTCCTGTTAATTCTGCTTTGGTTGTTGAAAATGTTGATGAAATTATTGGCAATTTCGATTTAGAAGAAGCTTTGTTTCATGTGATAAATTATGCACAGGAGTGTAATACAAAAATTCTTTTGACTACCGAAGTTGCATTTTCAACTTTGAATTTTAAAATTTTGGATTTAAAAACACGACTTCAAAGTTTTCCTGTGGCAAATATTTATCCACCTGATGATGATTTTTTACAGGCATTGCTTGTGAAACAATTTTTGGAAAGGGATATTATTGTTGCGCCGGATGTTATTGAATATATTGTTAAGCATATTACAAGAAATGCCGTTTCTGTGAAATATATTGTCGATCAGGCTGATTTACTTTCGTTTGAAGAAAAACACAGAATTACAATTCCATTCATAAAAAAGATTATTGAAAAACTTGGATAGTTTATATCTTTTTTATTTTATCAAATTTTATTTTTCCTTCACGGAGATATATGATTTCTTTTTCTGTTGTATCGATTATTGTTGATGATTGACCAGAAAGTTTCTCGTGGGTATCTAATATTAAAACCTTATCACCAAAGATTTTTTCGGCGTCATTTGCACTTAGGCAGGCAGGATTTCCGCTTAGGTTACAGCTGGTTGAAATAAGTGGAGTTTTGATTTTTTTTAGAATCCAAAGCAATGTTTTATTGTTTGGGATGCGGATGCCGATTTTCCCATCCTTTATTACATAGTTAGAAAGTTGGGTATTCTCTTTTACTTTTAAAATCAAACTTAGGGCACCGGGCATAAATTTTTTTATTAATTTTTCATCACGAAGTGTTACCCTTGCAATCTTTTTTATTGCGGTAATATTTGGAACATTAAGTAGTAATGATTTGCTTTTTTCACGTTTTTTTAGTTCATATATTTTTTCAATGGATTTTGAATTTGTTGCGATACATCCAATCCCAAAAACCGTATCTGTTGGGAAAATTACAACTTCTCCGGCGGAGAGTTTTTGTGCTATTATTTCAAGATTTTCTTTTATCGGTTGTAAAATCATTTTAATCCTTGATTAGTTTAATTTTATAAGTTATTATAATACTATATAACATAAAATAAAAGGGTTTTAAATATGAAAATTTTACATATTATCGATGGTGACTATTTTAAAACCCACAAAAAAACTATATCTGAGTTTATTTTGGCTTTGTCCCACGAAAATATTCAACAAAAGATATATGCTCCGGAAGGTGCGGACCTTGGATGGGTAAGTACTTTGTGTGATATTCAAAATTGGAAGGTTCCAAAGTCTGGAAAAACTAATAATTTAAAAAATAAGTTTAAAACATGGCTTTTGCTTTCTTCGTTTCATCCTGATCTTATTATTAAGTATGGAAAGACTGCACGTGAGATTGCATGGGAAACAGGTGGGGTTCAGATTTCATTTTTAAATGAAAAGGAAAATCTTTCATCCTATGAAAATACTGATTATATAATGACTAATATTGAGGATGTGTTGAATTTTGCAAAGTCGCACGGGTATAGTGGATCTCGTTCATTCTTGCTTCCACCATTTATGTATTTATATGATAACAATATTCCTGTGGACAAGCGTAGCTATTTTATTCCGGAAAAGGCAAAAATTGTTTATATTGCCGGAACATTTTTGAAAAATGTTGGTTTTGAGCGTGCATTTGATTCTGTCGGTGTCGTTTCGGATACTTATTTCTTTATTGTTGGAAGTGGTCCGGATGAGGAATATGTGAAGGACTATGCTTCACGTGTTAATATTAAGGCAAGATCAAGATTTATTCCGGAAATTGAGAAGAGTTTTGTTTCATCAAGTGTGGCTGAATTTGCTTTTTTACCATTTGATGATTCCGAACTTTCAAAATATATTTTGGAAACAATGATGCAAAAGAAATTGGTTGTGACTGTTGAAAATTCTCAATCAAAGGAATTTATTGTTGAAGGTAAGACTGGTTTCTTTGTTCCAAAAAATGATAATTATTTAATAAAGAAGCGTTTGAAGGAAATTATTGCTTTGCCAGAGGAAGAAAAGCAAAAAATTGTTGAGGCGGGCTTCGAAGTTGCAAAACATTATATGCATAAGAAGATAATTTCTGGATATATTCAGATGTTTGAAGAATTGATAAAAAAGTATAATTCCAGAAAGAATCTTTTGAATAATTAAAAAAAATTAATAAAAAAGCCCCACAAATTTGATGTAGGGTTTTTGTTTGTTGTTATGAAAACTATTGTTTTTTATCTTGCATATATTTGAATGCAATAGTCATATATTGTTTTCCGGTCCAGATTGTAAGAATGCTTGCAATTAAAAGTAAGCAAATTCCGGCAACATATACGTTGAATGTAAAGTAATCCCAGAAACTGTTATAAAATTTGTTTATATGTGGGTTGCCAAGTATTAGGCAAGCAATTGCAAAGAGTTGAGATGTGGTTTTCCATTTTGCGAGTTTCGATACAGGCATTTTTATATGGAAATTACCAAGATATTCACGAAGTCCGGAAACAAATATTTCACGGCAAATTATAACAGAAGCAAGAATTGTTTCGAAAACGCCGATAAATTTTGTTTGAACTAAAACTATTAAGATTGTTGCAACTAAAAGCTTGTCTGCGATTGGGTCCAAAAATCTTCCGATTTCAGAGGTTAATTTCATTTTTCGTGAAAGATAGCCATCGAAATAATCAGTTATACTTGCAAGACCGAATAAAAAGCATGCAACAACATTTGAATAGATTTCGTTATCACTGTAAAGTATGCAAAAAATTGCAGGAATGATAAGAATTCGAATGTATGTAAGTACGTTTGGTAATGCCCAAAGAAGATTTTTTTGACAATTCTTTTTTTTCATTTTTGTTTCCTTTGTTTCCTATACCGATACATATTACTAGCATAAATTTTTTATTCAATAGTTTTTAATGAAAAGTTTTATAAATTTTTTCGGCAAGGCTTTTATTTATCCCATCAACCTTTGTAAGTTCAGAGATATCTGCGTTTATGATATTTTTTACACTTCCGAAGTAATTGAGAAGATTTCTTTTTTTTGTAGCACCGATACCGTCTATATCATCAAGGGCAGAACGGAAATGTGATTTTTCACGCTTTTTTCTGTGGGTTGAGATGGCGAATCTGTGTGCTTCATCACGAATTCTTTGAAGATAGAAAAGAATAGGGTCGTTTTTCGCAAGGTTTATAGGTCTGTGTCCTTTTTGATAAAGGGTTTCTTCACCGGCATTTCGGTTTTCCCCCTTTGCAATACCGACAATAGGGGTTTCAAGTTCAAGATTGCGAATAACATTATATGCAATATCAAGCTGGCCACGTCCACCATCCACAATGATAAGGTCAGGGAGGGTATGTTCGGCTTTTGCCCGAGTATAGCGACGGGTAAGAACTTCATCCATCATTTTATAATCATCGCCGGCGATATCGGAACGGATATTATATTTGCGATAGTTGTCTTTTTGAAAACCTGTTGGACCGGCAACAATCATAGCTCCGATTTTATCCGTACCAAAGATATGGGAGTTATCGAATACATCGATACGTTTTGGTGGAGCCTTTAGTTCGAAAAGTTTGGCTAATTCTTCCATATAATGGCGGTTATCGCGTTCTTCTAGAAACTTTCGTTCCAAATGAAGGTTTGCGTTTTGGATAACGGTATCAAGAACTCTCTTTTTATCGCCAATTTTTGGGGTTTCAATTTGAACCTTTGATTTATTGAGTGAAGAAAGGGTTTCTTCCAATTCTTCTTTATTATATATATCAATATTGGTAAGGATAGTGTCAGGAATTTCGTTTTCGGTGTAAAATTGTTCAATAAAGGAAGTTATGATTTCGCTTTGGCTCATATCCTTTGTATGATCAGGGAACGAAGAATATTGTCCGCAAGTGACTGAATTGCGAGAGAAAAGAACCTCTATTTCATACGAATCACCCTTTGATATAAGTGCGATTATATCGGTTTTACCATCAATAGAGGAAAGTGTGTTTCGTTTCAAAATTTGGTTAAGATATGTTATTTTATCCCTGAAAATGATTGCTTTTTCATAGTTTCGTTCATCACTGGCCTTTCGCATTTCGGTGGAAAGATTATCAATAACAGTACGGTTTTCACCGTTAAGGAAGCTTATTGCATCATATACATTTTTGCGGTATTCCGCTGGGGTAATTTTGCCACAGCAAACGCCACTGCATCGTTTTATTTGGTAAAGGAGACATGGGGTTTGTCTGTTTCTGAACATTGTGTCTTTACAGGTGCGAAGGCCGAAAACGGATTGAATCATCTTTATACTTTCGTTTACGGCAAGACTGGATGGAAAGGGACCAAAGAAGTGGGCGCCAGAGTTTCTTTCGCCACGGAATTTACCTAATCGTGGAATATCTTCCTTTGATATAGTAAGGTAAGGGTAGGTTTTATCGTCACGAAGAAGGATATTATACTTTGGATGAAGTTGTTTGATTAGGTCCTGTTCCAAAAGAAGGGCTTCGTTTTCTGTGTGGGTTTGGATTATTTCCATAGAACGGGTTTCTAAAATCATTTTTTGTATTCGTTCGGAAAGTCCATCTAAATCAGTATAGTTTTTTATTCTTTTGTGCAGATTTTTGGCTTTTCCTACATAAAGAACATGCTTTTTTTCATCGAACATACGGTATACTCCTGGGGAATCAGGAGTATTTTTGTGAAAGTTGCGAATTATTTCAAGTCCTGTTAAATTATTTTTCATTTTAGTGTTGCAGAGGTCCTTTTTTTGTGCTATAATGTAGTCAGTATTTATTTAATAGTATACTAAATTAAAAAAAAATAAAGGGAGAAAATACAAATGTTATTAAGAAAAAATGATTCCGGACGTTCTATCGTTGAAATGCTCGGTGTTTTGGCTATTATGGGTGTTATCACAGTTATGGGTATTTCTGGTTATTCTCAGGCTATTGGTAAAATTAACAGAAACAACGTTGTTGAACAAGTTACAAAGCTTGCTCAGGAAACACGTGGTGTTTTTGCTGGAAGAACTTCTTATAACGAAGCTGATGATAAAACGGAAGAAAATGATATTGGTGAGAGTATTTTGAAAAAGATGGGTTTGAAACTTGAAACACCATATGGTGGTAGGTATACTGTTAAATCTGTTAACTCAACAGGTAATAATCCAGGTTTTGTTGTTTCAATTCCAAATGTATCAGTAGAAGATTGTTTATACTTTACAACAATGTCATGGATGGATACTCTTGATCCAACAATTTCTAAAGTAGAAAATAAAGCTTATGCTGATAGTGCTTGTGCTGATGAAACTGACACTATTAGAGTTTACTTCAGATAGTATTTGTTTTGTAAATGGTTTATGTCCGCTGGGGGTTAAAAATTCCGGCGGATTTTTTTATTTGATGGGGATTTTGTGTCTTAACCATTCTATTGTCAAAATATACAAATAAATACTTTACTTTCCCTTTGGAATAATCTATTATGTGAAGATATTATTTAAAAAATAGAAAAAGGCTTTAAAATGACTATTAATCCTGATGATTTATATAAATTCCAAGAAGATAATGGATATTTCAAACCAAATCCTGAAAGTAACAAAAAAACATTTACTATTATGATACCACCTCCTAATGTTACGGGGCAACTTCATCTTGGTCATGCGTTTACTATGACTATGCAGGATATTATCATTCGTTACAAAAGAATGATGGGGTTTGATTGCTTGCTTTTGCCTGGTACTGATCATGCGGCGATTGCAACACAGATGATTGTTGAAAAACAACTTACACAGAAGGGAATTTATCGTCGTGAAATTGGTCGTGCAAAGTTCCTTGATTATGTTTGGGAATGGAAGGCTGAATGTGCTGGTAATATTACAAGACAGCTTCGCAGACTTGGGTATTCATCTGATTGGTCAAGGGAACGTTTCACTATGGATGAGGGTATGAGTGAGGCAGTGAAAGAAGCCTTTATCAGACTTTATAATGATGGACTTATTTATAAGGCAAATCGTCTTGTAAACTGGGATCCGGTTATGCTTACATCTGTTTCGGATTTGGAAGTTATTATGAAGGAAACTGCGGGTTCAATGTGGCATATACGCTATGATATTGATGGCAGTGATGAATCAATTATTGTTGCGACAACAAGACCTGAAACAATGCTTGGCGATAGTGGTGTTGCTGTAAATCCAAACGATGAACGTTTCAAACACCTTATTGGAAAAAAGGCTATTCTTCCTATAATTGGTAGAAAGATTGAAATTGTTGGTGATGATTATGCCGATATGACAAAGGGTACCGGTGCGGTGAAGATTACTCCTGCACATGATTTTAATGATTACGAAGTTGGTAAACGTCACAATCTTCCTGTGATGAATATATTTACCGAAACTGCAAAAATTGATGTTAAGCAAATTTATGATGCAAATGATTTTGTGAAATCTTTGGATGGACTTGACAGATTTGAGGCAAGAAAGCTTATAGTTGAAAAGTTGAAAGAACTTGGCAACCTTGTAAAGATTGAGCCATATTCTCATCAGGTGCCACATGCGGAACGTGGTGGTGCAGTGATTGAGCCAAGACTTACCGAACAATGGTATTGTAACGTTTCTGAAATGGCAAAGAAGGCTATTGAATTTGTTAAAGAGGAAAAGATTAAGTTCGTTCCAAAAATGTGGGAAAATACTTTCTTCTCTTGGCTTGAAAATATTCAACCTTGGTGTATTTCGAGACAGCTTTGGTGGGGACATCAAATTCCTGCGTACTATACTGATGATGGCAAAGTTTTTGTCGCAAAATCTTTGGCTGAAGCACAAAAGATGGCAGGCGAGGGTGTTCATTTAACTCAGGATGAAGATAGTCTTGATACTTGGTTTTCATCTGGACTTTGGCCTATGTCAACACTTGGTTGGCCAAATACTGAAGCACCGGATTATGCACACTATTTCCCTACATCAACTTTGATTACCGGATTTGATATTATATTCTTCTGGGTTGCAAGGATGATTATGTTCAGTATTTACTTTACTGGAAAGGCTCCATTCGACACAGTTGTTCTTCATGGACTTGTTCGTGATGAACATGGTCAAAAGATGAGTAAGACAAAGGGTAATGTTATTAATCCGCTTGAGCTTATTGACGAATTTGGTATTGATGCGGTTCGTTGGACAATTTGTACTTTGTCGGGACAGGGGCGTGATATGAACTTTGGTCGTTCACTTGTTGAAAATGGACGTAAGTTTATTACAAAGCTTAGAAATGCAGTTAATTTCTGGGAGCAAAAGGGTGTGAAGAATGCCGGCGATTTTGATGCATCTAAATCTGTTGCTTCTACAAACTGGATTTTGGATAAGATGAATAAGGCGATTGATAGTGCAACTGTTGCAATTGAAAATTATCGTTATGATGAGTATGCACAGACACTTTATCATTTCGTCTGGGATGATTTTTGTGACAACTTTATTGAACTTTCGAAAACAGAAATGGATGGTGAAAATAAGGATGTAATTTTGTCTGGTGCAAAGCTTGTCCTTAAAAATATTTTAAAGATGTTGCAACCTGTTATTCCATTTGTATCAGCAGAGCTTTATGAAGAGCTTGGCTTTGGTCCTGCAAAAGACTTTATCAAAGAATCATTTGCAGAAAAGGTAAGTGTTGATACATCGAATACTTCGGATATTGACTGGATGCTTAATGTAATTTCTGCGATAAGAAATATCAGGGCGGAACATAACATTGGGTTTAAAACTGAACTTTGTGTTGCATTTAAATCAATTCCAGAAAATGGAAAGAATTATATTTCTGTGATAGAAACTCATACAAACACAAAGTGTGGTGATGCAACAGATGATATGATAAGTTCTGTTATTGATGAAAAAACAACTTTGCTTATTGCACTTCCTTCAGTTGATAAAAATGAAGTTATTGCAAAGGCAAAGGCTGAACTTCAGGATGTTGAAAAACGTATTGCAAGTTTGAATGCTCAGATTGCAAAGATGGAGGGTAAGGCTCCTGCTCAGGTTATTGAAGATAGAAAAAAGAGTCTTGCTGATGCAATTAGTAAAAAAACTCAATTAGAGGAAATTATTGGAGGTTAATGATGAGTGAGTTTTTGGATATCTATGATGAAAACGGAAATCATATTGGTGTAGAAGACAGAAATATTGTTCATCAAGATGGTTTGTGGCACAAGACAATTCATTGTTGGATTGTAAAAGATAAAAATCATATTCTTTTCCAAAAACGTTCAAGCAAATTATTGGATAATCCAAATAAACTTTATACAACTTCAAGTGGTCACGTTCAGGTTGGGGAAACTTTGCATGATGCGTTTGTTAGGGAAGTTTCTGAAGAACTTGGAATTTCAGTATCAAAGCCACAAAAGCTTTTTGAACAAGTTTATAAAACTGATTTTATGAGAAAGGATAATTCCGAATATCATGATAGGGCTTTTTGTAATGTGTTTTTTGCTTTTTGTGATTTGCCATTGACTGAATATCGCTTGCAAGAGGAAGAGCTTGACGGTATTGTCGAAGTTGATATTCGTGAAGTGCTTGCTTTGTTTAAAGGTGAGGTAGAAAAGATTAATTCTACTATGTATTTAGTTGAAGATGGTGTATATTCTTTGGAAAAAAAAGAACTTGGTCTTTCGAATTTTCTTTGCAATCCAACAGAAACATATTATGAAAAATATGGCAGAGTTTTAGAAGAAATTTTAAAACTTATATAATTTTATTTAGATTTTTATTCTACTGATTACCCTGTGTACCGACTGAATTGAAACGACCGATATTTCCGAAAAGTTCGGCAAAGAAGCCAATCTTTATATCAGCAGGAAGCTCTGTTTTTGCACTTTCGTTTGTGCTCATATCTGCTTTTGCAATATTGGAAAGGTTTATGTCCTTTATATTATCAGCAGAATCAAAACTTATCGTTAGGATTTCGTATTTTGAAAACTTTGGATCTAAGAAAGCCCAAATTTCACCCTTTGATGTATAGTAATACCATTTTTCAGGACCGACAAAGTTTGTTGCAGCAGGAGAACCTAAAATTTCAAGCACATTAGCCTTTGTTTTGGCATTTTGAATTTGTTCCATTTGGTGTGGTCGTATTGGAACACCGCCACGATATTCCTTTGTTATACAAGCACATAGTGTTAAAACCAAACTTAAAACAAATAATTTTTTCATTTTTTTCTCCTTTGCATTAAATTATATCAACTAAATTTAAGATGTCTATTTTTTTATTGAGAAAGTTTTTTTTATGTTATATTATTAATATATATTTATAGGAGAGAGAAATTGAAAAAATTCTTACAAATAGTTTTGGTATTTTTGTGCTTTTCAAATGAAGCATATTCTGCAACAAAAAAACGTTCTGTAAAAAAGACAACTACAAAATCAGTTAATTATGCAACACCGACACAGGATCAATGCAATATCGATATTGATTATTGTTTTAACAGATATTGTTTTGATAAAAAAACATTAAGCGAAGGTGTGTATTCAAAGTGTGGTGCGGAACCTGCATCTACTATACTTATAAATGTTGAAGATTGTTTGGCAACACGTGCAGTGATAAAAAATTTGAATTTGCAAAATGGTTGTAAATCTTACTCCTATAATCGAATTATTTCTTTGTTGGAAAATAAGGATGCTATAGAAGTCGGTATGAAGAAAAATACAAAGGAATGTGCAAAAGCAACCAAGGCTCTTCAGGCGGCAAAAGAATGTTATGCTGCGATGATTTCATCTGATGGTTCTTCATCGGTTGAGCTTTATAATAGGCTTGATAAACTTTGCGGGTTTGAGGCAAGTGGTGATAGCTATATGCTTAACAGATTTTATCAGGCAGGTGATTATGGTGATTCGAATGTTGGTGCATTGGAGGATTTGCGTTTAAGTGGGCAAAATACTCAAAAGCGTGAAAATTGGCGTCAGGTTGTGGATGCAACTTTGGCTGGATATACCGAGATTGCTGAGCTTGCTTGCGGTGCGGAGGATTATAAACTTACAAAAGTAAATCAATATGATTTGGATAGCCGTGAAAATACAAAGATGATTGCGTTGGAGGCAGAGGCAAAAGAAATGGGAAAGCAAACTGCAAACCGAATCGTTAATCATTGGTTCAGAGAGACAGACTGTATCAACTCTCCACTTCCTGTGGGTGGACTTTATTGGGATTATAAAAAAGGAAGAAGTCCGGATTGTATGATAGTTTGTAAAGAGGGATATGTTATTGGAAAGAATTCAAGTACTTGTGTGAAAGAAGTTGATGATATCCAAGAAACTTATATTGGGCTTAATATTGGAACCGATTGGGTTGGTGCAAATAAGAAATCTCAACAAAAGGAAGAACCAACTCCTACTCCAACACCTGTACCAAGTGGAAGGGGAGTTGTTGTTTCTGATACTTGTACAAAGGATGGAAAAACAAAGCAAACTTGGTCGCCAAAGGCTGGTATAAAAGGTGTTTGCGATGTATTTTTCCCAAATTGTCATTCAAGATATTATTGCCGTCATACCGGTGCGGATGGAGAGTATTTTGTTACTGGTTCATCACGTGGCAGTTATGATAGTTGGTATGATATGAAGTTGAGTAATGATAACGGACAAGATTTGAATACTATATTTAAAACTTCGTATTCAAGATTTGGTGATGAATACAAAGATTATCTTTCTGCTGATGTTAAACGTGAGTGTGAAAAATTGTGTAATGGTAAAGTTACAGAAGTAAAGCAAGGTTATTCTGCAGGAAGTATTACCTGTAATGATGTAAATAGCGTTATGAGAAATTATTCAGAAGGTTATGTTGTTGAATTTGGTAGATATGTAAAGGAAAACGCAGATAAGTTTTCTAGTGAATGTAGAGCTATTAACTTAGGTTATTTAACTTCAGATAATGGAACTAAAATGCCAATAACATTTGCTTCATTTCCAGAATGGACAAGGTTATATTATGAATATACCAGAAAAACTATGGGAAGAGAAAAAAGTGATGGCTTTATACAAAATGTTAGAAAATCTACTTATGTTGCACAGAATGCTGCACTTCCTTTGGCTCGTGCTATAAAAGAGTGTGTATGTAAGGATGGAACACAAAAAAATACAGGTGACTGTCAATTACCATCTGTTCCAAATTCTTGGAATCCTGAAGTTGTTGAAAAATATATTTCATTCTTAAATAGTTATACAGGTTCTTGTCCTAAAGGAAATGAAGAACTTTGGAAACGTTATAGAAACTTTTTATCAACATCATCAAATAAATATGACTTAGCAAGTTATGGTTTAGATATATATGACAATCTTTATTATGATATGTTACAGTTGAGAAGATGTGTTTGTAAGAATGCTTCTAAAACAAGTAGTGAGACTAATAGTGCAAATGGAAAATCAAGTAAATCGAGTGATGATTGTCCGTTACCTAAGGCTAATGCATATAAAGATTCTGTTGTTTTGAAATACATAGATTTCCTTGATAATTCTTATAAGGGAATGTGTGGAAATAGATCAAAGTATGTTCATTTTGAAGAGTACTATGCAGAAAATCGAGTTGGCCCAGCTATGGATTTTAAATATTTGCAAAACCTTGATAATGAAATGATTGAATTTAGAAAGTGTGTTTGTTCTGATAAAAAATAATCAACACTGAATGTAAAGGTTAAAAATTATCCCCTGAAGTTAGTTCAGGGGATTTTTTAATTTTGGTTTAAATGTTTAAACAACGATGTTTACAAGTTTGTTTGGAACAATGATAACTTTCTTTGGTTCTTTGCCACCAAAATATTTCTTTATTCCATCAAGCGAAAGAACAAACTTTTCAACTTCGGCATTTGGAAGATCAACCGGAACTTCGGCTTCGGCACGCTTTTTACCGTTGATTGAAATCACGATATTTACGTTTGATGCAACCAAGGCCTTTTCATCAAATGTTGGCCATGCTTCGAAATCAAGAACTGATTTATGACCAAGTTCTTCCCACATTTGGTTTGCAAGGTGTGGTGCAAATGGGGAAAGAAGTTTGATGAATGTTTCAAACATTTCGGATGGTATTGTTTCCAATGTTCCCATGTGATTTGAGAAAATCATCAACGCAGAAACGGCAGTATTGAATTTCATTTCTTCGATACGTTCGGATACATCCTTTATTGCTTGGTGCATTGCGATAGTATCTTTTTCAGTCATTTTTGCATTGCCAACTTTTTCACTTAAATCATATACACGTGATAAAAATCTTGAAATTCCGATAAGTGAATTTGTTGACCACATTGCTGCTTGATCGAATGGGCCGATGAACATTTCGTACATACGAAGTGTATCTGCACCGTATTTTGCAACTATGTCGTCTGGGTTTATAACGTTACCTTTTGACTTACTCATCTTTTCACCGTTTTCAGCCAAAATCATACCGTGAAGTGAACGTTTTGCATAAGGTTCATCATGTGGAAGAAGACCTATATCGTATAATGCCTTGTGCCAGAAACGAGAGTATAGTAAGTGGCGTGTTACGTGTTCTGCACCGCCTTCGTACCAATCAACTTGACCCCAATAATTTAATGCTTCTTTTGATGCGAAAGCCTTATCATTATGTGGATCCATATATCTTAAGTAATACCATGAAGAACCAGCCCATGTTGGCATGGTGTCTGTTTCACGGGTTGCTGGACCGCCACAGTGTGGGCAGGTTGTGTGAATCCATTCGGTTGCCTTTGCAAGAGGGGATAAGCCTTCATCTGTTGGCATATAGTCATCAACATCTGGAAGTGTTAATGGTAAGTCCTTTTCATCCAATGGAACCCAACCACATTTTTCGCAATATACCATTGGAATTGGTTCACCCCAATAACGTTGACGTGTGAAAACCCAATCCTTCATGCGGTATTTTACAGAAGCCTTTCCAATTCCCATTTCTTCGACTTTTTTAATAATGCTATTGATTGCATCTTGTTTATTCATACCGTTAAGGAAGTCAGAATTGATATGTTCACCATCTTCGGTATAGGCTTCTTTTTCAATATTGCCACCCTTTAGAACTTCGATAATAGGGAGGTTGAACTTCTTGGCAAAATCATAGTCACGTTCATCGTGTGCTGGAACTGCCATAATTGCACCGGTACCATAGCCCATTAAGACATAGTCGGAAACAAAGATTGGCATTTCTGTTTTTGAGAATGGATTGATTGCGGAAATTCCATCAATTTTTACGCCGGTTTTATCCTTTGCCATACTTCTATCCATATCAGATTTTTGTGCAGAGGCAATTTGATACTTTTTTATTTCATCCATATTTTTGATTTGTGATGAAAGCTTTTCAATAATTGGATGTTCCGGTGCGATTACCATATATGTTGCGCCGAAAATTGTATCAGGACGGGTTGTGAAAATCTTTAGTCTTTCATCTGTGTTTGAAAGGGCAAAATCAATTTCTGCACCAACAGATTTACCAATCCATTCGGATTGCATCTTTTTTACGCTTTCTGGAAAATCAACATCTTTTAAACCTTCAAGAAGTTTATCAGAGTAAGATTGCATTTTTAAAATCCATGCTGATTTCTTTTTCTTTACAACTTCGCTTCCACAACGTTCGCAATGTCCGTTTTCAAGTTCTTCGTTTGAAATACCAATCTTACATTCTGGGCACCACCAGATTGTTTCTTCTCCCTTATATGCAAGACCTGCTTTTACAAATTGGATGAACATCCATTGTGTCCATTTATAATATTCTGGGTCGGTTGTGTTTATAACTCTGTCCCAATCAAAAGAGTAACCGATAGATTTTAATTGTTTTGTAAAGTTATCAACATTTTGTTTTGTTGCAACTGCTGGATGAATATGATTTTTAATTGCATATCTTTCTGTTGGAAGACCGAATGCATCAAATCCAATTGGAAATAATACATTGTATCCCTGCATACGGCGTTTTCTTGAAATTATATCCATTGCAGTAAATGAACGTGGGTGACCAACGTGAAGACCTGCACCAGATGGATATGGAAACTCAAAAAGAGAAAAATACTTTGGTTTTGAATCGTCGATATCTACTTTGAATGTCTTTTCAGCATCCCATTTTTGTTGCCATTTTTTTTCTATTTCCTTAAAATTGTATTCTTTTGTCATATTTTTTCCTCTTTTTTCAATAATTGACAGATTGTGACAAACTTTGGATATATGTTTGCTTTTTCTGTTTACAAATCACAAATAACAGCATATACTCTGGATTTTATATTGGCAATAAATTTTTTATAAAAAAGAGGATAAAAATGATAAATCAATTGAAGTATAGATATGTTAATTCAAAATTTGGAAAGCAAAAAAGTTCATCTCAATTTGTTTGGGTTATTTTGTTTTTGCTTGTTGTATGGTTCTTGTACGGTATGATTTTTAATAAGAAAGTATCAGAACCTGTTGTAAAAACAGACCTTGTAAAGGTAGATGTTGAACGTCTTTCAAAGAAAAACATTGTTTCTGATGTTTTGATTTTTGGTCATACAGAGGCAAGTGAAAAGGTTAATTTGAAAGTTAGAACTGCGGGTATTGTAGAATCTATTGTTAGAAAAAAAGGTGAATATGTTAAAAAGGGTGATGTAATCCTTAATATAAGAATGGAAGACAGAATTGAAAAGTTGGCTGCGGCACAGGCTGCAAAAGATAAGGCAGAAATTGAATTTAATACTGCATTAAGTCTTCTTGAACAAGGTTTGATTTCAAAGGTTGAATTTGTTGCAAATGAAGCAAATTACAGAAGTGCAAAGGCTGCTCTTCATCAAACTTCTTTGGATTTGGGTTATACTTCTCTTCGTGCTCCATTTGATGGTGTTATAAATGAACTTAATGTTGAAAAGGGGTCTTATGTTTCAAAAGAGTCAACAGTTGGTGTATTTTTGAATTTGAATCCAATTAAGATTTCTGCTCAACTTCCTGAAAAATACATAAATCGTGTTAAAAAAGGTGTTGTTGCCCGTGTAAAGCTTTCAAACAAGATGGTTGTTGATGGTCTTCTTACTTATGTTGCATCAATTGCAGATAGTTCAACAAGAACTTTTGCAGTAGAGCTTGAAGCACAAAACAAAGGTGAAAAGATTGTTGAAGGTTTGACTGCGGAAATAAATCTTCCTTTGGATACAGTTTCTGCTGTTAAACTTAATGCTTCGTCTTGTCTTACATTTGGTGATGATGGTAGTGTTGGTGTAAAAACTGTGGATGATGAAAATGTTGTTAGCTTCTATCCTGTTGAAATTGTTAAAGAAGAAGAAAATGGCCTTTGGGTTTCTGGTTTGCCAGAGCAAGTTAATGTGATTGTTGCTGGTGGTGAATTTGTTAAGGCTGGGGAAAAAGTTAAACCATCCTTTGTTAATGAAAAAGAAGAAGTTTCTACACCATTAAAATAAATATAGTAGTAGTTAAATATTTTATATAGGAGATTATTATGTCGTTTATGAAACAAGCAATAAATAGATCAAGAGTGTTTATTTTCACTTTGATTTTGCTTACTGTATCTGGGCTTGTGACTTATTTAAAAATGTCAAAGGAGTCATTTCCAGATGTTACTGTACCTATGATTTTTATTAGGGTTAATTATACAGGAATATCACCAGAAGATGGTGAAAGACTTATTGCAAAACCTCTTGAAAAAGAGTGTAAAACAATAAGTGGTTTAAAGCAAATCGATAGTAAATGTTATGAAGGTTACTGTCAGGTAAAGATAGATTTTATTGCCGGTTATGATATTGAAAAGGGGCTTCGTGAAACAAAGGATGCTGTTGATGATGCGAAGACAAATATGCCTAAAAATATTGATGAACCTATTATTAAGGAAATAAATACTTCGGAATTTGCGATTGCGATTGTTAATATTTACGGTTCTGCGCCAGAAAAAACTTTGATGAATATTGCTGAAGAACTTCAAGATATTTTTGAATCTATTCCTGGTGTTTTGGAGGCAGAAATTGGTGGTCAACGTGATGAACAGGTTGAAATACTTATCGATCCTGCAAAACTTAATGCTTATAAATTATCTATAAGTGATTTGGGTAATTTCTTTGCTGGTTCGAATATGCTTATTCCTGCGGGTAATATTGAAACAGAACGTGGTGCCTTTCCTATTAAAGTACCTGGCTTGATTGAAACAGTTGATGATGTTCTTAATCTTCCAATTAAGGTTTCAAATGATGCTGTTATAAAACTTTCTGATGTGGCAGAGGTAAGAAGAAATTTTGCGAATGCAACACAGTATGTTCGTATGAACAAACAACCTTCACTTTCTCTTGAAATTAAAAAACGTTCAGGGGCAAATACTATAAATACTGTTGCTGCAGTGCAAAAGGCATTGGATGAAGCAAGAAAAACTTTGCCTGCAAATATTATTGTAAAGCTTACAAACAATTCTGCGGAAACAATTAAAGACAATCTTGTTGATCTTCAAAACAATGTGATTTCATCAATGCTTTTGGTTATTGTTTGTGTCGTTTTGATGTTGGGTATAAGAACTGGACTTTTGGTTGGTTTCTCAATCCCTGTTTCCTTCTTTATTGGTATACTTTTGTTGGGAATGATGGGTGTTACAATAAATATGGTTGTTTTGTTCGGTCTTATATTGGCTGTTGGTATGCTTGTTGATGGTGCGATTGTTGTTACTGAATATGCCGATAAGAAAATGCAAGAAGGTGCAAGTAGGGTTGATGCGTATGCAGAGGCTTCTGGAAGAATGGCATTGTCAATTATTGCTTCGACAATAACAACACTTATTGCATTTGCTCCACTTCTTTTGTGGCCAGGTGTTATTGGTGAATTTATGAAATATTTGCCATTGACTGTGATTTGTGTTCTTTCAGCATCACTTATTGTGGCATTGGTATTTATTCCTGTGCTTGGTGCTATGTTTGGTAAGGCTGGTACCGTAAGTGAACAAAGTAAAGAAGCTTTGATTGCAACAGAAACAGGCCATTATGAAAAGTTAACTGGATATATGAAAGTATACTATAATATTCTTCATTGGGCATTGCTTCGTCCAGGAAAGGTTATTTTAGGAATACTTGTCGTTTTATTCTTATCATTCTTTATTTATGGAAAGTTTGGTGTTGGTGTTGAATTCTTCCCTGACTCTGAACCTGACTTTTTAAAGGTGAACGTTCATGCACGTGGAAATCTTTCTGTTGATGAAAAGTCTGGATTTATAAAACAGGTTGAAGATAAACTTTATACAATGAAGTATTTCAAGGATGTTTATTCAAGAACTGGTGCTAAATCTTATCGTTCAGCTGAAGACGTTGTTGGTTATGTTCAGGTTGAACTTAAGAATTGGCAGGAACGTCCAAGATCAAATAAGATTATTAAAGAAATGGAAGAAAAACTTTCTGATATTTCCGGTGTGATTTTGGAAATAACAAAGGAAGATAAAGGTCCGAAATCTGGAAAACCTATTGAAATAGAAATTTCTGCAAATTCAGATAGTCAGAAACTTTTGGAATCAGGGTATAAGTATATTGAAACTGCGATGGATAAAATTGGTGGTTTTGTAAATACTGAAAATACTTTACCACTTCCTGGTATTCAATGGGAAATGCGTATTAATAAGGCGCAGGCTGCAAAGTTTGGTGTAAGTATTTCCTCAATCGGAAGCATTGTTCAGATGATGACAAGGGGTGCGATTGTTTCTTCTTATCGTCCAGGTGACAGTGATGATGAACTTGATATTGTTGTTCGTTTTCCAAAAAAGTTTAGAGCTTTGGATATGATTGACAATCTTTATGTTGTAACATCTTCGGGAAAGTCTGTTCCTATATCTACATTTGTTGATATTATACCTTCGCATAAGGTGAACCTTGTTCAAAGAATTGATGGTCGTCGTGTGTTAAGAGTTTCAACAGATGTTGAACAAGGGCATTTCGCGGCGGATAAGGTTGCTAAACTTAAGGCATATATCAAAGAACATTCTTTGCCAAATGGTGTAAGGGTAAAGTTCCGTGGTGAAGATGAAGATAGTAAAGAAAGTTCTTCTTTTGTGGGAATGGCTTTCCTTGCGGCTGTGTTTATGATGGGATTTGTACTTTTGTTACAGTTTAACAGTTTCTATTCTACATTTATGATTTTGTTCTCGATATTGATTTCGACTATTGGTGTGGTTTTGGGGCTTGTTATTATGCGTGATCCGTTCTCTATTGTTATGACTGGATTGGCTATTGTTTCTCTTGCCGGTGTGGTTGTTAACAATAATATTGTGTTGATTGATGCGTATGATGAAATAAAGGATAAGGTTAGTGATCCATTTGATGCGGTTATAAGAACTGGTCTTCAAAGATTACGTCCGGTTTACCTTACAACTGTAACAACTATTTTGGGTCTTGTTCCTATGGCAATGAAGCTTAATATCGATTTCATTAATGCAGATATTACCTTTGGTGCGCCGTCAATGGATATGTGGTCTGCATTCTCGAAATCTATGATTTTTGGACTTGGGTTTGCAACAATCCTTACTTTGGTTGTAACACCTTGTATGATACTTTTTGGTGTAAAGGTACGAAAGAAGTTTAAGGAATGGTGGAAACAAAAGTTTAGAAAGAAAGAACAAGAATAATATTTAAGGCCTCTGTTTTTGAGGCCTTTTTTGTATTAAAAAACATCGTTGACAAAATAGGAATATTTTGCTATAAAATGCCTTCGTGATGTTAAATATCACATATTTTAATGGTTGTAGTGAAAGGATGAAAATGAATACTGTTGAAAATAAAGTTTCTAATATTTCGGAAGAAACTTCCTCACAAATAATTGAACCTAAACCGACAGAATCTTTGTTTAATGACGAAAGGGCTGTGGATGCTTCTGTTATAAATACAAATGAAAAAACAAAAAAGACTTTGGTTGAAAAAATAAAAGAATTTAAGTCCAAGAAAAAAGCTGATAAAGAAGCAAAAGAAAAATCTGAAGAAGAAGAAAGAGAAAAGTATAGAGTACTTTATTGGAAAAATTTTGATAAAAAATATAAAGAATTAAGAAGTGGTTCTTTGGGAAAATATTGGGGACTTTTTGAAAAAGATAATGTTCAGATTTATACTGTAAGGAAGCTTGTTGATAAAGTTATTTTCAATACTATTTTTACAGGTTTATTACTTACTGTTTATTTACCTAAAGTTACGAAAGCTGCTGCAAATATATTTATGCCAGTAAATAAAGGTTCTGTTGTAAATGAAATAATTGGGAAAAATTTTTCTTTATATGGAATTGATTTTGATGAACATCCAGAAACTGTTGAAGTTGTACTTCACTTAGATAATGAAAAAGATGCTTTGATGAAAGATAAAATAAAAATTGGTTCTGAAATTTATATAAAATCTTTTCCTTATGATATTTCCTATATGGATAAAAGATTGTCAAAAGATGTTTATAAAATTGATGATTTAGTTATTAAGAAAAGGTAATTTTTTATAGGTTTTTATAAAAAAATCCGGATGGTTTTAATGCTGTCCGGATATTTTTTAAAATCTTTCTGCTCGTTTAAGTTCGTTTAACATTGCTGTAAAGTTTTGAATTTGAGCTAAATCTTTTTTAAGTTGTTTTGGATAGTATGCTTTTGCAATATTGGTACCCAAACGAACATCGTTATATATTTGGTCCATAAATTCTTTGTTATTAATGTTTTGAGTCAAAATTTTAAATGTTTCAAGTAAAGCGTCGGCCTTATCATCTATGGAAAGTTTTGCATTTTCTTTTTCTAAATCCATAAGGTCTTCGTGGTATTGCATCAAAAGACCGTAAGTTATAAAATAATTATCTTCTGGTTTACGATTGAGAATTGTTGCAATTTTTAAAATTGTGTTAGATGAAATTTCATCAGCCCTTAAAAGAGATGAAGCAAGATTATATCTTTGATCTTGAGATATTGTAATATTTGGATTTCCGTAACTGTCTCTTAATATGTCTTTGTAACTTTTATCAGCTGTTTTCATTTTGCTCTCCTGGAAAACATAATACCACAAAAATTATAGTATTTCCAGTAAAAATATTAAATTTTCTTTTGAATAAATTCGTTTATATTAAAAAAATTTTTATATACTTTTATTTTTGGTAAATTTTACAGGAAAAAAGCCAGAACTTTGATTTTGTTCTGGCCTTTTATTTTTATAGCAAACTGAATAAACCATTTTTGCAAAGGTCTTTGAATACTGGTTTTCTTAACCCAAGTTCATCAATAATTTCGGATGGGGTTTTTGTAACGATGATATTTTTCATTGTTGTAATTCCATTCTTTATAGTTTTTACTGTTGCACTTGGAAGTTCGGATTTACCAATACATGATGAAAGGTAAACAAAGCATTCGTCATTATCTGCTAAATATTGTAATGCCAATTTTCTTGCATAAATATTTAGTGTTAAATCAGCCTTGCTTGCATCCTTGGTCCATGGACTTCCACCACCAACAGGGCAGGCGGTTGAATAGAAATCTACGGCTAGTTTTCTACCTGTTATTCCGCAATCAGCAATGGATGAATGATATGTATAAATACCGGTTCCGTTTACGATAATTTGTTTTGGTCTTTCACCTAAAGTTTCAATGATAAAATCAGTCAAATTAATTTGAGAAAGCATAGGTACGGCAACGATTGCGGTATCAATATTTCCATCATCATCAAGCGTGATTTGAGTTTTTATATCAAGTCCTAATATGAAACCTGATTTTGCTTTTTCATAAATTGCACGATTAAGTTTTCGGGCAAGGTAAAGTTCACGATTTATATTTCCATCTCCCTTGCATGCATAACCGACAAAGACACCTTGGTCTCCCCATCCGTTTTGTTCGACACCTTTGTTTATGTCGCTGGATTGGTAACCGATAAGGTTTTCGACTTTTACCTTTTGTGGTTCTATGGCAAAGTGGCCCCAATGTTTTGCATATTCGGTTGTGTAACCGATGTTTGCAAGAGCATCAAGCACATAGTCGTTTATTTTTTTTAGTGAGACATTTCCCATTATTTCTCCGCCAAGGATTATGTTGTTATCTTTTATCATAACCTCGACGGCGTACTTGATATGACTGTCTTGTTCAATCAATTTATCAAGGATGTAACTAGAAATATAATCAGATGTTTTATCAGGATGGCCCAAAGAGACCGCTTCAGCAGTTTTTTTCATACTAATCTCCTTTTTTAGTCCGTTTCGTGGGACAAGTTAGGTTAAATTCACGAGGACTCGCTTTCGCAAATCCAAAACCAAGTATATGATAAAATTCTTTTGTTGGCAAGAAGAATTTTTATTTTGCTAAATTTTCCTGTTTATAAATTTCTTTTATTTGATCAATTAAGCCAGAAGAAATTTTATTTTTCTTTAAAGATTTTCTGCTTTTTTTACGATGTGAAGCATAAATATCTCTCATGACATTATGAATAACACTTTTATCGTAATCAATGTGTATACTTTTACTGATATCGATATGTTCTATTTTTTGTGTTTTAGGATTATACAAATCAAAAGTCATCATTTTAGATTTTAACTGATTAAAATTTTGCTCTGTTAGTTGATTCCTTTTAAAATTTTTGTATGAAAAAGAAGAAAGATATTGTTGTGCAATCATTGTCCATAAACTTAAATTATAATGTTCTTCGCCTACTGATAAAAAGTCTTTTATGTACTCACTTATTGTATCAATCTTAGTTTCATTATTGCTATTTTCCATAGAATTTATTTCTAAGATTTTTTCGATATCTTTTAATAATACGCTATCAGCTTTTATTGATAATTGATATCCGTTTAAATAAGCATTATTTATTCTTGCACAGATAGATGAAAATTCTGCGGAAATTTCATCAAGTATCATGTATTCTATAAGGTCTGTGTGTGCTAAACCTTTCTCCAAAGAATACTTTTGTAATAATCTGAAATTGTATGTATGTCTTAGTTCATGTAGCAATGTATAGAAGGTTTCATCTTTTATAAGATCAACATAAATTGTTATGGCCTCGTTTTCTTTTTTGATAAAATCTTTTGGTAATTTTTCATATATAAATACAGGGTAGAAAAGTATAACTTTGTTATCTTTTGCATTGAAAAATCCGGAACAATTTTCTGTATTTGTTATTTTTTTAAAATAAAATTCATCTTTGTTATTTGTATCGAATTCTTTTTCGTAAAAACATGGTACTTCTTCAATGGTTACACCTAAATTTTGCAAATATTCAGGAATATTGTATTTGAGATATTCGTAACTATTTTTGGAATTAATGTAAAAAAATTCATTTTTGTTATTAGGTAACGCCTTTTTTATAATTTCGTCTGTTAATAGTTCAGTTGTGTTAGAGGATGATTTTAATGTATGAATGTAACCAATAGCATTACTTTTATTAGCATCAATTAATGAATTATCAAAAATGGAAGTCATATTGGATATTTTATCTAAGCTTTCAAAATCGTTTTGTGTTAAATTTTTTTTCTTTGTCGCAAACACAATTCCATTTGAGTTTATATAGATGTTCTTTTTTGAATTAATACACTTCATTTTGATTCCTTAATTAAGTTATAAATACATATTATACAAAAAAAATAATAAGTCAATAGATGTTTTGAGGAAGATAGGGATGGGACTAATATTGAAAAATTACACTTTTTTATTTGCTAATATAGAAAATAATGTATAAGACCTTCCTTACCATTTCACATAAAGATATTTACTACCATAAAACCACTTTCAAGGAAAATAAACTTAAAAGAAACAAAAAATCCTTCCACTACGGAAGGACTTGAATTTTGGTGCGAGCGAGAAGACTTGAACTTCCAAGGGAATCTCCCACAGCGACCTCAACACTGCGCGTCTACCAATTTCGCCACGCTCGCAAAGATGAGGTTATTATAGCAAAAAAAATTAAATTTGCAAGCATTTATGCAAAAAGTTTTAAAAAAGTCTTTACAAACGGAAAAAAAGTGCTAAAATTTTTCTTGTTTGTGGCCTCGTAGCTCAGCTGGATAGAGCAACAGCCTTCTAAGCTGTGGGTCAGACGTTCGAATCGTCTCGGGGTCACCAAAAGTTTCAAGCCATCTTAAGATGGCTTTTATTTTTACCCTTCAACATAAGGCAGATTCTAGCCTTTCTCGGTTGTAGGTCATTAGAAAAAGATTTCGAATTTTTTGGATTTTTATGTGTTTTTAGGTTATTTTTTTCCTCTATTTTCTAAAAAAAAGCTGTAGGCTAAAATGTAATTTTTTACTAGAAATTTAGAACTCAAAAATGCTAAGTATCGGAATTTACGGACTTTCTAAAATTATAGGTCTGTAGGTCACGCGTTCGAACCATTTATGGTATTAAACCTCTATTGAACAAGTGGTTTTTCTGCAGAAATCAGCCATTTTATAGCTATAAGTATTTAAGATATTTTTTGACCTGTCGGCCATCCTGTCGGCTAGTTTAATATATTGAAAATACTAAAAAATAAACTGTAGGTGCAATAGAAAAGTTGTATAAAATTTGTGGGGTAGCGAAAGTATTAAAAAACAAACTTATGACCTACAGTTTTTAAGGTTTATTTTCCTTGAAAGAAGTTTATATAATAGTAAAATGAATATAACAATTGGGTTAAATATTATGGCGGATAAAAAGTACATATCTGAAATTAAAGAGTTCATGCAGGAATGGGATTATGAAGCTAATAAAGATTTAGATCCAACAAAACTTACTATTGGAAGTAATAAAAAAGCATGGTGGAAATGTCCTAAATGTGGGGGTAAATGGTGGAAGGCTGGTATTACTGGAGGATTAATTGGACTAACTTCACAATTATTAGAATATTATAAAGTCGCTAATAAAGCAGATGTTTTATCTTTTGATTTCTTAGGAGATATGGGTTCGTTTACTTCTAAAGAATTAAATAGTATAAATGCAATAACAAATACCTTTAATACTGACATTATAGCAACTTCTTATTTGGGGTTAGCGATTGAAACTTCTGCTCCAAATATAATAGAAAGTACAATAATATCACCAACTTTAGGAGTCTATAATGAATAAATATATTATAATATTACTATGTTTATGTAGTTGTGTTTCAGATGTTGATTTTATAAATTATCCATTAAAAAATGTAAAATTAGATAATTTCAATAAAATTGATTTTAAATATAAAAAAATAAAAAATATTGAATATGAATTTTGTAGGAACTGTTGGATTACAAATACATGTTATGGAAATAATTCTGATAATTTAATAAATCGTTCAGTTAGAAAATTTTTATCTAAAAATGAATTGAAACCAAATCAATATCTCATTAATTTTAACTATGAATCTCGTATATATTGGACTTATTTTATGTCTGACCATCATTGTACAAAGGTAACAATGGAATTAGTGGAGAAAGTTGATGAATAAGATTATTTTATTTCTAATTTTATTTTTATGTCAAGGATGTGCAAATGAATTGACTAATGTAGGGTACAAAAATGTCAATTTAAACACATCATATATTTCAAAAAAAACACCTATAAAAGTGGAGAAGAATATATATTGTTTTACAGTTTTGTGTAATGAATATAATTATGGTATTGTTGAATTTAATAATATAGATGATTTTGTTTATAATGTTTTAAAGGAAAATCAAGATAAAGGTAATGTAATTAGTGATATAGAGATAAAAATAGATAAATTTCTTGTTTTGCCTTTACTTTTTAATTGGAAAAAGATAACACTAACAGGAAATATTTTTGAAAAAAAGTAAGTTTTTAAATATATGTATAATTTTATTGCTAGAACTTATTTTATGGCAAACTTATTGTCGTGCTTGTTATATACCAAAAACATCACTTACTTTAAAGGATACAGGTAATGACAAGGAACAAATCACCCGTGCGACAATAGGTGAAGGTGTAATTGAGGTTGCACAAGGTTCTGATTTAACAGGATTAAATCGTGACACCACAAAAGCCCAAGAAATTACAAAGGATATGACAACCGGAGCCCTTGATGCTACAGCAGCCATTGATAACCGAGTATTTACAAGCGAAGGTCGTGCGGATATTGCTGAACAACACGAAAAACTTGGTGAAAATTTATCTCAAATTGGTAAGCAATTACAGAAATCTTATGAGAAATTAAAACAGCAGCAATTACTTAAATTAACACAAGATGCTGAATTAGATAATAATATAAAAAGTATAAAACCTAAAAATGTTAATAATAAAGAAGATGCAATAAAGTATATGATTAATTTAAATAAACTTTATGATGAACTTACTGATGAAGAAAAGTCACATTTAAAATATATTATGTCATATTATAGTTTAACAAGTTCATTTATGAAGTACAAATATAATCAAGTAGATAAAATAGTTTCAAATTTGAAAAAAGATAAATTATTTCTTAATAGTATAAAGAATTATGAAAAACTAACGTTTGAAGAACAAAAAATATTAACAAAAAATATTGTTAATGAAATTAATTTAGGATTAGGTTTTAATAATTTAAATATAGAATTTGAAGAAAATGATTCTGCAGGTTCATATAATCCAGTAACTGATACTTTAAAAATAAATCCTAATAACCTTAATAATTTTATAGAAAATATGGATACCGTTGCTCATGAGATAATTGGGCATAGATCAACATATAAAACTGTTGAAAATAACAAAAAGCCAGATAATATGTCAAATATAGTTTGGCAAGATTTTAGATATTCATATACAAATATGGAATCTGCATATATTTATCTGAATGATGAATATAATGAACATGAATATGAGTTGTATAGAACTCAACCATCAGAAAAAGAAGCCTGGGCAATCGGTAGTTATTTTTCTAATCAAATAAATAAACTAAAAGAAACAAGCAATGGAGAAAATAAATGAAAAATTATTATATCTTGTTAGTATTATTATTGTTATGTTTTTCTTGTATATATATGCCGGAAAAAAAAGAAGAATATCATATTATTTATCTTGAAAAAGTTAGATATGATAAATATGGGAAGAGAGATCTAAGTTCAGCAAAAAATATTTATTATATTGGAAAGATTATAATTAATAATGAAGATTTTTTTTATTTAGAACAAAAATCCACACCTGATGTTATAAAAAATTCAGTTAATAATATTTTCAATAATTGGAAAAATGGAAAAACATCTTTATATAATAAAAAATTAAATAAATATTGTAAATTTGGAGAAAATGGTTTTATTGAAGTTGTTAAAAAAAGAATAAATAATGGAGTGTTTGCAATTATTGATGATACCATTGGGAATAATATGTTTAATAGTAGTGTGTCTGAAGATAAAAATTTAATAAATTATATTAAAAGATGATTACTAAATTTTTAACTTATATTTTTATTTTCTTATTTTCATTTACTTCTTCCGTAAATGCCTGTTATTTTATTGAAGCCAAAACGGGTTTTGGACTTTCCACATCAGTTGGTATCTCAACGGATAAGGAAAAAACAACCCTTCATCCAAACGGAGAAACATCACTTACTTTAAAGGATACAGGTAATGACAAGGAACAAATTACCCACGCAACAATTGGTGAAGGTGTAATTGAGGTTGCACAAGGTTCTGATTTGACAGGTCTTAACCGTGATACCTCAAAAGCCCAAGAAATTACAAAAGATATGACAACCGGTGCCCTTGATGCCACTGCATCCATTGATAACCGAGTATTTACAAGCGAAGGCCGTGCGGATATTGTTGAACAACACGAAAAACTTGGTGAAAACTTATCTCAA
>CACZYB010000005.1 GCA_902785275.1 uncultured Pseudomonadota bacterium
TTTGTTTGCAAGACCGATTGCGTGACCCAATCCCTTTGGCTCATGTTGGATTACATACTTTATTTCAACATCTTCTGGAACATAAACACTTTGAAGAAGTTCAAGACCAATAATGTTACCACTTTTTTTGAACTTATCTTCAATTTTTTGTTCCTTGGTAAAGCAAAGTTCAAATGCTTCGCAAGCCTTTTCATCACTACAAACAATTGTAATATGTTTTGCACCAGATTTAATCATTTCAGTAATAATATGATCAATCACTTTTCTTGAACCAAGTGGTATAAGTGATTTATGAGGAATCCCCTTTGAATGAGGATAATTACGTGTTGATTTACCAGCAGCAAGTATAACAAATTCCAAATCATTTGCAGTTAGCATTTATTTTTCTCCTTAATCATAAATTTTTAATAATTCTTCAAAATGATCTTTCATAGTTTTTAAATTTTCATGATATTTCCAATATTCATTTAATAAATTAGGATTATTTACTAAATTAATCAATTTATTAATAAAATCTTCTTCATTTGCACCTTTAAATTTAAATAAATTACTATTAGAAAGTTCACTTGCTCCACCAAAGGAACTACACAATATAGGAACTCCACAAGCAACCATTTCAATCGCAACTTGAGGTAAATTATCTTCCCAAAGAACAGGAACTATACCTAAATTAACGTTTTTTAATATATTAAATAATTGATTATGATTATATCCATCATAGCAGATAACATCATTAAAATTCTTTAATTTTTGTTTTTCAAAATTTTTACTAATATTTTTTACTGCTAATACAACATTAATTTTTCTTGCAAGTTCTTTATCTAATTTAGATAAAGCATCTAACATAAAAAAATATCCTTTGTCTATACGAGCATATCCTAAATATACTATAGTAAAAGGTTTTACTTTTGTTGCTATAGAATGTTTTAATTCATTTTCTGCAAATTTTGTTCCAATGAATGAAACTATATTTTTTGAAGGATCAATACCGAATTTTGTAGCTATATCCTTAACCCTTTGAGAAACACTAAAAACAATATCAACATATTTATTTATATAATCTACATTAATTTTTCTATATAAATTAAAGATACTTCCATTATTTTGTTGATAATTATATGACATAACATATTTTGCTCTTTTTATTAAAGATTTTTTTAATAAAAAACAAATAAATCTAGCAAATAAAGAATGTTTACAAGGATTAAAAAAATTTAAAACTTTTTCCCTAAACATTTTATAATTAGGTTTAATTACTGCACATTTACAACATTCATTACCATTATCAAAATTTAAACAATTTTTATAAGTATGATTTTGAAATAATTGAACTAATGGACAAAATAATTGATAATTGTGTATTGAAAATATTAATTTTAAATTAGGTAAATATTTTTTTATTTCTAAAATACTTATTGGTAAACCTTCTAAATTATTAAAATGAATTACATTAATTTTATTATTATTACAAAAATCAACAAAAATTTTTATTAATTTTTCTTTTTCTTTACAATTTATATAATTTTCTAACTTATTATATGAATAGTACATTGGAGCAATTACTGGAGAATTTACTAAATCAAAACATTTTACCCCATTATATTTATTTTTTGATTTTTTTATATAAATTTTATTTGAAAATGGATTATATAAATCTCCAGAGGTTAAATAGAATATTTTATAATTTTTACACTTTTTCAATTCGTCAATAATATTTTTTTGGTAAACTCCAACTCCACCAGCCTTATTATTATCTAAAAAATGAGTCCAATTGTAATATAGAATATTTGTCATTATTTTCCTCCAATAAACTTCAATTCCAAATTTTCATTTTTATATCTTTTATATAGTGATTTTATTTTTCTTCTCTCATTTCCAAATAATAATTTATAAAATATTTTATATAATAATATAAATTTATGTTTCTTTTGTTTTTGATATATAGGATGCTGTAAAAATGTAACAGGTGCTTCTAAATAGGTTTCACTTTTTATATTCATCCTATAAGTAAAATAAATATCAAATAATTTTTCACCTAAATAGCCTAAAGTTCTTTGTCCATTTATATTATAGTTAGAAAAATCAATTTTATTTTCTATTTCAAACAAAATTGAAAATAAAAACTCCATATATTTAAAAAATATTTCTTTTGGTAATATAAACATTTGATAAAGATGAACAGTTGACTCTTTTAATAATCTATTTGTAAAAGGTTTCATTTCAGGATACAATGTATTAACTGTTTTAATTAATATATCAAAATCCTTTACATTTACTCCATCAATATTTTTTTCATAGTCTTCTCTAGCACTTTTTATATTCATATATTTAAATTTTGCAGGTAATGTTAAGACCCCTTTATATTTTAATAAAATTTTTCTTATATTTTCTAAAGTTAACCCACAAAATTCTAAATAATTTTTATCTGGATAAACAATACCTTTTGAAGAATAAGTTTTTTCACCTATACTCAATAAATTGAAATTTTTTCTTTTTAAAATAAAATGTCTTCTATATTGCATTAATCCTATATAATCAGGATTTCCTAACTTATCGTAATTTTTCCAAGCCCAATATAAAGCTGTTAACTCTGAATAATATCTATTTTTACAAGAAATATTATCCCCTGTATTATCTTTTAACATATTATCAAAAAAAGAATCATTTTTATTTATTATGCCATCTTTTGATATATTTTTAGCATCAACCCCAACTTCTATTGGATAAATAAAATCAGAATCTAATAAAAATGCAGGTTTATGATATGCTACTAAAATTTTTACACTAGGTTGTTTTTTATTCATTTTATTTATCCTCTTTATATTTCCATATTTAATACACGTTCGATTGCTTTATCCATATCGTAATATTTGTAATCCCCAAGACGGCCAAGGAACATTAATTTAGGATCTTTCTTTGCTTCATCCAAATATTTTTGGTATAGAGCTAAATTTTCTTCATTTATTATTGGATAATAACGTTCATTTTTTCCACGAACAAATGCTTCTGGATACTCAAATGAAACAATTGTTTTATCCGATTTATCATCCAAGAAATATTTATACTCTCCAATTCTTGTGAATGTATAATTTTCTGGATAATTGATTACAGAATTTGATTGATAATATTCTTTATCATATTTTTGAAAATCAAGATTGATACTTCTGTATGGAAGTTCACCAAACTTGTAATCAAAATACTCATCTATCGCACCAGTATAATAAAGTTTTTCGTATTCAATACTGTTTTTTATATCATTAAATGATGTATTTAGTTTTACTTTTATTAATGGATGATCAAGCATTTTTTCCATCATTTTTGTATATCCATTTAAAGGAATACCCTGATATTTGTTTTGGAAATATCTATCGTCACGACTTACATATACAGGAACACGACCTGTAACCAATGGATCCAAATCTTCAGGTTTTACGCCCCATTGTTTTAATGTGTAATCAAGGAAAATTCTTTTATAAATATAATCAGCAAGGAAATTTAAATCCTTATCATCACACTTTCTTAATTCAAGAATAGGAACCTTTTTACCAAAACCAAATTTTTCAACCAATTTTTGTTGTAATTTTTCAGAAAGACAACTTGGGAAAACCATTTCCATAGAATTAATATTAAATGGAACCGGAATTTCAATTCCTTCGATAACAGCCTTAACCTTGTGCATATATGGGTGCCACTTTGTAAATTTTGAAAGGAAATTCCAAACATCTTTGTTATCAGTATGAAAAATATGTGTACCATACTTATGAACACAAATATTTTCATCATAATAATCATAACAATTTCCACCAATATGATCTTTATTATCAATAATTAAAACTTCTTCATTTTTTTCCTCTGCAATACGACGAGCAAGAGTTATACCTGTTATACCACAACCGACAATAATGTTTTTTACTTTATCCATTTTATGACCAATACTCCTTTCTATAGCCTAAAAACGTTAATATTTTTCTTTTTATATTTTTTAATTTAAACTTTAAATATTGTTTTAAATTTGAATTAATCCAAATAACTGGACAATATTTAATTTTTATATCCGTTGTTTGTAAAAGATATTCCGTATATATGTTGAATAATCTTTCACCAAGATATCCATATACTCTTTTTTGAATTACATCTCGTTTTTTAACATCAGACTGAATCTTTTTTTCTACTTCAAACAATATACTAAAAAGCCAATTACAATACCCATCTATTATTTGTTTCTTACCAATGAACATATTATACGAATGCATATAGTTTCCATTTAAAACAGCATCAACAGTACTTGACATTTCCGGATATTTATTTTTGATAATTGATACAGCTAAATCTAAATCAGAAATTATATGACTTCGTTTATAATGATTATAAAGAGACAATTTTAACCCTGTTTTTTTAGGTAGAATTAAATCATAATTTTTCATCAATTTATTAATATTATCTTTATCTATACAATATTTTCTAAGAAAATTTTTTGAAAATTTATGCAACAAAATTTCTTTTGAAGCTACTTTTTCTCTTAAATCAAAAAATCTTCTATAATGAAACAACCCAACTATATTTGACTTTACATTTTTATACATCCAATACAATGCTGTTAGTTCGTTATAGTTTTGATTTTTACTTGAAATATTATCACCTATGTCATCACCAATAATATTTAAATCCAAAGAAGAAAGAGCTTTTCCAACTTGAATAGGAAAAAGGATGTCATTTTTAAAAAAATCAGAATTTTTGTGATAACAAATAAAAATATTTGTACCTTTAAAATTATTTACTAATTTTTTAAAAATTTTCCCCATATTTATTTTACTTTCAACTTTCTTCTTTTTATAAACATGTGCAAAGTGCCACTATTGACACCAAGCATTTTTGCAATCTCTGTAACTTTTACTCCACAAGAAAGTAATTGTTTTATTTCTGATTTTTTCTCATCAAGACCAGACTTCCCTGTACCAACAGGTCTTCCCCTAGATTTACCTTGTTTTAACAAATTCTTTTGTATCTGAGCATTTTTAAGAGAAAAAATACCCTTATAAACTTTTAAACAAATATCGATATTTCCCATAAAGGAGGATTGTGAAACAGTATCAATTTCTAACTTTTCCTTTACAGAATAAATTTTTAATTTACGTTCAGAAAATATCTTTAAAGCCAACATAATATCTTCAAATCTTGAACCGAGTATAGAAACATCGGAAATCATAATGTCATTCTTTTTTACGGGACAAGATAAAATATTTTTATCAGTTGGAATTTTTTCAAATTTTATATCAGAAATCCCTAATTTTGTAGCATATCTCAAAATCATCTCTTTTTGCTCAGCAAGAGATGTGTATATGTTCGATTCTGTAATATACCCAGTAATCATACTCTTCTAAAACCTTTGTTTTCTGTAACTTTATAGAGATTTTCTCTCTACATAAACCAACGTCTATTTGATACATTTGTTTCAATATAATCCTAATAGGCAGAAAAGTCAATAAAATTCTAGGAATATAATCAAAAAATCAAGTACTTTCAATACACTCATAACACTATATCAAATAGACGTTGGTCTAGATGATATAGTATAACATCTAGACGTTGGTCTAGTTGATATAGTCGATTTTCATAGCAAAACACTGGCAAATTCTGCTAAATCTTATATCCGTAAAACACAAAAATAGGAGTAAAAAATGATTTATGGATATACCAGAGTTTCAACTGAACTACAAAACATCGAAAACCAACATCACGAAATTTTAACATTTGCAAATATGTATAAAATTAAAATAAATCAATGGGTTGATGAAGTAATTTCTTCAAGAAAATCATTAAAGGAAAGACGACTTGGTAAACTCTTAAAACATCTCAAAAAAGGAGATATTTTGATTGCTTCGGAACTTTCAAGGCTTGGTAGAAATTTACTTGAAGTTATGGGAATTTTACAAAGCTGTTTAGAAAAAGGTTGCCAAATTTGGACCTTAAAAGAAAACTATAAACTTGGTGCGGACATTCAATCAAAAGTCCTTGCATTTGCTTTTTCATTGGCTGCAGAAATCGAACGACAACTTATTTCTCAACGCACAAAAGAGTCACTAAAAAGGGTAAAAGATGAAGGCAAACACCTTGGCAGACCATTTGGTCATTCATACAAAAAGCTTGCATCTAAACATGATAAAATCAAAGAATTATTGGAAAAAGATGTTTCCAAGACAGAGATTGCAAAACTATTAAACTGCTCTTGGATAACTCTTCATCGGTATATACAAAAAGCGTTGTAAAATAACCTTGTCCCCACATGGATACAAGATTGCGACATCATAAAAAAAGCAAACTCCTAAAACAGTTTTTGCAATATTTTTAAATTGTTATGAGAAGTTTTCACAAAATCCGAATTCTACATTTATATAAATGAAAATGTAGGAGAAAAAATGACAAGTAGTTTTAATCAATTAAAAGAAATAATTAAATCTCAATATCCCGAGAATTCTTTTTCTGATTTTGAATTAGAAGAAGCAACAAAAAGGATTATTCAATTTTTTACCATTGGAGCAAAAATGGTAGAATCTTGCGAAAAAAAATTAAAATAATCGCTTACAAATCATTTTATTCCCGACATAATATTAATTAAAAAAAGGGAGTTTAAAAATGTCATATTCTTATTTAAAGAAAAATATAAAAACACAACCTATGCAAGCTGTATTATTTACAAGAGTTTCATCTAGAGAACAAGAAAGAGGAGACTCTATTGATGCTCAAATGAAGACGGTTAAAGATTATTGTATTCAACACAATATACCTATAATAAAGGAATATAAAATAACTGAATCATCATCACATGGTGAAAGAAAAAAGTTTTATGAAATGATTAAATTCATAAAACAACAAAGTGGTAAAATATTAATTGTTGCAAACACTATTGACCGAATTCAAAGAAGATTTAAGGAATATATATATTTAGACGAATTACGTCTTGAAAACAAAATTGAAATGTATTTTGTAAGAGAACATTTAACTATAAATTCAAAATCAAATAGTTATGAAATAGGAACTTGGACACAGGGTGTAATGTGGGCTCAACAATATGTTTTACAATCAAGTGATAATATTAAACGAGCAAATGAAGAAAGTCGTAATAAAGGAAGATGGTTACACATGGCTCCAATGGGTTATATGAATTATAGAGATGAAACAGGTTTAGCTATGGTTAAAATAGACCCAATAAAAGGACCACTTGTTAAAAGAGTTTTGGAAGAATATTCTACTGGAAACTATACATTATCAAGGCTTTTAGTATTTGCAAATAATATAGGATTAACTACAAGACAAGGTAAAAAACTCAATTTAAAGACATTAGATAATATGATAAGAAATCCTTTTTATTACGGTATTATGAGAACTATTGATGTATTACGACCTCATACATGTGGAAATTTAATAAGTAAAGACTTATACGATAAAAACCAAGAAATATTGTCTGGTAAATCTAGGCAATTTTTAACTAAACAAGCAGATACATTCTTATTTAATGGATTATGCTTTTGTGCAACATGTGGTTGTATGATAAGTCAGGAAAGACATACAAAGAAAAATGGTAAGGCTTATACATATTTAAGATGTTGCCATCATAAAGGTAATTGTAATCAACCAATAGTTAATGAAGAAGTAATACTTGACCAGATAAAAACAGAAGTTTTTGATAAATTTAAAGTAAATAACAAAATGCTTGAATTATTAAAGGCAGAAGTTAAGAAAAACATTGAAAAGGAATATTCTGAAACATTACTTATGAAAACACAGATACAAAAGAAGTTAGACGAAGTAGTATATCAAAAGAGTAGGTGTGTTGATTTACTTATAAATAATACGATAGATAAGAAAGTTTATGATATGAAAATGAATGAACTAAACGATAGGGAAGTAAGTATGAACTACAAACTAGCTTCTTTTGATACAGTAAATAGTGAGATAAATCAAATAGTTAATGGGGTTATAGATTTCGCAAACAATATGGGTAAATACTTTGAAAGTTCGGATTTTTCTTTAAAAAAGGAAATTTTACAAATTTTAATTCCGAACTCTTTATTGGATTCAAAAAAGTTAGTATTATCAATAACTAAACCATTCGATGCTATGCTGAAAAGTAAGGATTATGTAAAGTGGTGCGCCATAGGGGAGTCGAACCTCTAACCTTCTGATCCGTAGTCAGATACTCTATCCAATTGAGCTAATGGCGCAATTAAGAAAACAGTGCTATTATACACCCAAAAATCTAAATTTCAACAAAAATAATATTTTTCTTGTACGGCTTCAATAAATATGCTAAAATTCCCACAGTAATCACATATGGAGAGGAGTTGAAAGTGTATAGACAAAATAGACGAATTGGAGGAGGTAAATCCCTTGGAAATTTAGGTAAATTCTTGCTTTCAGTGGCTTTGATGTCTTCTATTATAATAGGTGAGGGTGCCATAGCAGGAAGAAAAAAATCTTCAAATACTTCTCAATCAAGTAAAAGGTCAGGGTCCAGTCAAAAATCAAACTCTGTATCAAATAAATCCAGCAAAAGATCCGGTTCAAGTCAAAAGGCAACTTCTGTAAGTTCAACAAAAAGAGCAAATGTAACCCAAAGGGTTTCTGCTAGAATAAAGAAAATCAGTACCCCGGAAAATAACACAGAAAATTCATCGGAAAATACTTCTAAAACTGCATGCACATATGCTTGTCCTGTTTGTAAATCTAGTGCATCTGGTGCTAAAAATAGTTTTTCCAAAAAAGATGTGGAGAGTCTTCCTCTTTGTACTAATGGTTTTGAATCAGAATCTTATGGTGTGAGTTTCGGAAGTGTTTTCAAAAATAAAACTTTTACATTTAATGAAGATAATTCTTATAAGCTTTCCGATTTAATAAATCTTAATAAAATACCAGATAATGCATCTTTGAATATTAGATATTCTGTTTGTGGAATGAAATTACTTACAGAAACTGAATTAAATGAACAAAAAAAACATCTTGCTCAAGGAGGTAGCTTTATGGTTGGCAGGTCTGATTTTATTACCTATGCCTTTGAACAAAATGATAGTAATTTTACCTCATATCATGTTTGTAGAGATATAAAAAGAAGTTCTGATATTACGATAAAAAAATCAGATTTAGATAAATATTATTTCTATGTTGATGGGGGTGATCCAAGAATGAGTGCGACAGCTTGTCCTAAAGGAAATAATGGTATTAGAGGATACTTTTTTTACAATGGAGATGATGATAAACTTATTGATGAATTTGATAATTGGGTAGAGAAAAATACAAAGATTGTAAAAGATGAAGATGGAGAAGATGTTGAATTAAGCCCAAATATTGATTTTTCATACGTAAAGTTTGTTAAATAAATTTAAAATCATAATGATGTAAAAAAATCCTCCATAAAACAGGAGGATTTTTGATTTAAAGAGTAGGGGAAAAACTATAATCTTGTCATCTTTGTGAATTTTTCAATACGTTTTTCCTTTGCCTGTTTAGGTGTTTTTAAAAGCTTTTTAAGCTCAGCAGAAATCGCTTCTTTTACATTTGCAATAGTCTGTTCCTTATCACGTTGAGCACCACCCACAGGTTCTTCGATAATATTATCAATGATTCCAAGTTCAAGCAAGTCATGTGATGTCATCTTTAATGCCTTTGTCGCATCTTCTTTATGATCCTGACTTCTCCAAAGAATAGAAGCACATCCTTCCGGTGAAATAACCGAGTAAACTGAATTTTCAAGCATCATAACAGAGTTTGCCACAGCAACAGCTATCGCCCCACCAGAACCACCTTCACCAATCACAACACAAATACTTGGAACATCCAAATCAAAACATTTCTGTATTGATGAAGCAATTGCCTGTGCCTGACCTCGTGCTTCGGCATCTGCACCAGGGAAAGCACCAGCAGTATCAACCAAGAAAATAACAGGAAGCTTGAATCTGTTTGCAAGATCCATCAAACGAATTGCCTTTCTGTAACCTTCTGGTTTTGACATACCAAAGTTGTGTTTAAGACGTGTTTCTGTATCGTGACCTTTTTCTTGTCCAATAACCATAACAGGAGTATTGTTAAGATATCCCATGCCGCCGATAATCGCATTATCATCAGCAAACATTCTGTCGCCAGAAAGTTCAATAAAGCCATCAATCATATTGTTGATATAGTCAATGGCATGTGGACGATCAGGGTGTCTTGCAACCTGTACACGATTCCATGACGAAAGATTAGAGTAAATTTTTTCTAACTCTTCATCTCTTTTTTCAGAAAGTTTTTTTATTTTTTTTGTATCGGGCTTCTTTTCGTCTTGAAGCTCTTTAATTTTTGCATCCAATTCTTTTATATCTTTTTCAAAATCTAAATAAATCATTTTCGATTCCTATTTGTTGTGCATAAGCATTGTAAGTACGTTTGCCAAAGTTTCTTTTAAATCTTTTCTGTGAACAACGATATCAACCATTCCTTGATCCTTTAAATATTCCGCAGTCTGGAATTCAGGAGGAAGTTTTTGTTTAATTGTTTGTTCAATAACACGTTTTCCAGCAAAACCAATAAGTGCTCCTTTTTCTGCAATATGAATATCTCCAAGCATTGCAAATGATGCGGAAACACCACCCATTGTTGGGTTTGCAAATATTACGATATAAGGAAGCCCTGCATCGCGAACTTTGTTTATTGCCATAGTTGTTCTTGCCATTTGCATAAGTGATAACATACTTTCTTGCATTCTTGCACCACCAGAAGCAGGAATTGCAACCAAAGCAGCATTCTTTTTTACAGCCAATTCAGAAGCTTTGATAATTGCTTCACCAACGTATGTTCCCATACTTCCACCCATAAATTCAAAATTAAAGGCAAAAATAACAGTATCTTGACCACCAACTTTACCATATGCAACAGCAATAGCATCATCAGCCTTAGTTGCACTTCTATATTGAGAAAGTCTGTCTTTATACTTTTTTAAATCCTTAAAATTCAATGGATCTTCTTTTACTTTGTTAAGTTCAACTTTTGTATATTTGCCATCATCAAAAAGACTTTCAAATCTGTCATCAATTTGTAAAAAAAGATGATAGTCACATTTTGTGCAAACATTAAGATGATTATGCAAATCTTTTCTATACATCAATGTCCCGCATTTAGGGCATGGAAGCCACATATTTTCAGGAACATCCTTTATTTTTGAAAACATTGTTTTTATTTTTGGTCGTAAGACACTATTAAGCCAATTCAATTTAAAGCTCCTTTTTCTTTTTAAATGATCTTGTTTTGTTATAAACTTTGTTTGCCAATACCCCAGCAATAAATGAAATAAATGCAAGTATTATTGTATAAAGGTATACAGGCATTTCAATTCCCATTTTTATAGGAAAAACATTAAGTACTACAGGATTCTTATTTTCTGTTGAAAACAAGAATATTAAGAAAAATAGACCCCCGAGGAAAATCCAGTTTATTAAATATTTTATCATTTTTTTCTTTTTATATCTTGTTATTTATCTTTTCTGCAAGAAGTTTACCAGCTTTAAACTTTACAGAAACTCTTTCTGGAAGGTTGATTTTTGCGCCACCTTTAGGGTTGCTTGCCATTTTAGGAGCAAGTTTTTTAGGAGAGAATACCCCAAAACCCCTAAGTTCAATTCTGTGGCCATCAGCCAAAGATGATGAAATTTTATCAGTTAATATATCAACAATCTTTTCAATATCACGAATTAAAAGATTACCTTTTTTTTGATATATAAGTTTTATAATATCACTTCTAGTCATTTTTTTTCCTAATCTAAGGTTTGTTCATGCAATATTAAAGCAATTATTTTTAGTTTTTTCAAGTACTTTATTAACCCATCGCACTTTGAACCTGATTTTGCATATCAAATACGCCTAAAAGAACCCATGCAATAACACCAGAAACAAGCAAAAGAGCAAAGGAATTCAAAATACCGGCTTCCTTTTTTATATTTGCAATACTTGATTCAAGATATTCTGTTGCAACACCGTTCAAAGCTTCTTCAAAATTATCAAGTTCTGAATAAATTTCCAAATCACCAATAAGTTCATCTTCTGGGAAATGCATATTACTCTTTTTCAATGCAGTTCCAAGGTTATCACCGTTTTTAATAAACATTAATGCTTTATCAATTCTTTCTTTCAAGTAAGGGTTTGCATTCTGACGAAGAGATTGCATAGATCTTGCAATAGGTGTTCCAGATTCGACCAATGCAGCCAAACTCATAAGCCAAGACACGCCACTGAACATTCTGTAAAGAGACCAAGGTGGCATTTTATCAAATGTTACACGTAGTGGACCTGTGAAGTTTGAAAATGAAAAATAAATTGCACCTATAACTCCCGCCAAAGCAAGAGGAAATGTCCACCAATAAACTCTAACAAATCCTGATAATGCCACCAAACTTTTTGCACTTCCTGTCCATTGGGCATTTTTTGCAAATTCCAAAAGAGGAGGAACCATATATATACCAACACCAACAACGATAACCATACTAAGTATCATCATCATAACAGGGTAAGTAACCGCACTAACCAATGGTTGTATAATTCTGTTTGAACCTTCGGAAACCTTAATAACGTTAATCAACGCTTTTTCCAACTTTGACACATCACCAACAGAAAGCATCAATTTTTCACGCATAGGAGCCCAACCTTCAATAGCTGATGAGAAAGGAAGACCTTTTTCCAATTCTTTTGACCAAGCAGCAACAGCAATAGCCATAGGTTCATCAACATTCTGGCCATCTTTTGACTCAATCATCCATATACGATCAAGTGCATCCATCAATGTAAATCTGTTTCTTAAAAGCGCAGCCAATTTATAATAAATTTGAAGACGTTTTTCATTGTTCATCAACACCATAATTTGTGAAGCTTTTAATAACAATTCATTCTTTGGAATCCTTTTTTCAGCCATAAATCAACCTCCTAGTAAACAGCATCGGTATCAAGCATACCGCACCATCTTTCTACTTCATCAACCGCAATTATACCTCTAAGCATTTTTCCAATAGCATCTTCCTTAAGAGTTCTTCCACTAAGTTCATTAGTCCAATAATGAACTGCCTCACCTTTACTTCCAGAAACAAGTTTTTCCAAAAACTTTGCATCAGGAATAATAATTTCTGCAGCAACAATACGACCAACAATACCTTTTTTATTACAAAATGGACAACCAGGTCCCTTTATATAGGATTGCTCTATACCATATTTACCCAAAGCTCTTTCCAATCTTGCATATGCAGGATGTTCAGGATGATCCTTGATTGGTTGACGACATTTAGGGCAAAGCTTTTTGAAAAGTCGTTGAGATAACAATCCACGGATAAGTTCAGGATCCTTTAATTTAAATGCATCAATTCCCATATCCAAAAGTCTGTTAACAATAGCAGGTGCAGAGTTAGCGTGAAGTGTTGACCAAACATTGTGTCCAGAAAGAGCTGCCTTAAAGGTCAACTCTGCAGAAGAAAGGGTTCTGATTTCTCCGACCATAATTGCATCAGGGTCAGAACGAAGAGATGCAGCCAAAGCAAGGTTAAACGCATTTTCCTTTTCTTCTTCTGTTGTCGCATTGGTAACAGGCATTTGTCTTGCACCTGGAATAGGGTATTCAGGAGGATCTTCCACTGTTATAAGATTAAGTTCATAATTCTTTTCCTTAAGCATCTTAATCATAACACGCTGTAATGTTGTTGATTTACCAGAACCGGTAGGACCAGCGATTATACAAAGTCCTGTTGGAAAAGAACGCATTCTTAAAAGCTTATCATCTTCGTAATCCGAAAATCCTAATTCTTTTAGGTTATCTGCAGAAGATGTTGAAGAATTTGCATACAAAAGTCGCATAACAAGGTATCTTGTACCGAATGCAATAGGGTTAAACTGAAGTCGAATAGAAAGCACGTTTTCAGGCAAATATAAATCCTTTTCACCACGAAGAGGTGTACTACCTAATTTCTGTCCGGCCTGGAATTCATTCTGTGCATAGTTTGAATCTGAAATATCGGCAGATGCGAAAACAGAACGAACGAAAGCTTCTCCCCAATTTTTATCATATTCAAGAATTGTTTGCATACTACCTGCAATTCTGAACATAACAGTAGTATGGTCCGCAACAACAACGTGAATATCGGAAACCCTTTGTTCAGAAGCGCGATAAATAATATCAACGAAATCCTTCTGCATTTGGTTGTTCGACATTGCGTCTTCTTTTGATACAGTTGAAGTATCTGTTTTTATCGCAGTCGAATAAATGGTATTTAACAAACTCATCGCAACATAAGTTGGTCTGTTAATAACACCACCTTTCTTTCTAACCAAAGACTGGAAGCTTAAAACTCTACCATCAAATTTATGAGTGTTAGATACAAGAAATGTTCCATCAGAAAACAATGCAAGCAAACTTTGTGTATCTGTACCAACAGGAAATTTTCCGTTTGGACCAGATTCTAACTTATTATTATTCGCAAAAAGTTTTGCAGCAGCATCCTTAGGATTCATACCTTCATAAGGATTTTCTTGCTCTAATACTTCATCACTCATTTTTCATACCTTAGTTAAGATTCATAACTTTTATCTTACTACCATTCTTCAAAAGAACACTTGTTCCTCTGATATCTTCAACAACCCATTGATCAATAACAGAACCTTTCTTAACTTTGAAAGTAGTTTTCTTTTCTGTGTTTTCAACGTTTGCAACCAAGTTACCACCAGCACCAATAATAGATTTAACAGTATACTTTTCTTCAAAAGGAGTTTCTTCCTTTTCTTTTTGAGCAATACCAGCACCCAAACCATTACTTTGGATAGATTTACCTGTTGATAAGCTCATAAGAGTAGTTAAAGCCTTAACATCTTCTGGATTTGTTAAATCAGCATTATTTATCTTTTCAAGGAGCTTTTTGTTTATTTCTTCTTCTTGATTCTTTTTCTTCTTTTCTTCAGCATCCTTTTCATCTTGTTGCTTTTGCTTCTTTATTTCTTCAGCCAACTTTCTTTCTTGTTCTTGTTGTTTAATCTTTCTCTGTCTTGCATCTTCTTCAGCACCAGCAGCAATTTTTTTCTTTTCAGCCTTTTGTTTTTCCAAATCAAGCTTAAGTTTTCCTTGCTCAATTTTAAGTTTCATAAGAGCATTTTCTCTTTCAATATTTGAAATCTGTTGGAAAGTATTTGCAGTAATATCATCTAACTTATACATTCCATCAGGATCATCCAAACCTTTTTCATTTTCATAAAGTTCATCTGAACCATATCCTTCTTCAAATTCTTCATCTGAAATTTCTGGCTCTTCTGAAGTTTCTTCACTAGCTTCATCATTTTCTTCTGCGCCTGCATCATCGCTATTATCTTCTTCTTCGATATATTCTTCTTCATCAGATTCGCTTTGAGCAAAAACCTTTGTTGAATTATTAAAAGTAAATGCAAAAGAAAGCATAATAAGCAATAATAATAATTTATTTGAATTTTGTTTCATTTTTCCCTCTCCTTACAAAATTTTACTTTGTTATACTAACACTATTTTTTTTCATTCGTAGTTCCAACAGGTGCCGGAGCAACATTTGTACCATTTGCACCGCCAGTAGGTGTTTGTGCCGCAACTGGCGTATTTGTTACTGGAACGTTTATCCCAGTTCCAGCAGTATTTCCTGCATTCTGCTGTTCAGTAGTTGCAGGTTTATTTTTTTCTTCTTCAGCTTTTTTCTTTGCTTCTTCATCTTTTTTAATTTGTTCAGGTGTAAGTTCATAAACTTTACCAGCATATTCCCAATAATGCTTTTTTTCATTCCAAACGATAGAGTCTATTTCAACACCGTTCACATCTTTCAAAAGCTTTACCCAGCTTAAAGGAAGTCTGTAAGCAACATCTGTGAATTTAAAACTTGTGTATGGATAATTTCCTGAATATGAAGGATTTTTTGGATCCTTTACCACAGTAGTCTTATTTTCAAGCTTTAATCCAGAAATCTTCAAAGAATGAAATATACCGTTCAATTTCTTTTGAATTTCCATCTTTTGTAAATTTGGCTTTGAAGATATATGCTTCATAGAAGGTATAGGTAATATACCAAGTATAGTATTATAAGCACTATCACTTGCCGAAAGTTTCATATTTTTAGATAGAGCGCCAAATTTTTGTGCTTCAAAAATCCAACCGGCACTACCATAAGTTCTCTTCCAAACAGAAGATAATTGCTTTTCCTTACATGTCGAATCTTGCAAATTCCAACCAGGAACAGTTGCAGTAGAATTAACAATAAGAACAGTACACTTTTTGGCAAAATCCTCTGGATCAACCAACATCTCCCATGGAGCAGGAGGTGGAGGAGGTGGAGGTGGAGGAGGCATAGATTTTCTTATCTGTTCCAATCTCTTCTGTTCTAAAAGCTTTCTTCTAAGTTCAGCCTTTTCCTTTTGTTTTGATTGATATTGCCATGCAACAAAACCAACCAAAGCAAGTATTAAAATGTTTTTTGTAAGATTACTATCAAGCTTTCTCAAATCTATGGCTTGACCACGAGCAAGCAAGTCTTCTGCAGACATTTCTGTGGTTTCATCAATTCCCCAGCTTGCAGGAGCAATCTTATATCCCCAATCTGGGATAGAAAGCATAGATTCGAATGCTTCTTTTGCATCATTTTCATCAGTGTAAATAGTATCTTCTTCGGAAAGAATAAGGTTATTTCTGATAGTTATAAACCACCAACCTTCTTTAACCTTAAATACACATATTGCAGATGATTTGTCTCTAAGTGCATTAGCTATACCAGAAGCACCTGATGGCATACCAGCCTTTTGACCATAGGATGTGTAACCCAAACCGTATTGAGTAGCAGCACCCTTTTTCAAACAGTAAAGATTTGCATTAGTAACAACAGTCTGAATAGTTGCCTTAATTTCTTTAAGGTAATTTTTTTCATCCTGCACAGGCTGCCAGAACAAACCTACCGCATAGGTTTTACCAGCAACTTCAATGGTTTTTATTTCTTTACTTTTAGCCAATTTTACCCCTCAATAAAATTTTTTTAGTAGCTTGGCATACCCCACTCGCTATTAGAATTTTCTTCTGTATCAAGTGGTGATGTTATCACTTGAGGTGTTAACATAACAACCAAGATTTCACGTTGTGTTTCTGTCTTTTGAGAACCACCAACATAAGTAAATGTATTTGAACCCAAACCATTACTTGAATTAGAGTTAGAAATCTTTTCAAATCCAGTAAGCACAGCTGTTTGACCAGATTCCATAACAATTTCTTGCATAAAGTTTCTTTGGGCAATCTTTGGAAGTTGAACCGCTGTACTTCCGATAACCTTGTTTTCAACTTCAATAAGTTCCTTCAAAGACATATTGAACATAAGCATCAACTTACCATTTTCAAGAATATTTGGCATAAGTTGCATACTAAATCCAACAGATTCTTCTTGTGGAGTAACTTCTGTTGTTGAATTTGTGTTTTCAGTCAAAGTAGAAATACTACTGATGTACTTGAATGTCTGGATGTTGTTAATTGGAACAACACGATTGTTTCTAGCAGTAACAACAGCAGATGTAACAAGTGAAGTTTTACCTTGACTTGACAAAGCTTTAATTGCAGCAGATGTTGGATTATCTTCTGTTCCAGCCCACTTTGACTTTGCTCCTTCAAGTATAGCAAATGACAAACCATCAGCAGCAGTATTAGATGTCGATGTTTTCAATACATAGCTTGAGTCGAACAAAGCACTTAAATTCAAACCAAAATTATTATCCTTTGAAACAGAAACTTGAAGAACTTTAACTGTAATAGCAACTTGCTTTACAAATCTTCTGTTTTGTTCTTTTATATATGATTCTACTTTCTGTAATGTCTTAGGAGAAGCAGTTACAGTAACCGAACTTGTAGAAGGGGACATCTTAACTTCACCTTCTTTTACTATTGTCTTAAGAACATCAGCCATTTCAGCCCATTCTTTTATAGCAGCAGTAGTAGATAAAGTAGCCGAACCTTCACTTCCAGATGAAATACTTGAAGTATATGATGCTTCAGTAGCCAATGTATAAACTACAAAAGTTCTTGTCTTGAATTTATAGAACACAATCTTTCCACCTTCGTATGCCCAACTTAAGTTAGCCTTTAATGCCAACATATTCAAAAGGCCAGAAAGTGAACCTGTATATGAAACACTCATATCTTTTAAGTCATCTTTTTTGATTGAGTCTTCTATTTGTACAGAAATACCAGTTAAATAGAATATCTGGTTTGTAATTTCATTGAAAGAAACTTCTGATTCGGTCATCAATGTGATACCTTCATCAGATTCGAATTGTTTTGGAAGAGGATCATTATGTTCTGCAACGAAACTTGAATCACCAAGCCAAATATCATCACTTACAGAAATAATATCCTTATTTATTGGTTTTCCAGGAACTTTTGCTCTGTCCAAAGCATCTTGAGTAGTATCAAAATCATTAGAAACGGAACTTGACACATCCTGAGCCATTTCTTTGTTATATAAACATCCAGTTAAAGCACCGCTCAAAGCAAGAACTGTTAAAAGAACTTTTTTACTAATTTGCATCATTTTCCTCCAATGTTTTAACAACTAATACTCTGTTTCCTAAGAAGAACTTAGCCAAAGGCTGAGGAGTAGCTCTTGAGAAATTTCTTATAATAGCAACAGAAACATCTTTAAATCTTCCTCTGAATATAGCAGAAGCCTTCAAAGGATACTCTCGTTTTGTATTCCAAACAAGTTCCCAACCTTCAATATCAGCCCATTGTTGCAATACTTCACGAAGTGTCATACCTTCTTTAGCAACCCAATCACGAACAGCATCTTGAGCAACTTTGTTTTCTTCTGTTTCTTGAACAATTTCTTTTGTTTCAACATATTCAACCAATGTTGGATATCCAGGAGGCATAGAAGCAGACAAAACTCTTACACCATCATCAACAACCAATTCTTTGTTTGCAAGAGGCATATTTGAATCATCTGGTGGAATGATCCCTTCAACAACAGGAGGATTTCCAGCAGGAGGAGTATAGTTTGGACCACCAGTCCAACCAGTTTCAGCTTCTACAGTAGAAGTTTTTACTTCTTCACTTTCTGGGTAAACATTAGCCAATGTTTCAATGTTTGAACTTGCATCTGTATAAGGCATAGGCCAAACGCGTTCCTTTTCTTCGGCATAATCTTCCTCAGGTTCAACACCCCAATCTGCAAAAGAAGATTCAGGCAAAACGAACATTGCTAGCATTAAAGCAACAAGGGATAATCTTGATATTTTTCTCATAACTCTCCACCTTTTCTATAAATTTTTTTTCTTTCCTAGCTATAAGACTATATTTAAAATTTTGTTTTTGCAACAAAAATAATAAAAAGTTAAATATTTTTAAAAATTTACTATAAAGCCCGTAGCTGCCAATACCCCAATCGAAGCAGGTTCATTTTCTGCATCATAGGCAATTCTTCCAGCAGATACTGAAAAATCAACACCATCGGTTAAGGAATATTTTGTTGAAAGTAGGGATAAAGACAATCTATCCTTTCCATCAATCGCCAACAATCCATCAACACAAGATTGATGATTTGAAAGACTTATTGCAAATGGGCCAATTTCATATGCGATTCCATAATTAACGGCATATCCATCTTGTGAAACCAATCCAAGTACATCATTTTCTACTATATTCTTATAAGATGCAGTAAATTGAAGTCCACGAACATAATATTTTGCACCAATGGAATATTCTTCTCTTCTTTTAGCATTAGACAAAGGAAGATTTGTTTCATCAAACCTACCATACCCCAAAGTCATTGCAAAATTAACATTGTCTACATATGAATATTTAAGAGAAGCGGTATATCCTCTTTTATATTTCGAATATTCTATGGTATTATCCCCATTTGTATCATTTGCCCCTGGAATATAACTTCCGGCAATCTGTAAACCATGAAATGCAGGGGATACATAGTTAATTTTATTAGATTCTTCATCTGTATTTATAGCAGTAGAGTTTATAAATACAAAATTATCAGGTGTAAGTATATAATCTAATCCTTCAGAGTCATCAATATCCAATATACCAACATCAGGAGTAGTAATATGCATCTTTCTTGAAATATTTTTTGCACGACCTATTTCAAATCTACCATAATTACCTTCGGAATAGACATATGTTTCTTTATAAACATTATCTTTCTTTCCATTTTTATTATCAGGATGTGTTTTAAGTTCTATATATGCACCGACCTTATTATTTCTATTAATCTGGAATTCTGGATTGATATGAATTTCACCATATCCTGTAACATCAAACTTATTTGCATTTCCTTTTGCAATACTGTTATATATAGTATAACCAGCCAATTCTCCATCAAGAGATATTGAAAGGTTATCCTTGTCATATATAGTAGCCGAGTAAGCAGAGGACGAAATTAAACACCCTAAAAATAACAAAAAACTTTTTTTCATAGAAATTATTTCCTTTCCGTAATATAGTTATAGCATAAATCATAAAAGGGAAAAGTCAAATGTTAAGTAATGATTTAATTACAATAAAGGGAAAAATATTACTTCTCGTATGTTGTGCCCCATGTTGTGCTGGCGCTGTGGATTTTATTGCAAAGCATAAATTGGATATTACTTTATTCTTCTATAATCCAAATATTTATCCCGAAGAAGAGTATATAAAAAGAAAAAACGAAGTAATTCGTCTTGCTAAACTTTACAATATTTCTTTTATTGATACGGACTATACTCCAACCGATTATCAAAAGGTAACAACAGGGCTTGGTTCTTGTCCTGAACGTGGAGAACGTTGTTTTATTTGCTTTTCGCTAAGACTTTTAAAAACTGCAATATATGCACGTGATAATGGATTTGACTATTTTACTTCGACACTTGGTTTTTCCCGCTGGAAAGATTTAAATCAGGTTGATACCGCTGGGTTTAATGTTGAAAAGAAAACAAATGTTCCGTACCTTGATGTAAATTGGCGAAAAGGTGGTATACAGGATAGGGCTCGTCAGGTTATAAAAGAAAATTCTATATACGAACAAAATTATTGTGGTTGTATCTACAGTTTTAAAAACAAGAAATAGATTTTTTATCTTCGATTCGCTATCTATTTATCTTTTTGTTTTTTCTTTATTTTAAAAATATAACAAAAACTATATATTTTATTAATTTTTACTTGATTTTAATCCTAATAAATCTATAATCAAAAAGATTTAACATAATTAAAGGTTTTTGTGATGAAAGACTATAGATTAGCTGTTCATATCCATATCTTTTACAAACATATGTGGAAGGAGATAAAGTCATATCTTAACAATATTACGATTCCTTATGATTTATATGTTACATTGGTTGATGATGATAAAAATTTAATTTCCGATATAAAGATTTTTCATAAAGAGGCAAAGGTTTGGATTGTTGAAAATCGTGGTTATGATGTTGGACCATTTATTGATTTTCTTAATAAGATAAACCTTAATGATTACGACTATATCTTAAAGTTGCATACAAAGGGGCATTCTGGAAAGAATAAATTTACTGATTTATTTAAAGAAAGATATGTTTATTTTGAGCATAAGGATTTATGGAATGATTTATTGATAAAATCTTTGGTTGGAACAAAAAATATCTTTGAAAAAAATCTAAGCCATTTTTCAAAAGATGAAAAACTTGGTATGATTGGTTCGAAGTATTTAATTTGTAATTTATCAAAATCATATAAAAAATCTTTACCTCAAATACCCGGATTAAAATATCCAAAGGCATCAGATATTAAGTTTATTGCTGGAACAATGTTTATGGTAAAAAGCCCACTTCTTCAACCAATAAAGGATAATTTTAAAATCTCAAATTTTGAGCCTACTGATGGTAAAGTAAAGGATAAAGCTTTGGCTCATTATATCGAAAGATTGTTTGGTTGTGTTGTTTTATCTCAAGGCTGTAAAATTAAGGGGTTTGATAAATCATGGATTATGCGAATAATTCAACCTCTTAATTTCGCAAAAAAATTCATCTTTGACTTCACAAAAACATGTCAAGGATACTATAAAATAAAAATTTTTAGAATACAAATATTGAAGTTTAAGGAGTTGTGGTAATGAAATGTTATTTTTGTCTCACAGAACCTGATGATGCAAATTCAATATATCTTGATATGTTGTATGTTTCTCTGAAATCAGCAAGAAAAAATACATCTTTGGATTTATATGTTCTATACGATGGATCAGAAGATGGTAGGTGTTATTCCATACTAAAAGAATTTAATGTAAAAATAATAAAACATAAATTTTCTCACAAAGATTACTTAAAAAAGACTTTCCCTGAGAATTATATTATGAAACTTTGTGGACATAAAGTTTCATATGAAAAAATTGCAGGAACTTTTATGCGTTTTGATATACCTTTTGTAGAAAAGGAAGATGATTTTGTTTTTTATTCTGATATTGATGTTATTTTTTTAAAAGATTTTTCTCATGAAAATTTTGATAAACCTAAATATTTAGCAGCAAGTTCGGAATGTGATAAAAATTTGAATAATATTTCTTACTTTAATGCTGGTATTATGTATTTAAATGTTAAAAATATGAGAAAAATATCAAGCAAAGTTTTTAATATGTTAAAAAATGGGGTTAGAAATAAAAGTGGAGTTTTTGATCAGGGATATCTAAATCAACTTTGTTTTGATAAAATGACAATTATGCCAATTGAATATAATTGGAAACCTTATTGGGGAATTGGTAAAAATGTCCATATTGTACATTTACATGCTATGAAACCAGGTGGAACATCTAAAAATTCTGGTTTTACCATGAATGACACTATTCTCTATGAAATGTTGAAAGGTCATTTTGAAGATATTGAAGGGTATGTGTATTATTTGATTTTATATTATAAATTACTTGGAAAAGATGGAAGTAAATGGTTATCTTCATTTATTTCTTTAATATATACGACTACAGTAAATGTACTATCCGGAAATGTAGAATCAGTTATTTATTATAGAAAATATAGAAAATATAGAAAAATATACAAAGTTAGTTTATTGATTATAATTTTTCTACTTTTGTTTATTTGTTATAATTTAGGAGTTTAAAATGCAAAAAAAAATATTAACAGTTATTGTAACATCATATAACTATGAAAAATATATAAAAGAAAATTTGGATGCTTTAACTAATCAAACCTGCAAAGATTTTGATATTATTGTAATAGATGATGGTTCTTCTGATAATAGTGTTAATATTATAAAAAAATATTTAAAGAGACATAAAAACATAAAATTTTTACAACATGAAAATGGTGTAAATAAAGGGTTGTGTAAAACAACATTGGTTGCTTTGGAACATGTCGATACAGAATACGTCGCTTTTTGTGAATCTGATGATTATTGGGATATCGATCATGTTAAAAATTTATTATCTTTTATAAAAAAACATCCAGAGGCAAATATGATTTTTAATAAATTAGAAGTTAAAAATTATTCAAGTAATCCAGAATATGATAGTTATACAAATTCGACAAATATATCTTTAGCAAAATTAAGTGGAACAAATATTTTTAAACTTATGACATCTAATTATATGCCAACGTTTAGTTCTGCTTGTATAAAAACATCAGAGTTAAAGAAGTGTGATTTTAATTCATTTTATCCTCAGTATCTAGATTTTTGGTTATGGAGGCAATTATGTTTAAAAAACAAAATCTTTTTTGTAGATAATTCTATATCATATTGGCGCAAACATAATGAAAGTTATGATATGAAGGATAATATAAAGGATACAAAAAGTTTTTTAATTGCATCTAATAATATTATATTAAAAAATTTAAACGTTAGCTTTATAACTAATTTAAAGTTAAACTTGTTTCGTTTTATTCTTTGTAAAAAATTATTTATAAAAAGACAAATAAAATTTATTATAAAGTATTACAGCTAGTTCAACATAATCGTTTATTTATGTTGATTTTATTCCTATTGAGTTTTATAATTACTCAACAGTAATTGGTGGTTTAAATAATTCAACACAAATGAAAGGATTTATACAAATGAAAGGTATTTTGCTTGCAGGGGGAAGTGGTACAAGATTGTATCCTTTAACAAAAACTATGTCAAAACAATTACTTCCTGTTTATGATAAACCTATGGTTTACTATCCTCTATCAACATTGATGTTGTTTGGAATAAAAGATATTTTGATAATCTCTACACCAAAGGATACTCCTAATATTGAAAATTTGTTTGGTGATGGTTCAAAGCTTGGTTTGAATATACAATATAAGGTTCAAGAAAAGCCAAATGGTATTGCCGAAGCTTTTGTTTTAGGTGCTGACTTTGTTGGTGATGATGATGTATGCTTAATCCTTGGTGATAATATTTTTTATATGGGTGACCAATTCCATACCTTCCGTGATGAAGTTGAAGAAAATAAAGGTAAGAAAGCAACAGTATTTGCATATCATGTTTCTGATCCTGAACGTTTTGGTGTTGTTGAATTTGATAAAGATTTTAATGTTATTTCCATTGAAGAAAAACCTGCAAAACCAAAATCAAATTATGCATCTGTTGGACTTTATTTTTATCCAGGCGATGTTGTAAAAAAGGCAAAAAGTTTGAAACCATCTGCACGTGGCGAACTTGAAATTACAGACTTAAACAATCTTTACCTTGATGAAAAAAGATTGTCCGTCGTTCCAATGCGTCGTGGTAATGCTTGGCTTGATGCAGGAACTCCTGATAGTCTTATGGATGCGGGTCAGTTTGTTCAGATTATTGAAAAACGTCAAGCTTTGAAAATCGCATGTATTGAGGAGATTGCATATCGTCGTGGTTTTATTAATGATGAACAATTACTTGCTTTAATTGATGAATTAAAGGCTGGTACATATAAAAGTTATTTAATGAAAGTATATAGGGAAAAACATGAACTTTATTAAAACTGATATTGATGGTGTTATAATTGTTGAACCTCGTTTATTTGAGGATGAAAGAGGTTATTTCTTTGAAAGTTATAACGAAGAAGAATTTGTAAAAAATGGTATTACAAACAAGTTTGTTCAAGATAATCAATCAAAATCTTCTTATGGTGTAATTCGTGGACTTCATTGTCAACTTGGCGAACATGCACAGGCAAAGTTAGTTCGTGTTTTACAAGGAAAGGTTCTTGATGTTGCTGTTGATATAAGAAAGGGGTCTCCAACATTTGGTAAACATGTCGCTGTTGAACTTTCTGCTGAAAATAACAGACAGCTTTTTATGCCACGTGGATTTTTGCACGGTTTTGCAGTGTTAAGCGATACTGCAATTTTTGCATATAAATGTGATAACCTTTATTGTAAAGCTTCAGAATTTGGCATTCGTTATGATGATCCTGAAATTGGTATTAAGTGGCCTATTGAAAAGGATAAAATTGTTACATCAGAAAAAGATAGATTGGCAAATAAATTACAAGATATTTTGGATATGTATGAAAAGGAGTAAAAATGATTTTAGTAACTGGAGGTAATGGACAGCTTGGAACTGAACTTTCAAAACTTTTGCCTGATGCAATTTTCACAGATGTTGCTGCTTTGGATATTACTGATGAACAGGCTGTACTTGATTTTGTTAAATCTCATAATGTCGATACTATTGTAAACTGTGCTGCATATACTGCAGTTGATAATGCAGAGGATAATGTTGAACTCGCAACGAAAATAAATGTTGATGGGCCAAGAAATCTTGCAAAAACAGGTGCAAAAGTTATCCATATTTCAACAGATTATGTTTTTGATGGTATGGGACATAAACCATATACCCCAGCTGATAAAACAAATCCTATTTCTGTTTATGGAAAAACAAAGCTTGCTGGGGAACAGACTGTTTCTGAAAATGCAGATGTTTATGCAATCATAAGAACTGCTTGGCTTTATTCTCCTTATGGTAAAAACTTTGTAAAAACTATGCGTATGCTTGGTGAAACAAAAGAAAGTATAAATGTTGTTTGTGATCAGATTGGCACACCAACCTATGCTGGTGATTTGGCAGAAGCTATTGTAAAAATCATTCCTCAATTATCAAAGGAAAATAGTGGACTTTACCATTTTACAAATGAAGGTGTTTGTTCATGGTATGATTTTTCAAGCGAAATTATGGAACAATCTGGATTAAAATGTAAGGTTAATCCTGTTCCATCATCAGCTTATCCTACAAAGGCAACACGCCCATTTTACAGTGTACTTGATAAGTCAAAAATAAAAGAAACTTTTGGTATAGAAATAACTCATTGGAAGAAAGGATTGGAAAAATGTCTAAAACAATTTTAGTAACTGGCGGTGCTGGATTTATTGGTTCAAATTTTGTACCATATTTCACACAAAAATATCCTGAATATCATATCATAAATCTTGATAAACTTACATATGCAGGAAATCTTGATAATGTACGTGAATGTGAAGGTATGGTAAATTATACCTTTGTAAAAGGCGATATTTGTGATAGAAAACTTATCGAAGAACTATTCGATAAATATGATATTCGTGGTGTAATTCACTTTGCCGCTGAATCTCATGTTGATAACTCAATTAAAAATCCATTTGCTTTTATCCAAACAAATATTGAAGGAACATTTACATTGATTGATGTTGCATATCATCATTGGATGGATGCTCCTAATAAAGTAAAAGCAGGATACGAAGATTGTCGTTTCCATCACATTTCAACTGATGAAGTTTATGGTACATTAGAGTTTGGTAAAGGTATGTTTACAGAAGATACTCACTATGCTCCAAACAGTCCATATTCTGCATCAAAGGCAAGTTCAGACTTCGTTGTTCGTGCATATCATCATACATTTGGTATGAATACAACAACATCAAATTGCTCAAACAACTATGGTCCAAAACAACACAGTGAAAAACTTATCCCAACAATTATCCGCAAGTGTTTAGCTGGGGAAAGCATTCCTGTTTATGGTAATGGAAAGAATATTCGTGATTGGTTGTATGTACTTGATCACTGCAAGGCAATTGATTTAATCTTCCATAAGGGAGTTTCTGGTGAAACATATAATGTCGGTGGAAGAAATGAACGAAATAACATTACTATTGTTGAAACAATTTGTAAGATTTTGGATGAAAAACGTCCTCGTAAAGAAGGTAAATATTCAGACTTGATTACATTTGTTCAGGATCGTGCCGGTCATGACCTTCGTTATGCAATCGATGCAACAAAGTTGGAAACACAACTCGGTTGGCGTGCCGATGAAACTTTTGATACAGGTATCATCAAAACAGTAGAATGGTACTTAAATAAATAAGAAATAAAATAAAACCTCCATAAAACGAGGGTTATTTTTTTTGCTATAATTAAAGTTTAAATTCATATTGCAAATGACGTTTTTATTGATATAATGGCTCGAAATAAAAGGGAGTAATTATGGAAATTTTACGTCATATTTGTTTATTATTTTTAAGTTCTTATATCATTTGGAAGGTTTGTGATTCTTTTCAACAGGCCTCTCGTTTCTTAGGTCGACATATGCCAAACGGAACTCGTGGTGCAACTATTAATGCGATAGGAAGTTCTTTCCCTGAATTTATAACATCATTTATTGCTATATTCGAGTATTCAAAAAATGATGGCGCAATGTTCGGTATAAGTAATACTACGGGGAGTGTTGTTTATAACATAACAATAATTCCATTTTTTGTGATATTTGCATGTCTTATTTTTAAAAATTTACACAAGATAAAATTTGATAAAATAATTCTTATTCGTGATGGAGTATTTTTGATAACTACTCAAGTTTATCTTATGATGGTGCTTTCATCCGGAACAATAAGTATCTCATCTTCGCTTATCTTAATAGCTTTTTATGTTTTGTATTTGATTATTATTTTTAATTATCCAAAGCGTGCGAAGAATAAAGAGAAAACTGTGGATGATTTTTCACTTAAAAATTCAAAGCACATAGTTGTTGCTGTAAAAGACATGGATCTATTCAGAATATTTTTCGGCAAGTCGGAAAAGCAAAATTTTCTTAATTCCATGATAGTTCTTTTTTTAAGTATAGTGATTTTTTACTTTATGTGTGATATTCTTGTTTCAAGCAGTTATGCATTAAGTTCTATTTTGAATGTTCCAAGTTATCTTGTCGCAATGACTGTAACAGCCCTTGCAACATCAGTTCCTGATACAATACTTTCAGTAAAGGATGCAAGAGCAGGGGAGTTTGATGATGCAATAACAAATGCCTTTGGTTCAAATATTTTTAATATAAGTTTTTGTATTGGCTTTCCTATATTTATCTATAACTTGCTTTATAACTCAAATTTGAATTTAAGCCTTACTTCAATAGATAGTATCAATCATCTTAAAAATATAAGTATTTTTTTGGTAATATTGGTTGTTGGAACTTTTATTATAAAAAAGATAAGTTGGATTACAAAAGGTTTAATAATGCTCCTTGCCTATATAGCATTCTTAACATACGTCGGTTTGGAAATTGATAATTTTCATTCAAAAGATGAGACTATGCAACATCATCGTTATTTGGCGAATTTTTCTTCATAAAATCGGACATAGAAATAACATTGCTGTCTTCATCAGAATATGAAAGCTCAGGTTCAACTTCTTCTATATGAATTTCCTCATCTGTAGGATTAAATGAAAGAGAGAAATTAGCCTCCGGATCAGAGAAAGCAACCAAAGAAGAAAATGGTACAATTATGTGATAGTTGTGATTACTAAACGATAATGTTACACCAAATTCTTTTTCTGATACGGAAAGATTCGAATATTCATGTTGAATAATAATAGTTAATGTTTCAGGATATTGCTTTTTCAAAAATTCAGGAACCACAACACCCCAAGCATTAGTTTTAAATGTAAGGTAAAAGTAATGACCATCCAAAAGTCCATTCACAGCCGCCTGTTCCAAAGCGTTTTTCACAACAGAAAGAAGAGCTTTATCAAGCATATTGTTATAATTAAGATAACCATTATTTTTCATTTTTACATCTCCTTTTACCTGTAATCAAATATAAAACAAAGAAAAAATATTTGCAATAAAACTTTATACTTTCCTTTTTCGAAAAAATATTATATATTATACGGCATATTAAATAAAGGACTTTATTATGAAAGATTTAAAAATAGAAGAAATTACGCTTAATACCAGAGTTGCTGCGGTTCAATGCTCTTATTCCGTATTATTTATGGGTGAAAAACTGACAGCAAAAACAATGAAATATTTTAGAACAAAATCATTTTTATCGGAACAGGATACTGTTGATAACAAACAGATTGAAGTAAATGCAAAACTTTTTGCCTATTTGGTAAAGGGGGTTATTAAAAATCAAGAAACATTGGATAAGGAAATTTCAAAGTATCTAAAGGTTGAACTTTCCAAAAATGATAGTTTGATTGTTTCAATCATTCGTGCCGGAACATTCGAGCTTTTGTTTAGGGATAATACTCCTGCACCAATCGTTATTTCCGAATATACAAAGATAGCAAACAAATTCTATTCTGAAAAAAAGACTGCACTTGTTAATGCAGTACTTGATAAAATTGCAAAGTCAAAATCAAAACCAGAGTAAATATCATTACTTTAAAAAATTACCCCCTTTTTTTTACAGGGGGTGTTTTTTACAAAGCTTTTTCACATTTTCCCGCCATCTCACTATCCTTCTTTGCCTTTGATGCTTGAAGAACAGAAAGTGCAGTCGAAGTACCACTTGTTCCTATTGTCACACCAGCTAAGATGTTGGATGCAAGATTTAAATTCTTTTCCTTTTTCTTTCCTTCATCACTGTTATCATGACGAACATTATCACTATTTGCCATAAATGATGTTACGGTGCCGGCACCCGCAGTTGCTGTACCAATACCTGATACAATAGTGTTTGCAGTTGCAAGTTTTTTAAGGGATTGAATGTTGCTTTCATCATAACCGGTACATACGGAAAGTATCTCACCAGCCTTAACAACTGAAGCCTTTGTTGGTTCAAACTCATCTGCCTCCGCCATTGACTTTGCCAATTTCAAATCTTTCAAAGCATTGTTACAGTCAGACATTTTTTCCGCCAACTTTGACGCATTTAAAACTGAACCAATAGATGTTCCAGTTGATACCGCAGATGTCACAGTAGCACCAGCCATAAGTCCAGTTCTTACATTACCAAAGGTTTTGGATTTTTTTTCATATAGACCTTGCAATGTTTTGCTTTTGAAATTTTCTAATGTTATAGTTTCAAGGTCAGCAATAGTTGCTCTTGTAATGCTATTTAATTTTGTTGCTATTAAAGAATTTCTTCCTGTATCAAATGAATCTTTATAGTCTTGTAAAACATATTTTAATTCATCGTATTTATCTGAATATCTAACATCGATAAGATAATCAAGTTGTAATATCTCTTCTGCCTTTTGTGCTAAAACGCTAGTTGAAGTATTATCTTTTTGATTATAATCATCCAAATCTTGTTTTATACTTTCTAATTTCTTTTTCCATTCATCATATTTGTTTGCATAATATTCATCAGACAATTCTATTTCTTCTGTTTTTTTATCGTTATTCTCTTTTATTGTACCAGATACCAAAGCATCAGCAGCAACCGCAGTACCCAAAGCTGATGATACAGTTGTTGCAACTGTCAAACCAAAGATAGTATCAATATTTGATTTAATACCAGAACAATAGTTTTGAACTGTACTTATTTTTGCATCTAAATCATTTTTTAATGTTTTACTAACACTTCTATATTCAGAAATTACTGAAGGTGTATCATTAATTGTTGGTCTAGTAGCATCATCAACAGTAATATTAACAGTAGTTACTTCTGTATTATTATTTGCTTCTTTTATTTCAGTAGCAATATTGTTGTTAATATTATTAGCTTCAGTTTTTTTTACCGGTTTTGCAGACACCGCATATCTTTTGGTTTTATTTCTGTGATTACCTGCATTTACAACACAAATATTGCTTAATGTTAAAATTAAACTTAGTGTTAAAATAGAAACATTTCTCATAAATTTACCTTCCCTTTTTATATATTAAAAAACGCCTTCGTAAACGAAAGCGGTTGGGGGCTAGAAAACGTCATAAAGTAATACGCAAGAATGACCGTTTGTATATTGCTACACAAACACACCCCAACCTTACAGTTGGGATACGTATTACTTTTCAAAACGAGTTTTCTAGGCTCGCATACCCTTTCGGATACTAAATTTTGCTAAAAAAATCTAACAAAACCTACGAATATAGTACTATAAAAAAATGATAAAGTCAAATATATAAAAAAACTCCCCATAAAACGGGGAGTAATTTCTTCAAACTTTTTTTTATTAAAGTTTTGTTTCAAGTGGTGGAACAACTTGTTTCTTACGGCTCATCATTCCATCAACCCAAGCACAGTGTTTTTCATCACACTTAATGCCAAATACATTTTCAATCGCAGGAATATCATCTGATACAACAAGCATTTCAGATCCTTCTTTCATAATATCTGTAATCAAAAGAAGAAGCGTGTTGTATCCGCCATCTTTGTGAAGTTTTTTCATTTCTTCTAAGATAGCAGGTTTCTTGCTTTCAGCCATTGAACCATCGATAAGTTCTATTTGACCTATACCAAATTTTTTACCGTGGATATTGAAATCTTTGAAATCACGGTTGATAAGGTCAAGAGCAGAGTCATTTTCAATTGAAGACTTAACCTTTAACATTTCAAGGCCAAGATCAAGAGGTTTTTCAATACCTGCAATTTTTGCAAGTTCTTCTACTGCTTTTTTATCCCATTCTGTTGTTGTAGGAGATTTGAAAAGTACAGTATCAGAAAGTACAGCACAAAGCATAGCACCAGCAACTTTTGCAGGGATATTTTTACCTTCTGTTTTGAAAATGTTTGTTATAACAGTTGAACTTGAACCAACTGGTTGACCATAAAATTCAAGTGGTGTCGCATTTTTAAGACCGCCAAGTTTATGATGATCAGCAACAAAAACAATAGATGCTTTTTCAATATCTTCAGGAAGTTGTGTTGGTTCTGTTGTATCAACCAAAGCAACAGTTTTACCTTCAACAGAAGTTATTGTTTCAGGAATATCTAATCCAAATTTTTCAATAATGAATTTTGTTTCTGGGTTGATATCTCCTTGTTTGCATGCAATTGCATCAACTCCACGAGCTTTAAAAAGTTCAGCAACAGCAATTGTAGAAATAATTGCATCGCTATCAGGGTTTGTATGTCCAAATACATATACAGTCATTTAATTTATCCTTTCGTTTAGTTATTAAATTTTTTATTTTTATTTCTTTTTATTGTATGGAGGTTTTGTATATCCCATTGATGACTTTGTGAAAATTTCAACACCATTTTTTGTAATACCCAAAGTATGTTCAAATTGTGCGGAAAGTCCACCATCAATTGTTCTTGCAGTCCAATCATTATCTTCGATATACATTTCCCAAGAACCAGTATTTATCATTGGCTCTATTGTGAATACCATACCTTCTTTTAAGATAACCTTATCATCCTTTGGTTCATAATAGTGAAGCACATTTGGTGCATCATGGAAAACTTTACCTGTTCCGTGACCGCAAAAATCACGAACAATAGAAAAGCCATGAGCTTCACCCATCTCTTGAATAACCTTTCCAATTTCAGAAAGTTTTTGACCTGGACGACAAATTGAAATTGCCTTCATCATAGATTCATATGTAACATCGACAAGTTCTTTTGCTCTATCAGAAACATTACCAACAAGGAACATTCTGCTTGTATCACCATAGTATCCATCAATAATTGTTGTAACATCAATATTTACAATATCGCCGTCATTAAGAAATTCATTTTTGTTTGGAATACCGTGACAAATAACATCGTTAATAGAAATACAACAATGCTTTGGGTATCCGCAATAGTTAAGTGGTGCGCAAATACCACCTTGTTTTTTTGTGTGTTCTGCAATCAATTTATCCAAATCATAAGTTGATATTCCCGCACAAACATAATCTGTTATAAAATCCAAAGTTTCAGCAGCAGCACGACCTGCAACACGTAATCCTTCAAAATCTTTTTTATCGTAAATCATAATATACCTTTTTCTTTTTTATTTTTTCAATATTAAATGATTATAAACATTTTCAAAAAAAAATAAAGAGTAAAAATACTTTACTTGCATCTTTAAAAATGATATACTTTAATTTGGTTTTAATAAAGAGGGAAAAATAAAATGCTTGGTAAAAAAAATAATAAGAAAAAACGCATTGCAATTTTAACAGGTGGTGGAGATTGTCCTGGGCTTAATGTTGCAATAAAGGCAGTATCTCAATATGCAATGAATAAATATGGTTGGGAAGTTTTTGGTATCAAAAATGCTTTAAATGGCCTTCTTGATGAAATAAAATTTGATGGCGATGATGCTGATGTTATTCAATTCCGTCCTTCATTTTCATTTGGTGAATATGTTCGTCAGGGTGGAACATTTTTGGGCTCATTCAAAAAGATAAAAGGTAAAAAATTTAAGGATGTTAAAACAGATGAAGAATTGGTTGAAGTTATATTGCCATTTTTCAAAAAACATATAAAAGAACTTAACATTGACGGTATGATTGCAACAGGTGGTGATGGTACAATGTTTATGTTAAACTTCTTGTGTGAAAAGGTAAAAATCCCGTTCGTTGGTATTCCAAAAACTATTGATAATGATACACCAGGGACAGAAATTTCAATCGGATTTTCAAGTGCTGTTGATGCTTGCGTAAATGCATTGGATAGTATTTTCTGGACTGCAAAAGGTCACAGACGTGTTATTGTTACTCAAGTTATGGGAAGAAACACAGGTCATTTGGCGATGCATTCAGGTGTGGCTTCATGTGCAGATGTGATTTTGACACCAGAAATTCCTTATACTTTAAGTGGGGTTATAAAAAAAGTTAAATCATTAAAAACTTTGGAAAAACGTGATTACGCAGTTATAGTTGTTGCCGAAGGTGCAGGTGCAGAAAAGGGTAAACCTCTTCCTAAAAATGCAAATTACACAGTTGCAGAATATATTGCAAATGCTTTAGCAAAAGAAGGTATCGAAGCGCGTGCAGATAATCTTGGATATATCCAACGTGGTGGTCTTCCAAATGGATACGACAGAATGTTAGCATCAGAACTTGGTGTTATGGCTGTTGATTTGATGGCGGATGGTTATACTGCAGTTATGGCGGGAATGAAAGATGGTAAACCAGCAAAAGTTTTACTTAAAAACGTATGTAAAAAAGAAACTCGTGGTTTGAACCTTTCTTCTCCAATTGTTAAGACAGCAAAAAATCTTGGCATATACATTGGTGAACGTATAAAAAAATAATCGTTAAAAGTATAAATCTAAAATAAAACCTCCCAAAATGGGAGGTTGATTTTTTTAAGATTTTACTCTTTTGCTTCTTAGTATTTCTTTTAGTATCTTTATTCTTCTTGCATAAGAGAAATTTTCATCAAATTCAATCGATATTATACCAAGGCTATCAGCCTCTGCAAGAAGGGAATTATATTTCATCATATAAACTCTTTGTGATCTTTTCTTTTTCCCATTTTTATTTCTGTATGGAGCAGCATCCTTTTCTATAATATTCATTTTAAATCCTTTTTCTTTGTGTGGTAACAAAGAAAAGTTATATCCAAAAAATTAATTTGTCAATGATAAAAATATTTAATTTTTAAAATATTTGATTTTTCCTAATTTATGTAATAAAATCCTTAGGTATTGGGATGAAAGGCTTTGTTATGAGAAAAAAGGGTTGTGTACAAAAAAATAAAGAGAATATTAGAAAGAAACCTACAAAATCACAAAAAAAAATAGATTGGTTCGATTCTTTGTTAAAGGAATGTGTAACTATTGAAGATCGTTTGAAAAATGCTTCTCTTTTTGAGTTGGAACATTTGCTAAAAGAAGCAGAAACAAAACTTTTATTTATAAAAAACAAGATAAATCCTTATCCAGAGGACGGTTTATCAGGAAGTCTAGCCACAAAATGGGAAGGTAAAATTTTTTTGGAAAAAATGGCTTGCGAGTCAGAAATATCATTTATAAAATCTAAAATAGAAGAAAAACAAAGGTAGGTTAAAATGAAAATAAATATACAAGAAGAAGCATATAATTTTTATGAAAAAGAATTTAATACAAAAAATAAGAAAAAAAGACACGATTCGGATCTTCTTTCTCAAAAAAGACAACTTGGCTTGGCTCGTGAAGAATTGAGAAGAGTTCAAAATGAAAGATGTCCATATTCTTCATCAAATGTTTTGGGTGGTCCTGCATTTCAATGGTGTTTGGAACATGATGAAAGAATTGAGATCTGTGAACGAAATATTGCTGATATAAAAGCAAAAATGAAAGAACTTACTCAAAAACAAAGATAATCTTTTTATTTTTGTATTATAGATAAAGGATTTGCTATGGAAGAAAGACTTTTAGATAGAAAAGAAATTGTGGAAGATGTTACTCGTGATGAAAATATCCGTCCACTTTCTATTGATGATTTTATCGGCCAAAAAGGGATAAAAGAAAATTTAAAAGTTTTTATCCAGTCTGCAAAAAGTCGTAAAATTGCATTGGATCATTGTTTGCTTTATGGTCCTCCTGGTCTTGGAAAAACAACATTGGCAAATATTATTGCAATAGAGCTTGGCGTTGGATTTCGTGCAACATCTGCACCTATGATTACAAAAACGGGTGATTTGGCTGCATTGCTTACAAATCTTCAACCAAACGATGTTTTGTTTATTGATGAAATACACCGTCTTTCACCATCTGTTGAAGAAGTCCTTTATTCTGCGATGGAAGATTTTAAACTTGATTTGATTATTGGTGAAGGTCCTGCGGCGCGTTCTGTTCGTATTGATATTCCACCATTTACATTGATTGGTGCAACAACAAGAACAGGTCTTTTATCAACCCCGCTTCGTGAACGATTCGGTATTCCATTGGCTTTTGAATTTTATACCGATAATGATTTAGCAAATATTGTTAAACGTGCGGGAAAAATATTAAACATTTCTCTTTCTGATAGTGGTGCAAATGAAATTGCAAAACGTTCACGTGGAACACCTCGTGTTGCAAATAGACTTTTAAAAAGAGTGCGTGACTTTGCTGTTGTCGATGGTAAATCGGAAATTGATGAAGCTGAAGCAAAAATCTCATTACAAAAGCTTTCTGTTGATGAATACGGTCTTGATAATTTAGATAGACGTTATCTAAATTTAGTTATCGAAAACTATGCTGGTGGTCCTGTTGGTATTGAAACACTTTCTGCGTTATTAAGTGAAGAAACTGATACAATAGAAGATGTTATAGAACCATATCTTTTACAGATTGGATTTTTGCAACGTACACCAAGGGGTAGGGTGATTACAGAAAAGGCTTATAAACACCTTGGACTCGAAAATCTTTTGACTAATAAGGATTAAAAAATGGAAAATATAAAGGCATCAAGTGGTATTATAAAAGATAAAAAACATTATTATCCGGTACATGTATTTTATAATCATACCGATGCTGGGCAAATTGTGTATTTTGCAAATTATCTAAGGATGACTGAGGAAGCTCGCGTGGCACTTTTCAATATGCTTGGTAACAAAGATATTGAAGGCTATAATCAGCTTAGAACTGTTGGAGATTTTGTTGTTCGTTCATGTAATGCTGAATATTTGAAATCCGCAGTCTTAAACGACGATTTAGTTGTTGTTTCAAGCCTAAAGGAGGTAGGTAAAGTTCACATAACACTTACACAAGATATTTATCGTGATGATGAAAAATTGGTAACTGTTGAATTTAAACTTGTATTCGTAAAAATTATGCCCGACGGTTCTCACAAACCAAGTCGTGTTCCAGAATTTTGGTCAGATAAAATTTCTGAAATATACTAACTAAATTTTTTATTTAGATTTCATATACTCAACTTTTCCAGCTATCTTTAAAAAACGATGAGCGTATTTTTCGTTTTTTTCACGTATGTTATAGTACTGTTTGAAAAGTTTTTCGTTTTTATCAATATTTGCACGATAAAAATCAAGAGAGTAGTTTGCAATTATATTGAACAAAGTGAAATCTTTTAAATATTTAATCGAAAGTTGAGTTAAAACAAAACTTGCCAAATTTAAAGATACTAAATCTCTTTCAATTCCATCTAAAATGCTATCATTGATATCCATTTTATTACGTAAAATATGTAATTTTTTAACTATTATATCTAATTCATTAGTATCTTGAGCATTTAAATTCATGTTCCTATCCTTACATTGAAGTTAATCAATTTTTATAATATACAATAAAAGACTTTTGTCAATAAAAATTTATTCTTCTGATTATATTACCTTTTTAATATTATTTAAAAGGTTTTCCCATGCATTATTTATACATTCTTTTCTGTGGGCTTCGTTACAGTCTTTTAAACAAAGGTTATCGGATACTATTTTTATCATATGAACATTTTCAATCATGCATGCAATATAATAGCCTTCCATATCTACAACGCAGTCTTTTTCGGTCAATTCTCTGTTCTCAACAAAATCATCTGCCGTATATAATGTACTGTTTTTACAGATATTTTCATCTGCAAATACGGATTTTAGGGTAAAAGTTTTATTTAAATTCTTAACCTTCTGTGGTTCGAAAAGTCTTTTTGCGCAACTTATATCAATAATATCACCAACATTATATGATGGTGAACCAACATATCCAATATTGATAAATTTATCATTTTTATCAAATAATTTCTCGTTAAAACAATTGGTTATGGTTTTTAAAACATTTCCAACTCCAACACCGGTTACCAAAATAAATAAGTTATCAAATTTTTCTGATTTATAAAAATTTTTCTCTATTTTAAGATTGATATTGAATGATTTTTTTATGTATTCAGCCTCTTCTTCCATTGCGACAAGAAATATAACTTTATTCATTTTTTTTACCTATTTTTATTTTTTTTTATAATTTTATAGGCTAATATGTGTTAAGAAAATATTCAATAATTTTGTTAAAAAATTATTTACAAAATATAATTTCCAAAAAGTTTTTTTATAAAAAGTCTAAAATTTGATTGACTCTTTCGTTTTTTAAGTTTAAGATAATTCCACTTTAATTTAATAGATTCTAAAATCTATTGTTTAACATATTGTAAAAACTAAAAAAAGGAAAAAAATATGCCAACTATAAATCAGTTGATAAAACATCCAAGAACTGATAAGGTTAAAAAATCTAAGGTTCCTGCAATGCAACAAAATCCACAAAAACGTGGTGTTTGCACAAGGGTTTACACAACAACCCCTAAAAAACCTAACTCTGCTTTGCGTAAGGTTGCTAGGGTTAAATTAGTTAACGGTTACGAAGTTACTGCATACATTCCAGGTGTTGGTCATAACTTACAGGAACACTCTGTCGTTATGATTCGTGGTGGAAGAGTAAAGGACTTACCTGGTGTTAGATATCACATTATTCGTGGTGTTCTTGATACTCAAGGTGTTGCAAACAGAAAACAAGCACGTTCTCTATATGGTGCTAAAAGACCTAAATAATATAAGGAGCTAATATGTCAAGAAGAAAGAAAGCTGATAAACGTATCATCAATCCAGATCCAAAATATGCAAATCTTTTGGTTTCAAAATTTATGAACTATTTAATGGTTGATGGAAAAAGAACTGTTGCAAGTGGTATTATGTATGCTGCTTTGGATACAGTAAAAGCAAAAACTAAAAAAGATGAATTGGAACAATTTTTGGAATTGGTTGATAAAGTAAAACCTTCATTGGAAGTTCGTTCACGCCGTGTTGGTGGTGCAACTTACCAGGTTCCAACAGAAGTTCGTCCAGCAAGACGTGAAGCATTGGCTATTCGTTGGATTATCGAAGCTGCAAGAAAACGTGGAGAAAAAACTATGGCAGAAAGACTTTCTGGCGAATTTATGGATATTCTCGCTGGAAACGGTGCTTCATTGAAAAAGAAGGCTGATGTTCATAAAATGGCTGAAGCAAATAAAGCTTTCTCTCATTTCAGATGGTAATTTATTAAAAAGGAAAATAAGGATTTTATTATGGCAAGAACAACTGCTCTCGAAAATTATAGAAATATTGGTATTATGGCTCACATTGATGCTGGTAAAACTACTACATCAGAGCGTATTTTATTTTATACTGGTAAAACCCACAAAATAGGTGAAGTTCACGAAGGTGCTGCAACTATGGACTGGATGGAACAAGAACAAGAACGTGGTATTACTATTACATCCGCAGCTACAACTTGCTATTGGAAAAATCATAGAATTAACCTTATCGACACACCGGGGCACGTTGATTTCACAGTTGAAGTTGAAAGATCATTACGTGTTCTTGATGGTGCTGTTGCTGTTTTTGAAGGTGTTGCTGGTGTTCAACCACAGTCTGAAACAGTTTGGAGACAAGCTGATAAATATGGGGTTCCTCGTATTTGTTTTATTAACAAAATGGATCGTATTGGTGCTAACTATGAATATTGTGTAGGTACAATTCGTGATAGACTTGGTGCAAACGCTGTATCTCTTTGTTTGGCAATCGGTGCAGAAGCGGACTTTAAAGGTATCGTTGATTTGGTAACAATGAAGGCTTTGGTATGGCATTCAGAAGATATGGGTGCATCTTACGATATTATGGATATTCCTGCTGAATTAGAAGAAAAAGCAAAAAAAGCTCGTACAGAACTTCTTGATGCTGTTGTTGAATTTGATGATAAAGCTATGGAAGATTACCTTGAAGGTAAAGAACCAGATGTTGAAACATTGAAAAAATGTATCAGAAAAGGTACATTAGCAATGAAGATTTTCCCTGTATTCTGTGGTTCTTCTTTCAAAAACAAAGGTGTTCAGTATTTGTTGGATTGTGTTGTTGATTATCTTCCATCACCTGCTGATATTCCAGCTATTAAAGGTGTAAATCCTAAAACAGATGCTGATGATGAAAGACATCCTGATGATAATGCTCCATTCTCAGCATTGGCATTTAAAATTATGAACGATCCATTTGTTGGTTCTCTTACATTTACTCGTGTTTATTCTGGTAAATTGGAAGCTGGTTCATACGTTTATAACTCAGTAAAAGATAAAAAGGAACGTATTGGTCGTATGATTTTGATGCATTCAAATAACAGAACTGAAATTAAAGAAGCATATGCTGGTGATATTATTGCTCTTGTTGGTTTAAAAGATACAACAACTGGTGATACACTTTGTGAAGAAGCAAAACCAATAATTCTTGAAAAAATGGATTTCCCAGATCCTGTTATTGAAGTTGCTGTTGAACCAAAGACAAAAGCTGATATTGAAAAAATGGGTATTGCTTTACAGAAATTGGCTGTTGAAGATCCTTCATTTAAAGTTTCAACTGATCAAGAAACAGGTCAAACTATTATTAAAGGTATGGGTGAACTTCATCTTGATATTATTGTTGATAGAATGAAAAGAGAGTTCAAAGTTGAAGCAAATATTGGTGCTCCACAAGTTGCATACCGTGAAACAATTTCAAAACCATATACAGTTGAATATACTCATAAGAAACAAACTGGTGGTTCTGGTCAGTTCGCTAAAATTAAAGTTTTACTTGAACCATTACAACCAGGCGAAGGTTTCAAGTTTGAGAGTAAAATTGTTGGTGGTAATGTTCCTAAAGAATACGTTCCAGGTGTGGAAAAGGGTTTCGAACTTGCAAAAGAAACTGGTGTTTTGGCAGGATATCCATGTACAGACTTCAAAGCTACTTTGATTGATGGTGCATATCATGATGTCGATTCTTCTGTTCTTGCTTTCGAAATTGCTGCTCGTGCTGCATTCCGTGAAGGTATTCCACAGGCTGGTCCAAAGATTATGGAGCCAATCATGAAGGTTGAAATTGTTACACCAGAAGATTATATGGGTGATATTATCGGCGATGTTAACTCACGTCGAGGACAAGTTGGAAATATGGATTCTCAAGGTAATGCTCGTATCATTACTGCTATGGTTCCACTTGCAAATATGTTTGGTTATGTTAATACATTAAGATCTATGTCACAAGGTCGTGCTCAATATACTATGGTATTTGATCACTATGCTGATGTTCCATCTAATGTTGCTGAAGAGATTCGTGCTAAAGCAGGAACCAAATAATTAACGGGGAATAGGGTCTTGTGTTTGCTCTATTTCCTTTAAATTGATATAAAATTGAATAAAAGAGAAAAAAATACTTGATTTTTTCTTTTATTTCAATTAGTATCATAAAACACTTTTGTGCTGTTTATAAAGTTAATAAGGAATTAAAAGATGATAAATTCTAATATAAGAATTAGGTTAAAAGCCTTTGATAATCAGGTTCTTGATGAATCTGTGCATGAAATTGTAAGTACCGCAAAAAGAACCGGCGCTGAAGTAGTTGGTCCGATTCCTTTGCCTACAAAAATTGAAAGATTTACTGTAAACCGCTCAACACACGTTAATAAAAAATCACGTGAGCAGTTTGAAATCAGAACTCATAAAAGAGTTTTGGATATTATAAATCCAACTCCACAGACTGTTGATGCTTTAATGAACTTAAACTTGTCTGTTGGTGTTGATGTAAAGGTTGAATTGTAAGGGTGAATATTATGAGAACTGGTTTAATAGCTTATAAAATGGGTATGACCCGTGTATTTGATGAAAATAATAAACATGTTCCTGTTACTGTTCTTAAAATCGATAACTGTAAAGTTATTGATGTAAAGACTATGGCTAGAGATGGTTACACTTCTGTTCAACTTGGTGCTGGCGTTAAAAAGGAAAATAAAATTTCTAAATCTTTAAAAGGACATCTTGCAAAGTCAGGTGCTCTTTCAAGAGAAATTCGTGAATTCCGTGTATCTGAAGATTGTTTGTTAAATATTGGTGATGAAATTTTACCTTCACATTTTGTAAAAGGTCAATTTGTTGATGTTGCTGGAAGAACAATCGGTAAAGGATATGCTGGTGGTATGAAAAGATGGAACTTCCGTGGTCTTGAAGATAGTCATGGTGTTTCTGTTTCACATCGTTCTCTTGGTTCAACAGGTCAGTGTCAAGATCCAGGTCGTGTATTTAAAGGTAAAAAGATGCCTGGACATCTTGGTGATGTAAATGTAACAGTTCAAAATCTTGTTGTTGTTGATACAGACGATGAAAACGGATATATTTTAGTTCGTGGTGCTGTTCCGGGTGCAACAGGTTCAGTTGTATGTGTTTACGATGCTGTAAAACGTGCTCTTCCTGCAGAAGCTCCTGTTCCTGCAAGCATTAAAAAATCGGCTAAAGTAGAAGCTCCAGCTGAAGAAAAAGTTGAAACAACTGCTGAAACAGTAGAAGCAAAGGAGTAAGAAATGAAAGTTGATGTTATTACATTAGATAATAAAGTAAAAGAACAAATTGAATTATCTCAAGATATTTTTGGTATTGCTCCAAGAAAAGATATATTGTTCCGTGTTGTTAATTGGCAACTTGCAAAAAGACGTGCTGGTACACACTCTACAAAGGTTATTTCTGAAGTAAGTGGTACAACAAAGAAACCTTTTGCTCAAAAAGGTACAGGTCGTGCAAGACAAGGTTCTTTGCGTTCTCCACAAATGCGTGGTGGTGCTACAATTTTTGGACCAGTTGTACGTGATCATGGTTTTTCTTTGCTTAAGAAAGTACGTGCTTTGGGCTTGAAAATGGCTTTGTCTTCAAAATTAGAAGATAAAAAACTTTTTGTTATTGATACAGAAGCAACTGCTACTTCAAAAACAAAAGATTTAAAAGCTAAACTTGATGCTTTTGGTTGGAAAAAAGTGTTGTTTGTTGGTGGTGAAACACTTGACAATAACTTTATGCTTGCTTTGAAAAATATCATCAATTCAGATGCTTTGCCTTCACAAGGTGCAAATGTTTATGATATTTTGAAACATGATACACTTGTTTTAACTAAAGACGCTGTTGAAAACTTAACTAAAAGATTGTCAAAGTAAAGGATTAGAAAATGGTAGATCAAAAAAAAGATGTAAAATTAACAGAAAAGATGTATGATATACTATTGAAGCCTATCATTACAGAAAAAACAACTTTAGTTGCAGAACAAGGTAAAATTGTTTTTGGTGTAAGAGATGATGCAACAAAAACTGATATTAAACAAGCAATTGAAAAACTTTACAATGTGAAGGTAAAATCTGTAAATATTACAGTTAAACCTGGAAAAACAAAAAGATTTAGAGGTGTTCTAGGTTCTACTTCATCTGTAAAAAAGGCTTATGTAACATTAGAAGAAGGTCATAATATTGATATTATGGCTGGTTTGAAATAAAGGATAAACGAAAATGGCTTTGAAATTATTTAATCCAACTACACCTTCCCAAAGATCTTTGACTTTGGTTGATAAGAGTGAACTTTATAAAGGTAAACCTGTTAAACACCTTACAGAAGGTAAAAGAAAAACAGGTGGAAGAAACAATTTTGGACACGAAACCAATAGAAATATGGGTGGTGGTCACAAACAAAGATATAGATTTATCGATTTCAAACGTGCAAAACGTGATGTTGTTGCAACAGTAGAAAGACTTGAATATGATCCAAATAGAACTGCGTTTATTGCTTTAGTAAAGTATGAAGATGGTGAATTGGCTTATATTCTTGCTCCACAAAGACTTGCTGTTGGCTCAAAAGTTGTTGCTGGTGAAAATGTTGATATTCAAGTTGGTAATGCTCTTCCATTAAAGAATATTCCAATGGGTACAATTATCCATAATATTGAAACAAAACCTGGTCATGGTGGTCAACTTGCTCGTTCGGCTGGTTGTTATGGTCAACTTGCTGGTAAAGATGCTGGTTTTGCTCAAATAAAGTTGAATTCTGGTGAATTGAGACTTGTAAGCTGTGAATGTTATGCAAGTATTGGTGCTGTATCAAATCCAGATCAACGAAATGTAAACCTTGGTAAAGCTGGAAGAAATAGCTGGCTTGGTCGTCGTCCACATGTTCGTGGTACAGCTATGAACCCAGTAGATCACCCACATGGTGGTGGTGAAGGTAGAAACTTTGGTAAACATCCGGTTTCACCAACTGGTCAGCCAACTAAGGGTTATAAAACAAGAACAAATAAGTTTACTGATAAGTTTATCTTGAAAAGTAGACATTTAAATAAGAAAAAATAAGGAGTAAGTTAAATTGACAAGATCTGTTTGGAAAGGTCCATATATACATCCATCTCTTCTTAAAAAAGTAGAGTTGGCTAACCAAAATAACGATAGAAAGCCAATTAAAACTTGGTCAAGATCTTCAACAATTTTACCAACTATGGTAGGTTTGACTTTTGCAGTTCATAATGGAAGTAAATTTATTCCAGTTTTGGTTGCAGAAGAAATGATTGGTCATAAACTTGGTGAATTTGCATTGACAAGAACTTTTAAAGGTCATAAAAAAGAAGCTGATAAGAAAGCTGCAAAGTAAAGGATTAGAAAATGGTTGAAAAAAGATATGGTATAAAAGATAATGAAGCTAGAGCTTTTTTAAGAATGGTAAAAGGCTCACCTCAGAAGTTAAATCTTGTTGCTCAATCTATCCGTGGACTTTCTGCTGATAAAGCTATTGAACAATTGACTTTCTCTAAAAAGAGAGTTGCTTTAGATGTTAAAAAATTGGTTCTTTCTGCTGTAAGTAATGCTGAACATAACTATAAGCTTGATGTTGATAAACTTTATGTTAAAGAAGCTTATGTTGGTAAAGCTCTTGTAATGAAAAGATTCCATGCTCGTGCTCGTGGTCGTGGTGCTGCTATTTTGAAACCATTTTCAAATATGACAGTTATCGTTGCTGAATGTATCGCACCAGCAAAAAAAGATGTTAAGAACTCTAAACCTAAAACAGAAAAGAAAGAGGCAAAATAAATGGGACAAAAGGTAAATCCAGTAGGTTTAAGATTAAATGTAAACAAGACTTGGGATTCAAGATGGTTTGCAGATAAAAATTATGCATCTCAACTTCTTGAAGATTTAAAAATCCGTGCTTTTCTTGATAAAGAATTAAAGAAAGCTAGCGTAAGTCGTGTTGTTATTGAAAGAGTTGCTAATAAAGTTAATGTTGTTATCTTCTCTTCTCAACCTGGTTTAATTATCGGTAAAAAAGGTGCTGATATCGATAATTTGAAAAAGAAAATCAGTAATATGATAAAAGCTGATGTTAATGTTAATATCGTTGAAGTAAGAAGAGCTGATATTGATGCTGTTATCACAGCAAAATCTATTGCTTCTCAAATCGAAAGACGTATTTCTTTCAAGAAAGCAATGAAAAAAGCTGTTCAAAATGCTTTACGTAGTGGTGCAAAAGGTATCAGAGTTAGTTGTGCTGGTCGTTTGAATGGTGCTGAAATTGCTCGTGAAGAATGGTATCGTGAAGGTCGTGTTCCATTGCATACACTTCGTGCTGATATTGATTATGGTTATGCACGTGCAGAAACAACTTATGGTGTTATCGGTGTTCGTGTATGGATTTACCGTGGTGATGTTGTTGGTAAAGAAGCTCTTGCAACATCAAGAAAAGCAAGTTCAACTGCAAGTGATAAAGCAGCAAACTAATATAAAATAAAAAAGGAAAATTAAAAATGTTAATGCCTAAGAAAACAAAATTTAAGAAAGCTCATAAAGGAAGAATTCATGGCGAATCAAAAGGAGCAACTGAACTCGATTTTGGTTCATACGGTTTAAAAGCTTTAACACCAGAACGTGTTACAGCAAGACAAATCGAAGCTGCTCGTCGTGCAATGACAAGAGCTATGAAAAGACAAGGTCGTGTTTGGATTAGAATTTTCCCAGATGTTCCTGTTTCTTCAAAGCCTGCTGAAGTTCGTATGGGTAAAGGTAAAGGTGCTATCGATCATTGGATAGTTCGTGTAAAACCAGGCCGTGTTATGTTTGAAGTTGATGGTATCTCCGAGGAATTAGCTAGAGAAGCTCTTTCATTGGCTGCATTCAAACTTCCTGTTAAAACAAAATTTGTAACAAGAAAAGAAGTAGAATAGGGTGAAATTATGAAAAGCAAACAAGATATTTTAAAATTTAAAACTGCAAGTAAAGAAGAAGTTTCATCTAAAATTTTGGATTTGAAAAAGGAGTTAATGAATCTTCGTTTTCAACACACAACAGGTAGCTTGAAAGATTCATCTTTATTAAGAAAAACTAAAAAAGCAATCGCAACATTAAAAGGTTTTTTAACTAATAATGTTGATGTAAAAACAAAGAAATAAGAGGGTTAGATATGCCAAAAAGAATATTAGAAGGTACTGTTGTAAGCACTAAAATGGATAAAACCATTGTAGTAGAGGTTGAAAGAAAATTTATGCACCCTTTATACAAGAAGTTTTTAAGAACAACAAAAAAGTATCATGCTCATAATGAAGATGCTTCAATTAAAGTAGGTGATACTGTAAAAATCCGTGAAACAAAACCTATGTCAAAAACTGTTACATGGGAAGTTTACACTGAAACAAACAAAGATTAATAAGGTATAAGGATTAAATAAAATGATACAAATGCAATCTATTCTTGATGCTGCGGATAATAGTGGAGCTAAAAAAATCCAGTGCATAAAAGTGCTTGGTGGTTCACACATTCGTACTGCAAGTGTTGGTGATATTATTGTTGTTTCTGTAAAAGAAGCAATGCCAAAAGGTAAAGTTCAAAAAGGTAAAGTTTACAAAGCTGTTATCGTAAGAACTAAAAAAGATATTAAAAGACCTGATGGAAGTGTTATTCGTTTTGATTCTAATGCTGCTGTTCTTATTGGTGCAAACAAAGAACCTATCGGAACTCGTATCTTTGGCCCAGTAGCTCGCGAACTTCGCGCAAAAGATTTTATGAAAATTGTATCACTTGCACCAGAAGTGCTATAAATAAGGAGTTATATTATGCCTAAAATGAAAATAAAGAAAAATGATGAAGTTATAGTTCTTACAGGTAAAGATAAAGGTAAAACTGGTAAAGTTATTACTGCCATGCCAAAAGAACGTAAGGTTATTGTTGCTGGTGTAAACCAAGTTCAAAGACACAGAAAAGCTGATGCTCAAGGAAACAAAGCTGGCATCGTAACAAAAAATTTGCCTATCGATGTATCAAATGTTGCAATTGTTGATCCAAAGACTGGAAAAGCAACAAAAGTTGGTGTAAAATTAACATCTGATGGTAAAAAAGTAAGATTCGCTAAAAAAAGCGGTGAAACATTATAAATTAAAAAGGTTAGAAAATGGCAAGTAGATTAAAAGAATTATATGATACTAAAATCCGTGCTGAACTTAAAAAACAGCTTGGTTATAAAAATGATATGCAACTTCCAAAGCTCGAAAAAATCGTGCTTAATATGGGTGTTGGTGAAGCTGCTACTGATAAAAAGAAATTGGAGGCTGCTGTAAAAGATATGACAGCTATTGCTGGTCAAAAGGTTGTTATTACAAAAGCTAAAAAATCTCTTGCAAACTTTAAACTTAAAGAAGGTATGCAAATCGGTTGTAAAGTAACTTTAAGAAGAGATAGAATGTATGATTTCTTGGATAGACTTATAAATGTTGCTATGCCAAGAATCAGAGATTTCCGTGGTTTGAATGGTAAATCTTTTGATGGAAAAGGAAACTATGCTTTTGGTATCAAAGAACAAATCATTTTCCCTGAAATCGACTTTGATAAAATCGATAATATTCGTGGTATGGATATTATAATTTGTACAACAGCAAACAATGATAAGGATGCAAAAGCATTACTTGCTGCTTTTAACTTCCCATTTTATAACTAGAAAGGATTTTATATAATGTCAAAAGTTAGTTTAATCGAAAGAAACAAAAAAAGAATAAGAATGTCAAAGAGTTTAAATAACAAGAGACAAAAACTCCTTGACGTTGCAAGAGATAGAAATGCTAATCCAGAAGATATTTTTGAAGCAAATCTTAAACTTGCAAAACTTCCAAGAAATTCTGCGGTTGTTCGTGTTAGAAATAGATGCGCTCTAAGTGGACGTCCTCGTGGATACTATAGAAAATTCGATATTAGCCGTATCGCGCTAAGAGAATTGGCAAGTGAAGGAAAACTTCCTGGCGTAAGAAAATCAAGTTGGTAACAAAAAAACTAAAGAAGGATAATAAAATGAGTTTTTCAGATACAATCGGAGATATGATAACAAGAATCAGAAACGGTCAAAAGGCTGGTCTTGCTTCTGTTAAATGTCCTGCTTCTATTCTTCGTGAAGGGGTATTAGAAGTTCTTAAAAATGAAGGTTATATCAAAGGATATGAAACTTCTGAAATAAGAAAAGGTGTAAAAGAATTGAGAATTGATCTTAAATATTTCGAAGGTCAAGGTGCAATTAAAGAAATTAAAAGAGTGTCAACACCAGGAAGAAGACATTATTCTAAAACTGTTGATATTCCAAAAGTAAAAAATGGACTTGGTATTGCAATACTTTCAACATCTGTAGGTGTTCTTGCTGATTATGAAGCAAGAAAGAGAAATGTTGGTGGTGAAATATTGTGCTACGTATTCTAATAAAATAAGTAATTAAGAAGGAAATAAAAATGTCAAGAGTTGGAAAACATCCAGTTGAAATAGTTGACGGTGTATCTGTAGAGATTAAAGAAGGTCAACTTATTGCAAAAGGTAAAGTTGGTGAAGCACGTGTAAAACTTTCTGATCTTGTTGATGTAAAGATCGAAGATAAAGAAATAAAAGTTTCTCCAAAGAATATTGAAAATGATCAATCTCGCATTATGTGGGGTACAATGCGTGCTCTTATAAACAATGCTGTTGTTGGTGCATCTGTTGGTTTTTCTAAAACATTGGAATTTAAAGGTGTTGGTTATAAAATCGCATTAAAAGGAACTAAACTTGATATGGTTATTGGTTTCTCTCATAATGTTGAATATGATTTACCAGCAGAAATCAAAGCGGAAGTTGTTTCTCCTACAGAATTGAAGCTTACATCTGCAAACAAGGAATTACTTGGTTTGGTTGCTTCTGAAATCCGTTCTTTCCGTGTTCCAGAACCATACAAAGGTAAAGGTATAAGATATTCTGATGAATACGTACGTAGAAAAGAAGGTAAGAAAAAATAATAAATAGAAGGGACTCTTAAAATGGATAGATTAAAAAAATTGTCTTTACAAAGAAAAGAAAGAAATAGATGGAATCTAAAGGAAGTTAATAAGTCTGATAGACCAAGACTTTCTGTTCATCGTACAAATATGCATATTTCAGCTCAAATTATTGATGATTTGAAGGGTGTAACAATTTGTGCATTTTCTACACAAAGTAAAGATTTTAAAAATGCTAAAACTTCAACTATAGAAGCAGCAGAAATTGTTGGTACAGAAATTGCAAAACTTGCTCTTGCTAAAAATGTAAAAGATGTTGTTTTTGATCGTGGTGCTTATTATTATCATGGTCGTGTAAAAGCATTGGCTGATGGCGCAAGAAAAGCTGGACTTAATTTTTAATTAGAAAAATAGGGAAAATGAAAATGGTAAATCCTAAAGTTAAAACAAAAGAAAAAGATGAAGGTTTAGTAGATAGACTTATTCATGTAAACCGCGTAACAAAAGTTGTTAAGGGTGGTAAAAATTTCTCTCTCGCAGCTATTGTTGTAGTTGGTGATGGTAAAGGTCGTATCGGATACGGTACAGGTAAAGCAAAGGAAGTTCCTGATGCTGTAAGAAAAGCAACAGAACAAGCAAAACGTAATATGATTCGTGTTCCTTTAAAAGAAGGAAGAACTATCCATCACGATGTTATTACAAGATATGGTTCTGGTAAGGTTGTTCTTCGTTCTGCTCCTGCTGGTACTGGTATCATCGCTGGTGGTCCTATGCGTGCAATTTTTGAAGTATTGGGAATTCAAGATATCGTTTCTAAATCTCAAGGTTCTTCAAATCCACACAATATGTTAAAAGCAACATTCAAAGCTTTCGAAGAACTTTCTTCACCAAAGCTTGTTGCAAATCGTCGTGGTTTAAAAATTGGTGAAATTGTAGGCCGTCGTGACTTGAAAATCGGTGGTTCTATTGATACTGAAACAACTGAAGCTGAATAGGTGGTTTAAATGACAACAAATAAAACTATAAAAGTAAAACAAATTGCAAGTGGTTGTGGTCATCTTAAAACTCAAATTGCAACTTTAAAGGGTCTTGGCCTTGGTAAAGTTAATAAGGAAAGAGTTTTGGTTGATACTCCTGAAATCAGAGGTATGATTAATAAAGTATCTCACTTGGTAAAAATAATTGAAGACTAATAAGGTAGGGTTAAAATGGAACTAAATACAATTAGAGATAATAAAGGTGCTAGAAAATCTCTTTTAAGAGTTGGTCGTGGTATTGGCTCTGGTAAGGGTAAAACTTCTGGTCGTGGAAACAAAGGTCAAAAGTCTCGTTCTGGTGTTGCTATTAAAGGTAAAGGCTTCGAAGGAGGTCAAACACCTATTTACAGAAGACTTCCAAAAAGAGGTTTTAATAATTCAAACTTTACAAAAACTTTTGCTATTATCAATCTTGGTGATATCCAAACTTTGATTGATGAAAAGTTGGTTAAAGATACTGTAAATGCTGAAATTTTAAAAGATTTACACGTTATTAATGGTGTAAAAGATGGTTTAAAAGTTTTGGCAAAAGGTGAACTTAAATCTGCTATTACAGTAGAAGCTGTTGCTTTCTCAGAAACTGCAAAATCTGCAATTGAAAAAGTTGGCGGTAAAGCTGTTTGTGTTGCAAAACCAGAAGCTCCTAAAGCTAAAAAAGTAAAAGCTGAAAAAGCTCCTAAAACAACAAGAATAGCAAAAAAATTAGCTGCTAAAAAGGCAAAATAAATAATAATAAGTGAATAGGTAAGGGGTTACTATGGTATCTTTGGCAGAAAAGCTTGCATCAAATATTACTTTTGATGATTTTAAAAAAGCAACAGATTTAAAACGTAGGTTATTTTTCACCTTACTTATTCTTGTTATTTATAGATTAGGTTCGTTCATTCCACTTCCTGGAATTGATGCATCTGTTGTAAAATCTTTTTTCAACAGTCAATCTAATGGTGGTATTTTAAGTATGTTCGATGTATTTACTGGTGGTTCTCTTTCAAGAATGACTATTTTTGCCTTGAATATTATGCCATACATTTCTGCATCTATTATCATTTCTCTTCTTGCAAGTATTACACCATCTATGATGGAGCTTAAAAAAGAAGGTGAAAGTGGTTATGAAAAAATGAATCAATATACACGTTACCTAACTGTATTTATTTGTATGGTACAGGCTTATGGTATTGCTGTTGGTTTGGAACATTTAGCTGGAAGTGATGGTGTTTCTGCTGTTATTAATCCGGGAATGTTTTTCAGATTCTCTACAATGGTAAGTCTTCTTGGTGGAACAATGCTTGTTATGTGGCTTGGTGAACAAATTACTGCACGTGGTATTGGTCAGGGAACATCTCTTATCATTTTCGTTGGTATTATCGCAAATTTGCCATCTGCAATAGTAAAAACTATTGAACTTGGTAAAGTTGGTCAAATTGAACCATTGGTTATGGTAGTTTTGATGATTTTGTTGGTTGCTGTTATTTTGTTTGTTGTATTTATGGAACAAGCTCAAAGAAGAATAATGATTCATTATCCAAAACAATCAGCAATGATGGGTGCATCTTCTTCATCACACCTTCCATTAAAACTTAACACTGCTGGTGTTATTCCTCCTATTTTCGCAGGTTCTATTTTAGCGATTCCTGCTATGTTGACATCATTTATTTCTGATAAATCACCAGAATGGTTGCAATTTGTTGCTGCACAACTTAACAGACAAAGTCCAGTTTACTTTGTTATATATGCTGCATTGATAATATTTTTCTCATTTTTCTATACAGCGGTACAGTTTAATCCTGAAGAAACAGCTGAAAACTTGAAAAATTACGGTGGTTTCATCCCTGGTATAAGACCTGGAAAAACAACTGCTGAATATTTAGATTATGTATTAACAAGAATTACTGTTATCGGATCACTTTATTTGGTCGCTTTGTGCTTGCTTCCTGATTTCTTGATTGATAAGTTCAGTGTGCCATTCTATCTTGGTGGAACAACATTGTTGATTGTATGTAATGTTATAACAGAAACTGTTGCTCAAATACAATCATACTTGATTTCAAATCAATATCAGGGTATTCTTAAAAGTACATCTGGTAAAGTAAAAAATAGATTTGTGAGGTAATTTTATGAAAAAATATTTCACATTTATTGGCCCAATTGCTGCGGGAAAAGGTACTCAAGCCGAAATAATTTCTAAAAAATATGGTTTGTTACATCTTTCAACAGGTCAAATCTTTCGTGATGCGATAAGTTCTGGAAGTGAGCTTGGCTTGAAGGTAAAAAATATTATTGATAGTGGATTTTTGGTTCCAGATACTCTTACAAACGAAATTGTAAAGGATATGCTTGGAAAAATCGACTTATCAAAAGGTTTTATTTTGGATGGTTATCCAAGAACAATCAATCAGGTTTATGCTTTAAATGATATTTTATCAGAAATTGGTATTGAACTTGATGATGCTGTTATGATAGAAATTCCAGAAGAAGATATTATTCGTCGTATTTCTGGTCGTTTTGCTTGTGCAAAGTGTGGTCAAAACTATCATGATGAATTTAATAAAACAAAGACAGAGGGTGTTTGTGATAATTGTGGTTCTCATGATTTTGTAAGAAGAAATGATGATAAACCAGAAATCATAAAAACAAGACTTCAACACTATTATTCTGAGGTTGAACCTATTGTTGAGTTTTATAAAAAAGAAAATAAGTTTTTAGAAATAAATGCAACCGGCCTTTCAATAGAAGAGGTTACTAAGAAATTAGAGGAGGCTTTATTTTAAAAAAATATTGACATATTGAAAAATATGCTTAATATATATACATCTTTTGATGTAAAAATGAACAATAACAATGTATAAACAAGGAGAATTAATTTGGCTCGTATAGCAGGTGTTAATATACCCACCGAAAAATGTGTTAATATTGCTTTGACTTATATCTACGGAATAGGTCCAGCAACTGCAGAAAAAATCTGTGCAGCATTAAAAATAAAACCAAGTGTTCGTGTTCATCAACTTACAGACGATGAAATCTTTAAAATTAGAGAGTATATCGATAAAAATTTCTCTGTAGAAGGTGATAAACGTCGTGAAGTTTCAATGAATATTAAGAGACTTCAAGATATGAGATGTTATAGAGGTATTCGTCATACTAAAAAACTTCCTGTTCATGGACAAAGAACAAAAACTAATGCCAGAACAAGAAAAGGTAAGGCGATTCCTGTTGCTGGAAAGAAGAAAGTTACAAAATAATTAAAGGGAATTAAAAATGGCTGATATTATTTCAACAAAGAAAAAAGAAAAAAAGAATATCTCTAATGGTATTGCTTATATTCTTGCTACTTTCAATAACACAAGAATCACTATTACAGATATGCAAGGTAATGTTATTTCTTGGTCTACTGCTGGTGCAAACAACTTTAATGGTGCAAAAAAATCAACACCTTATGCTGCACAAGTAACAGCTGAAAACGCAGGAAGAAAAGCTATGGAAAATGGTATTCGTTATTTGGATGTAAAGCTAGAAGGTCCTGGTTCAGGTCGTGAATCTGCTGTAAGAACATTACAATCATTGGGTATTACAATCAATGGTATTACAGATATTACAAAGATTCCACATAATGGATGTCGTGCAAAGAAACCAAGACGTGTATAGTCTTAATTAAAATTTAAACCATAAAGTGGGGGCAAAATTGATACAAAATAATTGGCTAGAGCTTATAAAACCAGAAAAAGTTGTAATAGAAAAAGAAGATGCGAATAAAAATGTTGCAACTCTTGTTGCTGAACCTTTGGAAAAAGGTTTTGGTTTGACACTTGGAACTGCACTTCGTCGTATTCTTTTGTCTTCTCTTCAAGGTACAGCTGTTGTTGGAATTAAAATTGATGGTGTTTTACATGAATTTGGTTCTATTCCAGGTGTAAAAGAAGATGTTGTTGATTTGGTTTTGAACGTAAAACAAATCGTTTTGAAATCAGATGTTGAACATCCAAAAAAAATGACATTAAAAGTATCTGGTGCTCAAATCGTAACAGCAGGTATGATTGAAACATCAGGTGATGTTGAAGTTATCAACAAAGATTTAGTTCTTTGCCATCTTGATAGCACAGCAAACTTGGATATGGAATTTTTTGTTGAAAATGGTAAAGGTTATAGAACAGCTGAAGAAAATAAAAAACCTGATATGCCAATCGGTTATATCGCTGTTGATTCTATCTTCTCACCAGTTCTTAACGTTGCTTCAAATGTTGAACAAGCTCGTGTTGGTCAGAAAACAGATTATGATAAACTTTTGATGACAATCAAAACTGATGGTTCTGTAAAACCAGAAGATGCTCTTGCATTGTCTGCAAGAATCTTGGTTGATCAACTTGGTTTATTCATTAACTTTGAAGATCCAGAAGTTGTTAAGAAAGAAGAAGTTGAAGAAGAACTTCCATTCAATAAAGTATTGCTTAAGAAAGTTGATGAACTTGAACTTTCTGTTCGTGCAAATAACTGCTTGAAGAATGATAATATAACATACATTGGTGAACTTGTTCAAAAGACAGAAAACGATATGTTAAAGACTCCAAACTTTGGTAGAAAGTCTTTGAATGAAATAAAGGAACAACTTGGACTTATGGGTCTTTACCTTGGTATGGACGTTCAAGGTTGGCCACCAGAAAATATAGAGGAACTTTCAAAGAAATTTGAAAATCCATATAAATAGGTAACAATTTATGGCAGACAAAAAAGAAGCAAGCATTTGGTGGACTATATTAAAGGTTATATTTGCCTGTTTGCTTCTTTGTGCTGTTATGAACGGTTATTTTATGGCAGGAGCAAAATCTTTGGCTGATAAGGCTATCGGTGGAACTCATGCTCTCCTTAGTGCCGATATGTTAAAAGAAGGTGCAAAGGGAGGTAAATAGAAAGTATTATTTGAAGAAATTCGGTAATGCAAAATTTAATCCGTGTTGCCAGTCAACACTACAAGCTAAAGAGGTCTAGAAATGAGACATAATATGAGTGGTAGAAAACTCAACAGAACAAAGTCACACAGAAAAGCTTTGTTTTCAAACTTGGTATGTTCACTTGTTGAACATGAACAAATATCAACAACACTTCCAAAGGCAAAAGATCTTCGTTCATTTGCAGATAAAATGGTTACAATTGCAAAGAAGAACACTTTAGCTGCAAGAAGACAAGCATTATCATTCCTTCGTTCAGAAGAAGTTGTTACAAAACTTTTTGATGTTTTAGCAAAAAGATATGAAAAAAGAAACGGTGGTTATACACGTGTTCTTAAAAGTGGTTTCCGTCATGGTGACTGTGCTCCTATGGCTGTAATCGAACTTGTTGACAGAGATGTTAAAGCAAAAGGTCTTCGTCAAAAACAAGATGTAGCTTCTAAAAAACAGGTTGAAAAAGAACCAGTTGAAAAGAAAGAAGCTGTAAAAGCTGAAACAAAGAAAGCAAAGGATGTTAAAGCGACCGATGTAAAAGCTAAAAAAACAAGCGCAACCCCAAAGGCTGCAGCTCACAGAAAAGTCATCGGAAAATAAAGAATGAAACGCCCCCAAATTTTTGGGGGCTTTTTTGTAAGGAGAATTAAAATGGTTTCTTATGTAAATGGTGGTAAAGTGCAAGAGTCTATATGCTATATTTTTTCTGATGATGTTAATCAAATAGATTATTTTGATAATCCTTCAAAAAATAAATTAGTTTGTAAAATTGCTAAAATTAATACTGAACTTCGTAATATAAGGCAATATTTATTATCAAAGTATAATGTCGAAGTTTCCAGAATGGATTTGCTTGATCATAATAAGATTTTAATTCTTTCACAAAATTTTGAAAAAATAACAATCCCTACTGTTGAATTAGTGGAAGATGTAGAAGTTGTTGAAAATTTAAAAAAAGATTTATTGGTTATTGGAATGGGTGTTCTTGCAAATTTATCTTATGAGATTCCAAAAATAAAAGAAAAGGGACATGCTAAGTTTAGAAAAAAAACAAGACAATTAGATAAGTTGAAAAATTTTCTATCAAAGAATTTTGGTAAGATTCTTTAAAAAGTTTTCTTGCATATAAAAATTTATATAAGTAATATAGTCATATAAAGGAAGAAGGAGAAGAATAATGACAAAGTATATTTTTATAACAGGAGGAGTCGTTTCATCATTAGGAAAGGGTATTGCGTCTGCTGCGATTGGTTCCCTTTTACAGGCTCGTGGTTTTACGATTCGCCAAAGAAAAATGGATCCATATTTGAATGTTGATCCTGGTACAATGTCTCCTTTCCAACATGGCGAAGTTTTTGTAACAGATGATGGTGCAGAGACAGATTTGGATTTGGGACATTATGAACGTTTTACCGATTCGTCTTGTCATAAAAGTGATAGTATTTCTGGTGGTCGTATTTATTGGAATGTCCTAACTAAAGAAAGACAAGGTGAATACCTTGGTGCAACAGTTCAGGCGATTCCACACATCACAAACGAAGTTCAAAGTTTCATAAAATCTGATTTACATGGTGAAGATTTTGTAATCTATGAAATCGGAGGAACAGTTGGCGATATGGAAGGTGTTTTGTTCCTTGAAGGTATTCGTCAGTTTATGAACGAAGTTGGTCGTGAAAATGTTTTACTTATTCATCTAACTCTTGTTCCTTATATTAAAACTGCGTCCGAAGTTAAAACAAAACCAACACAACAATCAGTTCGTAAACTTTTGGAAATGGGACTTTCTCCAAACATAATTATGTGTCGAAGCGATGTTCTTATTCCAGAAAATGAAAAAAGAAAAATAGCAATGTTCTGTAACGTTCGTCCAGAAGATGTGATTTCTGCACCTGATACAGATAATATTTATAAAATTCCAGGTGTTTATCATAATGAAGGTTTGGATGACAGAATTTTGAATTATTTCGGAATGCTTTCAACTGCAAATAAGCCTGACTTTACAAAGTGGGATAAGATAAAAGCAGTTCTTGGTAATTGGAAACATGATATAACAATTGGTATTGTTGCAAAATATTGCGGATTCCCAGATGCATATAAATCTTTGAATGAAGCTGTTCAACATGCTGGAATTGTTAATGAAACAAAGGTTAACATAAAGTGGATAAATGCAGAAGAATTGGAAACAATGAACGATTCTCAAATTGCAGAAGTCTTCTCTGATGTTAATGGTGTTATTGTTCCTGGTGGATTCGGTCATCGTGGTGTAGAAGGTAAAATAAAGGCTGCTGAATATGCACGTACCCACAATCTTCCATACCTTGGAATTTGCTTGGGTATGCAGGTTGCTGTGATTGAAATGGCTCGTCACTTGCTTGGTATAAAGGATGCTAATTCAACCGAATTTACAAAAGATTGTACACCAATCATTTCTCTTATTACAGAATGGGAAAAGGATGGTAAAAAAGAAGTTCGTGATGAAAATACCGGAAAGGGTGGTACACTTCGTTTGGGTGCATATACATCAAAACTTTTACCAGATTCTCTTGCAAGCAAAATTTATGGTGGTGCAACTGAAATTTCTGAACGTCACAGACATCGTTATGAAATGGATATAAAGTACGAAGAAGCATTAAAGGAAAAAGGTGTAATTATCAGTGGTAAATCACCAGATGGAACTTTGCCTGAAATTATCGAAATTCCATCACACAAATTCTTTATTGCAGGACAATTCCATCCAGAATTCAAATCTCGTCCATTCGCTGCTGCACCATTATTTGATGCATTGGTAAAGATTTGTTTGAAATAAGAATAGTGATTCGAAAAAATCCTCCATCTGAAACGGGTGGAGTTTTTTTTTATCTTTGCAAATAAAAAATCCACAATTTTACTTGTGGACTTTTACTTAAAATTTCTATTTCTACTTTATATCATTTCGATTCGTAATAACTTTATCAATAAGACCAAAGTTCAAAGCTTCCTCGGCACTCATGAAGTTATCACGTTCCACAGCTCTTTCAACTTCCTCAATAGGTCTGTTACAGTGTTCACTGTAAAGTTTATTCATACGCTTGCGGATATTTAAAATTTCACGAGCATGAATTTCTATATCTGTAGCTTGTCCCTGGAAACCGCCAAGAGGTTGGTGAATCATAATTCTTGAGTTTGGAAGAGAAAATCTTTTTCCCTTTGCACCACCGGCAAGAAGGAATGATCCCATAGAGCAAGCCTGTCCGATACAAAGTGTTGCAACATCTGGTTTAATATATTGCATTGTATCATAGATTGCCATACCTGATGTAATTACTCCACCTGGGGAATTTATGTACATATAAATATCTTTATCAGGATTTTCGGATTCTAGGAATAAAAGTTCAGCAACAATTAAGCTTGCTGATACATCATTAACTTCGCCATTTAAAAAGACAATTCTTTCCTTTAAAAGTCGGGAAAATATATCATAACTTCTTTCTCCGCGTCCAGTTTGTTCCACAACCATAGGAACTAAATCCATTTTTTCATTCATAGCATTCTCCTTAGTTAATTTACATAGGAACATTATACATTTTTTTCTTGCAATTTAAAAGAAAAATATATAAAATAAAGATACATTCTTGAAATCGGAAAGAGTGGGAGCCTTAAAAGCCCCGCTTTTTTTAATAACTAAGGATATGAAATGTTAATAAATGAAAAAATTGAAAGTATTTTAAGTTCTACAGCATCTGAATATGGGCTTTATATTGTTCAGGTTTCTTATGCGAGACAAACTTTGCAAATACTTGTTGAAAAAACTGATCTTTCTCCTGTTGGGGTTGATGAAATTGAAAAGGCAAGCAAGGCTTTTTCTGCTATTCTTGATGTCGAAGATATTATAAAGGATAAGTATATGTTAGAGGTAAGCTCTGCTGGTATGGACAGACCTCTTGTAAAACTTGCTGATTATACCCGTTTCTGTGGTCGTGATGTAAAACTTGAGCTTAAAATGCCAAGAAATTCCGAAGATAATAGAAAACGTTTAAAGGGAAAAATTACAAAAGTAGAAGGTTCAAAAATATTTTTGGAAACTACTTTGGATGAAAAATTGCAAACTGTTGATTTTGAGTTTGATAACGTTTTGAAATGCAAACTTTTAATCTCGGATGATTTTATTAAACAACTTTTAAAAGAAGATAAAAACGAAAGGAAAAAATAAAATGTATAAATCTTTATCTTTGCCAAGACCTGAGCTTGTTGCTATTGCTAATAGTGTAAGTTTAGAAAAAAATATAGATACAGAAATCGTATTTAAGGCTTTGGAAGCTGCTGTTGAAAAAGTTGCAAAAAATAAATACGGTTATGATTATAACATTATCGCTTCTATCGACAGAAAAGATGGTAAAATAACAATTATAAAAAGATTAACTGTTGTTGGTGATAAGATTACTGATGAAAATGGAGAAGAAATTCCATTTGATGCAAATACAATGATTTCTGTAAAAGATGCAAAGAAAAAAGACGCAACTTTGGAAGAAGGTTCTTTCGTTGATGAAGAATTACTTCCTGTTGATTTTGGTCGTTCAAATTTTCAGGCTGTACGTCAAATAGTTCTTCAAAAAATCAAATCAGCAGAAAAAGAAAAAGAATTTGCTGAATTTTCAGATAAAGGTTTGACTATTATCAATGGTATTGTAAAACGTAACGAATATGGTGTTGTTTACGTTGATATCAATGGTAAGGCAGAAGGTATTATCAAAAGAAATGAAGGTATTCCTCGTGAAAATCTTCATGTTGGTGATAGAATTCGTGCTTTGATTTTGGAAGTTAAAAGAGATAACAGTGGTCCACAAATCTTTTTAACACGTTCACATCCAATGTTCTTGGCTAAACTTTTCGAAGCTGAAATTCCAGAAGTTTACGAAGGTGCAATTGAAATCAAATCTGTTGCTCGTGATCCTGGTTCAAGAGCAAAAGTTGCAGTTATTGCAAAGGAAAGCTCTCTTGATCCAGTTGGTGCATGTGTTGGTATGAAAGGAAGTCGTATTCAAAATATCGTAAATGAACTTGCTGGTGAAAAAATCGATGTTATTGAATGGACTGAAAATGTTGCATCATTGGCTGTAGAAGCTCTTTCTCCTGCAAAAATCGTTAAGGTTATTGTTGATGAAGAAGCAAAGAAAATTGAAGCAGTTGTTGAAGATGATCAACTTTCACTTGCAATTGGTCGTCATGGTCAAAACGTTCGTTTGGCATCACAACTTATCGGTTGGGGTATCGATGTTATGAGTGAAGATCAATCATCTGAAAAACGTCAAAAAGATGTTAAGGAAAGAACTGAAAAGTTCATCGCTGCTTTGGATATTGATGATGTTATCGCTCACTTATTAGTAGTAGAAGGCTTCTCTTCTGTTGAAGAAATTGCAATTGTTCCTATTGATGAACTTAAATCAATTGAAGGTTTCGATGAAGATGTTGCAACAGAACTTCAATCTCGTGCAAAAGCTTATGTTGAAAAGCAACAAAAAGAATTTGAAGCTGAATCTCAAAAGATAGGTATTGATAATACTCTTGCTTCATTCGAAGGGTTAACATCAGAAATGATTTTAAAACTTGGTCAAAGCGGTGTTAAAACTTTGGATGATTTAGCAGATCTTGCTTCTGACGAACTTGTTGATATCTTGGGTGATATGACAGAAAAAGAAGCAGAAGAAATCATTATGAAGGCAAGAGCTCATTGGTTTGATGAAAAATAAATTATAAAAAAATAAAAGTAAAAGAGGTATTTTATGGCTGAAAAATTAACATTAAAACTTGGAACTAAACTAAGTTCTTCCGCATCACGTGGTGGTATCGAAGTTGAAGTTATTAAGAAAAGACGTGTATTTTCAAGTACAGGAAATACCTCTGAAACTTCAACTCCAAAAACCATTTCTGCACAAGAAAAGGAACAAGCAGATAAACTTAAATCAATTCTTGAAAATGCAAGAAAGCTTGAAGAACAATCAAAAGTAGAGGCTGAAAAAGAAGCCGAAGTTGAACGTGAACGTCAACTTTTGATTGAAAAAGAAAGAAAAGAACAAGAAGAACTTCAAAAACAAGCACAAGCTCAGGTTCAAGCTCAAGCTCAAGTTCAAGAAGAATCAAACAAAGCTACTTCTGCTTCTTCAACTCCTAAAGAAGAAGAAAAAACAGAAGCTACTGAAAAAGTTAAATACAAAAAGAATAAAGATGCTTATGAAGATGACGATGATGAAATTGAAAATTCTAACAGTAAGAAAAAATCATCTGATAAAAATAAATCTTCTAAAAAGTTTTCTGATAAGTCAGATAGAAAAATGAATTTCTCAAACGTTGTTGTTTCAAGTAGTGATCTTGATTTCGATGACGACGATGATGAACAAGAAGAACATTCTGCATCTCTTGCATCTGCAATGGAATTTGTTGGTACACACCAACACAGACGTTCTTTTGCATCTATAAAAAGACAGAAAGAAAAAAATTATCGTAAGTTTATGGAACATCAAGAACCAAAAGAAGTTCAAAAAACTTATCATGAAGTGATTCTTCCTGAAACAATTACTGTTAAGGATTTGGCTATCCGTATGGCTGAAAAAAGCAGTGATGTTATCAAAACTATGATGAAACTTGGTATTATGGCAACAATCAACCAAGTTATTGATGCTGATACTGCAGAACTTATCGTTATGGAATTTGGTCATACTGTAAAGCGTGTGTCCGATGCTGATGCTGTAACATCAATTCTTTCTGATGCATCAGAAGAGGCAGTATGGCAACCAAGACCACCTGTTGTTACAGTTATGGGACACGTTGATCATGGTAAAACATCGCTTCTTGATGCGTTCAGACAAACTGATGTTGTAAGTGGTGAAGCTGGTGGTATTACACAACATATTGGTGCATACCAAATCACAAATAAAACAGGTAGAAAAATTACATTTATTGATACACCAGGGCACGAAGCTTTCTCTGCAATGCGTGCACGTGGTGTTAACGTAACTGATATTGTTATTTTGGTTGTTGCTGCAAACGATGGTATTATGCCTCAGACCGTGGAAGCTATTAACCATGCAAAGGCTGCAAAAGTTCCTATGATTGTTGCAATCAATAAAATCGATTTACCAGAAGCAAATCCAGAAAAGGTTCGTATGGAACTTTTACAACACGGTTTGGTTGTTGAAAAACTTGGTGGTGATGTTTTGGATGTTGAAATCTCGGCAAAGAAAAAACTTAACCTTGATAAATTGGAAGAATTGCTTCTTCTCCAAGCTGATGTTTTGGAATTAAAGGGTAATATTGCTGGTCACGCAACTGGTGCTGTTATCGAAGCAAAGATGGAGCAGGGACGTGGTTCAACTGCAACTGTTTTGGTTCAAAAAGGTATTCTTAAAAAAGGAGATATCTTTGTTTCCGGTTCATCCGTTGGTCGTGTTCGTGAACTTCTTGATGAATTTGGTAAAAAAGTTCAAAAAGCAGAACCATCACAACCTGTTGTTGTTCTTGGATTCGAAGGTACACCTGTTGCAGGTGACGACTTTGTTGTTGTTGAAACTGATGCAAAGGCTCGTGAAGTTGCAGAATACAGAAAACGTAAAGAAAAAGAAAAGCAAATGGTTGCTAAAAAATCTAACTGGCAAGAACTTTTCCAAAATATTAAAGAAGGAAAGGCTGAAACACTTCCAGTTATCATTAAGGCTGATACTCAAGGTTCAGCAGAAGCAATTGCCGATTCGCTTTTGAAAATTAAATCTGATAAAGTAAAAGTTCAGGTTATGCATTCTGGTGTTGGTGCGATTAATGAATCTGATATTACTTTGGCAAAAACTACTGGTGCTGTTGTTCTTGGCTTCAATGTTCGTGCAAACACAAATGCAAAGGAACAAGCAAAACACGATGATGTTGATATTCGTTACTACTCTGTCATTTATAATATGATTGATGATGTAAAGGTATTGATGTCTGGACTTCTTGCTCCTGTTATCAAAGAAAACTTTATCGGATATGCAGATGTGCTTCAGGTATTCAATGCTGGTAAGGCAAAGGCTGCCGGTTGTAAAGTTACCGAAGGTATTGTTAAGAAAGGTTGTGGTGTTCGTATGCTTCGTGATAACGTTGTTATATTCGAAGGTAAACTTGCTCAACTTAAACGTATGAAGGAAGATGTAAAAGAAGTTCGTTCCGGTATGGAATGTGGTATTTCTTTTGAAAACTTTAACGATATACTTCCTGGTGATAGATTAGAGTGTTTTGAAACCGAAGAGGTTAAGGCAACACTTTAATCAAAAAATAAAGAAAAGTTTTAAAGGAGGGTTAATCCCTCCTTTTTTGTGATTTTATATTGAATAAATTCTTATTTTGTATTAAAATGAAAAAGTAAACAAAGGAGAAAAAATGGATTTTTTTAATAAAAATTACAAAAAATATCTTGATAAAAAAGAAAAGATTTTACTTCACATACAACAGGCAAAAAGTTTTACTTTTTTACATGTGTTTGGTGTTTTTTTATTGACATTTTTTATGGCTACATTTTTTGCAATATTTGTAATAGCTAAGTTAAAAATAAGAGGATTTTTCCCTTTTAAATTTGGTCTTTGCATAAGTTTATTTGCTTCTATAATTTCTTATTTGAGATACAAAGGCGTACAATATCTAATAACAGAAAATGGTATCTATAAAATTTCAGGTGTATTAAATAAAAAAATAAAATTTGTTCCATATAAAAAGATAACAGACAATGCTTTATCGATAAATATGTTTGAAGCAATGTTTGGTGTTGGAACAATAAATATTTCCACAGCTGGCGGTACCAGAAGTTATAGAGGAAATTCTCAACCATACGAATTGATTATTCGACACGTGAAAGACTATAATAAAACAAATCAATTGATAACAAAACATATATAAATTTTTCCCCATAATAGGGGAATTTTTTTTAAGATTTTATACTCCTATGATTTTTATATTTTCTTTCTATACTTTTATTTAAGGAGAAAGAGAATGCAAAAATTTTACTTAAGAGTTTTGCCGTATGTGATAAGTCTTTTTGTCGGGGCTTTGATTTTTGGAGTTGTTGATTATATATCAAATCCAGATTGGCAAAATTTAATTTTAAATATTTCTGCGGGCCTTATCAGTGTGCCATTTATTTTTATTTGCTACGAATTGGTAAAAAATATTTCCGAACGAAAAATTAAAACAAAAGTTCGAACCTATGTGACATATCATTCCCAAAAAGTATTTCTTTCATTTATAAAATATTTTTACACTTGGTTTTTTCCAACTAAAAAGGAAACTATTTCTTTGGATGAAGATGATGTCGAACGTATATTAACATTGTCTCTTGTTGATATTGAGAAAATGCTTTCTGAAAAAATGTTGCTTGGATTCTTTATCTACAAAGATATAAACGAAGATATTCGTTCCCTAAGTGCTATTGTAAAAAATAATAACCTTACAGAATACGTTACTGATACCGAAATGATTCATATAATAAATATTTTAAGGAATATCACTCTTATCCGTCGAGAGATTCTTGATTTTATCGTTGTGGGAAAGGATAGGTCATTAAAACTAAAGAAAGATTCTAATCCACACAATTTTGAACTTAAACTTTATTATAAAAGATTAAAAATTGATAACGGGCTTTTTGATAATGTTTCAACGGACAGACTCCTTGAATACTTCAAAGTTCCAACCGAAACAATAGAGATTCTATCAAACCAAATTTTTGATCTTATTTCAGATATAAAAAATTTAATTACACTTATGGAAATAAATTTTTGGGATGACAGTAATTTATTTGAAAATAAATAATCCTTGCAAATTTTTAACACTTAGGATATCTTAGAAAAGTCTTAAACGATGTCCCTATCGTCTAGAGGCCTAGGACACAAGATTCTCATTCTTGCAACATGGGTTCGACTCCCATTAGGGATACCAACTTTAGCTTTTACTTATCTTGTAAAATCATCGAAAAATCAATGGATAAAAAGATTCTAGTTAAATTATTTCTATAGTTTGTTAAGTTTCTTTATTCTAAGCTTTAATTTGTAAAAATTAATTATCTGATTTTACAAAATTTATTATGCGTAGTTAGTTAAATTTTCCTACAAAATTTCTTGCTTTTCAAGATAATAAAGAATATAGTAAAAGTGTAAAATTTTAAGGGAATTTTCAAGTTTGGTTTATGGGGGAGAAAATGAAAAAAGTTTCAGTGTCAGTTTTAAGTTCTGTATTAGCTTTGCTTACAGCATGTGGTGGTAGTGGTAGTAATTTACCTGCATCTTCATTACCAACATCGACAAAGCCTACTTCTGATAATAGTAAAAAAACTGCAAAGTCAGATAGTAAGAAAACTGATAAAACCGATGCTAAATTAGAAGAAATTCAAGTGGTAAAACCAGAAGATCCTCAAAAAACAGAAAATATTATTTCTGAAAATGAGAGTACAGAAAATACTTACCAGGATATTCTTTCAATAAAATCAAATAATCTCATTTCTATAATATCAACTGTGGAAAAAAGAATAAAACATGAAATTGATACTTCTGATTATGATGTTATTAAAAGTGCATACAATTCTGCAATTTCCGATTCTTTTACTGTATCCATACTTGAACCAAGTGAAAATATTTCTGATAACGAAAAGAAATATAATATTTTAAGTATGACATCAGATATGTTTTTAAAAGGGGAAACTATCTTAAAAAATTTTGAAAAGATATTAAAAGAGCAGGGGAAATCTTACCTTGCAAAGGAAGTTTTAATTCAATTTGTAAAAGCATTTAATTTGACAGATATAATTGATGTAAAAAGTGGTGTTACAGTTGCGGATATTGCTTCTGCTGTAACTAAGAATTATACACAAATAAAAAATACAATTAACTCGGTAATAAATACTGATTTCAAAAGACAGACTGTAGATTTTTCAAAATATGATTTTAACGGTTCTGATTTGAGTTTCATTTTTGATGATAATAATAATATTTCAAAAATAAGGTTTACACGAAACTTGGATGAAAATTTTGCAAAGAATTATGATGCATCGAATTCTGATAGAACCTCTTATAAATCTCTTATTACTCAAGATATTAGTCTTTCTGATTTTTATTCCTCTAATAAAGGGCTTATGATTGCAAAAAATAGTCAAAAATATAAAGTTCCATATGCGGTTTATCTTGTAAAAAACAATAGTGTTCTTGGCCTTTATTCTGTGCCTGCTTTGTCATCATCTGGTGGATATTTTGAATATGCAGAAGATTCTCAGTTCTATCCTGTTAATGATATGTTAAATACATGGTCTAAACTTATTGATGAAGGTTACAGTGGTAGCCTTATTTCTGATTTGAAAAATGGTGTGTATGGTGCTGATGGGAAAAATAGTGTGACTAATGTTAAAACTATTACTCAAACTAATATTACTAATGCTTTTAGTAATCACACTGTTGTTGATATAGGTAATAATTTAAAATTATTGTTTGAAAGATATCATTATATAGATATTGATACAGAATTAGCCTTGGCTGGAAAATCTGTTGATTTATCTTACTCACAGTTTGGTAATATAAAAACTAAAACAACAATATCATCGTCTGATTTATCTAATTATCCTAATAATACTTCATTTGGTAGTTTTTCAAAAAGTGAAAGTGAAGGATTTGCATTTATAGCAGGAAATTCTGATTACAAAATTGATATTTCTAATATAAATAATTATACAAGTTTTACAGGAAAAACTTTTGGAACAATAACTTATGAAGATAAGACAACAGGAATTAAAAATTATAAAGATATTTCAGGAAATGTTTCTTTAACATTAAATCCTAGCGTTGATGAAAGAGAAAATTTATTTGCTGATTTTGATAATTATTATAGGGTTACTGTAGTTAAAAATAAAAATGGTTCAAGTAATCTTGTATTAGATGATACTAATGTAAGTAAATTCTATCAAGATAATAATCTTGTTTTTGATACAAAGACAGAAGGTATCGTTCTTCCATATCTTATCGATTCTTCTTTCCAATATTATGGAAATGCTGGTAGTGTAGAGGAAGCTGTTGGATATGTTAATATCGGAGGAAATCTTTCTAAAAATAGAGAGATGTATTTAAGATTATCTTTCGGTGCAAAAAAAGAATAAATTTTTCAAACATTAATTACAATAATCCACCCCGATTCGTTTTATGTTATAGGTAGGGGTGGATAATAAAAAGAGTAATAAAAAAGGCTCTGGGTAACCAAAGCCTTTTTCTTTTAATATTTATTTTATTACTGACATTGTTTCTCACCACATTCCAACTTACTCATTATGTTAGAATCTTTAAGTATTTCATCAAGCTTACCTAAACAGTTAGAGCAAGAAAGATTTCCTGTATAAGTTGCGTAGCCAGTATCATTACCATTAGCAATCTTTTGGTTCGAAAAACCACTTCTCATTTTTGCAACTAAACTTTCAAGATTTCTTATATTATCCTTTTCAATAAGTTGAAGAACTAACTTCTTACAATTATCTTCGTTGTTTAAGCTACTACATCTTGCACAAGTACGATAATTTAACTTTTGATTTTCTTTATATTTAGTTTCAAAGCCATTAGATGTTGGCAAAGCAACAAAGTATGAAGTATACAACTGGTTCCCATTATTATCTTTTGAAATACGGATATAGTTATCATCATTACACTTAACTCCAGGATTTTCTGATACCCCTGTTGGTTTAGAGGAATCTTCAAACATACCGCAAGGAAGAACGCTTCTTTGTGATTGAACGATAGATTTAACATCAGATAGTTCGTAGGTATTTAAATTAGCATTACTATCCCCATATCCAAGTCCAGCATAATTAAAATCAGGTTTTAAACCATCACCATCTCTACTCCATCTTTGAACAGAAAGTACAGCATCACCACCAACAGAATTTGGATTTGTACCAGTAGCGACAGAAGTACTTAAAACAGAAGTGTTAGGATGCATAGAACCTGTTGAAACTTGTTTTCCGGCATCATCAGTCCACTTTTCACCAACAACCTTTACCCCCATACGATAAGATAATTTTTCTTTATTGTCAGGATACTTGTCTTTACTATATTTATCACTACTATACTGATTTTTAGCTAAAAGTACTTTACTTACACCAGCGGATATAACTCTACCTTCACCATCGATATTCACAAGTTTTTGTAAATGTTCAGGTCCTGTTTTATAATATTCAGTTCTTTCGCCAAAATAATTTTTACGTTTCGTATTATCATCAGTAAATTTTTTTAAATCACTGATACCTTTAAATCCATCAAATGCCACAATTGGGTAAATAGGTGACCAACATCCACCCAACTTACCTTCTGTTATTTCACATGGGTGCTTACCATCATTTGGTAAAATCTCACCATCTCTCATTTTTTGATATTCAGCCTTAATATTGTCATCAAGTACTATATAATATCTATAAAAGCCTACAGGAATATTAGAATCATCAGTGTGAGTTTGTATACCAGGTCCTGTTGATAAATATCCATTTTCATCAGTAGTATATTTTAAGATATTATTACAACGCTCACCATTTCCAGTACAATTTTCAAGCAAATTACCATTGCTGTCTTTTACCTGATAATGGTAATGACTTCCCAGAACATTTGAATTCCATTTACTTCTTTCATCTGATGGTAAACCTGTTTCTGTAGTAAGAGCCTTTGCTGAAGCACCAACAGTACCATCACTAAGCTTTGTTGCTCTTTGTTCAACATTTCTTTGTATATTAATATTTCCCTGGCTAGAAGCATCACCTGTTAACTTTCCGACATTTCCACTAGTCTGAGCAAATACAGAAGTTCCCAAAAATCCGGTTAAAATGATAGTAAGTATAGATATTTTTTTATTCATTTACCCTCTCCCTATTTTAGTTTCCTTTATATTTTATTGCATTTTTTATTTATTTTCAACAAAATTATTACTAAAACAAATTTTTTCCTTATTTCCCCTCTTGAAATTATTTTTTTATATCACTATATGAAATTTTGTAAAAAAATAACAAAGATAAAAGGAGTTTTAAAATGTCAAAAGTTATTGGTATTGATTTGGGTACTACTAATTCTTGCTTTGCTTATATGGATGGCGGTGAGGCAAAGGTTATCGAAAACAGCGAAGGAAAAAGAACTACACCTTCTGTTGTTGCAATAAACGAAAACGAAATCTTGGTTGGAAGTTCTGCAAGAAACCAAGCTATCATTCATCCTGAAAGCACAATTTACGCAGTAAAAAGACTTATGGGTCGTAGATTCGATGATAAAATGGTTGTTAAGGATAAAGATCTTGTTCCTTATAATATTATAAAAGCAGACAACGGCGATGCATGGGTAGAAGTAAATGGTAAAAAATATTCTCCATCACAAATTTCTGCATACATTCTTTCAAAAATTAAAAAAGATGCCGAAGCTTATCTTGGCGAAGAAGTAAAAGAAGCTGTTATTACTGTTCCTGCATATTTCAACGATTCTCAACGTCAAGCAACAAAGGATGCTGGTAAAATTGCTGGACTTAATGTCCTTCGTATCATTAACGAACCTACTGCTGCTGCACTTGCTTATGGTCTTGATAAGAAAAAGTCAGGTACAATAGTTGTATACGATCTTGGTGGTGGTACATTCGATGTGTCTGTTCTTGAAATTGGTGACGGTGTATTTGAAGTAAAGTCAACAAACGGTGATACTTTCCTTGGTGGTGAAGATTTTGATAACAGAATTATCGATTTCTTAGCAGAAGAATTTAAAAAGGAAAACAATGGTATCGATTTGAAAGCTGATAAACTTGCTCTTCAAAGATTAAAGGATGCTGCGGAAAAGGCAAAAATCGAACTTTCAACTGCTATGCAAACAGATATCAACCTTCCATTTATCACTGCTGATGCAACTGGTCCAAAGCATTTGAATGTAAAACTTACACGTGCAAAACTTGAATCTTTGGTACAAGATTTGATTGATAAAACTTTGGAACCATGTAAAAAAGCTTTGGCTGATGCTGGACTTGATAAATCAAAGATTGATGAAGTTGTTTTGGTTGGTGGTCAAACACGTATGCCAAAAGTTCAAGAAGTTGTTAAGGAATTCTTTGGTCGTGAACCACATAAGGGTGTAAATCCAGATGAAGTTGTTGCTGTTGGTGCTGCTATTCAAGGCGGTGTTTTAAAAGGTGATGTAAAGGATGTTCTTTTACTTGATGTTACACCACTTTCACTTGGTATTGAAACACTTGGTGGTATTTTCACAAGATTGATCGACAGAAATACAACCATTCCAACAAAGAAATCACAAATTTTCTCAACTGCAGAAGATGGTCAAACAGCTGTTTCAATCCGTGTATTCCAAGGTGAACGAGAAATGGCTCAAGACAACAAACTTCTTGGTGCATTTGATTTGATTGGTATTCCAGCTGCTCCTCGTGGTGTTCCACAAATCGAAGTTACATTTGATATTGATGCAAACGGTATTACTCACGTTTCTGCAAAGGATAAAGGTACTGGTAAGGAACAAACAATCAGTATTAAATCCGATGGTGGTTTAAGTGATGAAGAAATCGAAAAGATGGTTAAAGAAGCTGAAGCAAATTCTGCTGAAGATAAAAAGAAAAAAGAAAGAATCGAAGCTGTTAACCAAGCTGAATCACTTGCTCATCAAACAGAAAAGAACTTAAAAGACTTTGGTGACAAAGTTGATGATGCAACAAAAACTGCATTAGAAGCATCAATAAAAGAAGTTCGTGATGTTATCGCAAAAGACGATTCTACAACCGAAGAAATCAAGGCAAAAACAGAAGCTTTGACACAGGCTGCAATGAAACTTGGTGAACTTATGTATAAACAACAACAAGCCGGAGCACAGGCTCAAGCTGGTGCCGAAGCAGGTGCACAAGCACAACCAGAAAATGGTGAAAAAGTTGTTGATGCAGAATTCGAAGATAAAAAATAAAACTCTTCTTCTTTGTAAAAAGCCTCCCACCAGGGAGGTTTTTTTATTTCAAAAAGATTCGCTTTTATATATATAGTGTAGTTTTTATCTATTTGACGATTTTTAATTTACGGATAGAAGATAATATATAAAAAGTTCTAAACTTCGCATAAATCTACCATTTATTGATGAATTTTAGTGATATACAAAAAAGGTCCGTTTTTTGTATATGATTTTAATATTATATCAAAATTTAAAATAATCAAGGAATATATTGAAAAGAATCGATTTTTTTTTATAATTTTAGAACAAAAAGAAACATAGAAAAAGTCCGTTTTTTCTTTACATTTTTTCTTTAAAAAGCGACATCAAAATTTTCTCAAAATTCCTTGATTTTCAAAAAATTGAGGTATGTATTATGGGTAACATACTTTAAACGGACGTTTTTCGTATTGATTATTGTGGGGAAAATGTTTCATGGTGTTTTCCCCTCCCGTATTCGAAGAAGGTTCAATTTTAATTTGTATACAGAGGGAGAGTGAAAGTTATGAAAAAATTATTTCTTATCACATTGCTTCTTGCATCTGAAGGTGTTTTGGCAGGCGTTTCTGAAAATCAAGTTGAAGCGACTCTTGCAAAATATTGTATTTCAAAACCTGCTGAAGTTACTGAAGATGGACAACTTACCTGTAATGGTATTTTTGAAGCAACATATAAAAAAGATAGTGGTTGTGACTGCGCAAGCAGTGGTGATACACCAGGGTTTAAACATCTTGTATATGATAAAACTGCTCGTAGGTGTAAGCCAAGGTGTCCTGCTGGATATTATATTCAGGACGGAGATGGAACTAAATGTCCTGCCGGTCAATATCAAATAGAAATTACTAAATAATAGGAGGGTTAAATATGAAATTACGAAAAGTATCAACAAATACGTTGAGTTTTGTGCTTTTTGGCGCAATACCAGTATATGCACAACAATATCACCCATATATGTTAGTGTGTCAAGCATGTCCTGCCGGAACAAAGGGTGATGGTACAACAAGATCTTGTACACCATGTGAAGCTGGTAAGTATTCTTCTGGTGGTGCTGCGGAATGTACACCATGTGCTGCGGGTTCATCAACAAATAATCAATCAAGACAGGCTTCATGTACACCATGTGTTGCTGGTACATATGCATACAATCAAGGGCAGTCATCATGTAACCCTTGTTCAAGAGGAACATGTGCTGTAGGTAAAGGAAATGCATCATGTAAATCATGTACAGGTTCTGGTATCGCAAATTGTGATCCAACTGATTGTCACGCAACATCTTGCTCTGCTGGTTACGGAAAGGATGGATCAACTTGTGTAGCATGTAGTGAAGGTAAATATTCACACGAAGGGGATAACAGTTGTTCTTCATGTCCTTCTGGAACAAGAAATCCTTGGACTGGCGAATCTAAATGTTATGTATGTAATAATGGTGAATACCAGGATGGTACAGGTGAAAAAACTTGTAAGAAATGTGGAAAGGGTTATCAATGCCCAAATACATCATATTCAAGCAATTATGGATTTAATGTAGGTATTTCTACACAAACACCTTGTAACTCTGGTCATTACCAAGATGAAGAAGGTAAAGCATCATGTAAAAATTGTTCTGATGGATGGTCAAGTTCTACTTCCGGTGCACAAACAGGTTGTAGCCCATGTCCAGAAGGTCAATGGACTGATGGTGCTGGGTATAAATGTCGTCCAGCTGTTGGAACAATAATTTCAACAATACATGAACTTTCTGGGGCACAACAAAGATCTGGTTCTCTTGGTCACGGTGTTTATGCTTTGGTTCTTGGTGGAGGAAACGGTGGTTCAAATCCAGGTTCTGATTATACATCT
>CACZYB010000006.1 GCA_902785275.1 uncultured Pseudomonadota bacterium
CCGGAACTTACAGTAATAATGGTACAACTTGCGAACCATGTAAAGGAGAATCATATTCCAACTGGTCATCAGAGGAATGTGGTACAATAAGCAGAACAAAAACAACATATTGTGCTTCATCAGGCAGTACCTATTCAACCGACAAATCATCAACAACCACAGAAACAAGTACAAGAAGTTGCCAAAGTGGATATTCTTGCAATAATGGAAAATGTGTAATTGATAATTGTTCAGCAGGTCAATATAGAAGTGGTACAAGTTGTGTAACCTGTGAAGTTGGTTATTATTGCCCTGGTGATAATCTTAGATATACTTGTTCTACTTGCTTAGATAAATATTATCAAAGCTTTTTAGACAATAAAGATGGTGGTGATTGGTATAGAAGACATAAAGTTACATTTTATTGCCAAACAGAAGGTAGTACAAGTAGCACAAGTAATTCATATGAATGTAAGTTCTCTAGTGAAGAAGGTAAGGCACCTGCAAGTAGTGCTAGTAAAGCATATAAAGAATGTTATAAAAAACTTAAAGCATCCACATGCAAGGAAGAAAGAACAACTAAACAAAAAGAAGTTTTATAATAAAACTTCATCCATACACTTCTTTAAAAATACCCCGTCAAATTGGCGGGGTTTTTTATATGAAACATTTTAATATAAAACGAATCGAAAATTTGTTTGGAGTGGGGCTATCTTTTTTTGTTGCATAATGCTATTTATTATTATAGAATTTTTTTGTTTTGTTTAAAAATGATTGAGGTTTTTATATGAATAATATTAGAGCATTAGATGAATATGGAAAAAAAGTTGAAAACGCAAGAGCATTGATCGCCTCTGCAAAAAATGAAGATGAATTGTTAAAAATTTGTCTTGAAGATAAAGAAAATTTTATTGTTAGATTTGTTAAAAAACCATCTGTTTCTTTTGTGGAAAAATATTTATCAAAAAATCTTGGAAAGCCAGGGCAAGCCGGTAATATAAGATTTTTTGCGACAAGTTCTAGACCTATTTATGGGCTTTCGGAAGAGCTTCAATTAAAAATTGTGCAACATGATCCTTTTATTATTGATTGTTTGGGAGATTTGAAGCTTTCGGTTTTATCTTATATTATAAAATCTGCTCCTTTTAAGCGTGAAATTCATTCTATTTGGCCAAAGGTTGTTGAAAATTTTGAAAATCTTTCAGAGGAAGATAGATATATCCTTGCGAGAAATTATTATACAAGAGTTCCTTTGGATAAATGTTCTGATAAAATTAAAAAAATTGTTATTAGTAATATGCCTCAACGTTTTAAGGAGATTAAGAATCCGTCAAGGGATTTGCAAGAGTTTGCGTTTGAGGAAGATCCTTTGTTATTGCCTTATTTGACAATAGAGCTTTCGGAAAATATGATTTTGAAAGGTTTGAAAGATAAGCCAGAAATTTTTCAATACATAAAAAATCCATCTGAAGCTATGTGTTTTACTGCACTATACTTTTCTCCATCATCAATAAAATTTATGGAGAATCCTTCGGATAATTTGAAAAATCTTGCTGTATCGCGTGAGCCAGAGACAATTAAATATATAAATAATCCTTCTGAAGAGTTGGTTTTCTTTGCCGTATCTCGCGCGCCAGAAGTGATAAAATATATTAAGAATCCATCTGAGGAGCTTCAATTGGAGGCGGTTAGAAGAAATCCTAATGTGATTAACTTGATATCTCATCCTTCAAAGAAGATACAAAAATTTGCTTTTGATGTTTACAAGAAACGTAAATATTCTGGGGATGTATCAAAGTTTGTTTCGGTTTCGCCTTTTGATGATAAGAATCAAGATATTTCCTTTATCTTGAAAAAGGAAGCTTCTGTTTATAACAAATTAATGAAGGTAAAAGTTGCGTTGGAGAACAATTTTATACGAAGAATAAAATCATCAGATTTATCAAAGTAGTTTGTAAAATTAAAAATATTGACTGTAAGAAAATTTTGTTTATAATACATTGAATTATGATTTTCTTCTTGTTGATTAAGTTCAATGGAATTGTATAGTTTTAATTTTATTAATATATGAATGGAGTATTAGAATGAAAAAATATAATAAGAAAGATGTTTTTGTACTTATTGATTCACAGGTTAAAAAGACTTCTGTTGTTCCTTTTATCAAAGGCAATGGTTTGAAAAAAGAAAACAACTGTGAAGAATGTGGTATCTATTGCGGAAATTCTATGGATTGCTATCCATGTCTTTTGGCAAATAAACAATCAAGAAACGAACTTGATGGTGTTATTTCAAATAACAGTACTGCTGATGTTTACAAATATATTGATATGCTTCAGGCAAAGGCTGTAAAGCATAATGACAATGTTTCAAAAAGATTGTCTGATATTATGGAATCAGCAATGTATCTTAAAACACTTTAATCTTTTTTAAGATTTAGTTTTTTTACGAGGTCGGCAGCAACAAGTTGTTCGGCCTCTTTTCTTGAATGGCCTTCGCATTTTGCTGTTATACCATCAACTGTTGCCATGACATTGAATATAGGGGAATGTGCAGGGCCAGTTTTTGAAACAAGAATATATTCCGGATGGGAACCATCTTTTTTTTGAGTGTATTCTTGTAGTGTTGTTTTGAAATCTTTTATTGGTGTTTTAGATGATTGAACCTTTTCTTTCCATAGGCCTTCAACTACTTTGAATGCAGTATCAAAATCACTGTCTAAAAAGATTGCACCCAAGATTGCTTCTACACAATCGGCAAGTATGTTTCTGTTTTTATAACCTTGACGTTTTTGTTCTTGGGAACCAAGTTCGATTAATTGTTGTAGGCATAACTTTTCAGCAATGCTTGCACAGGTGCGTGCGGAAACAAGATTTGCGTGGCGTATTGCAAGATCGCCTTCATCTTCGTCTGGATACATTTCATAAAGCATTTTTGCAACAGAAAGACCCAAAACACGATCACCAAGGAATTCAAGGCGTTCATTATTTTCTAATTTATCCTTTGTTACACTGGAGTGAGTAAGAGCTTTTTTATAAAGATAAATTTGATTGAATCTATACCCTAATATATCACAAAGTTTTTCGTAATTCATTGTTTCTTTTGCCATATTATTTGCCTTTAATTATTTTATCTATTTAATTCTTTTTAAAATTCGTTCATATCTTATTGGGTGGAAGTATTTCCAAAATTCAAAAATGTTTACCGAATTATTATGAGAGAAGAAAATCATTCCGGCACGGCCGATTAAATCTCTTTTATGGATATAACCAACTTCGTTTGTAAATCTACTATCTTCGGACATATCACGATTATCACCCATCATAAAGTAGTGATCTTCTGGAACGATATATTCTTTTGTGTTATCGGCAACTTCTGTATCACTTATTTCCAATATTTCGAATGAAACATCGTTTGGAAGGGTTTGTTTATATTTATTAAGTTCAATTGCTTCACCTTCGAAATTAGGCGCTTCTTTGTATACAATTGTATACTGACTATCTTTTAATGGACGGCCGTTAAGATATAGTTTTTTTGTATCAATAACTGTTAAAACCTGACCGTTTGCAGTGTTTATTGTAAGACTGTTAGATTTTCTTAAAGAGTAAGGTAAGTTTATAATATAAAACTTTTCAATAAATTCTCTTTTAACAGCTTTACCGTTTATGTGTAAAATACCTTTTTTCATTTGAATTTTATCGCCAGGAAGACCAATCAAACGTTTGATATAATTGTCTGCATGTCCCTTTATTTTTTTGAAAACAATAACATCGCCAGCATTTGGTTTTGATTCAAATAATCTATCCTTTATCAAAGGAAGTGAGAATGGAAAAGATTGTCTTGAATATCCGTATGATATTTTTGAAACAAACAAGTGATCGCCAACAAAAAGGTTTGGTATCATTGAATCTGATGGAATGTGAAATGGTTCAATAATAAAAGTTCTTATCATTATTGCAAAAAAGCCAGCCCAAAGTATGGCCTTTACTGTATCTGTGAATTCGTGTTTTATTCTTTTACTTCTTTTACTCAATTTTGTTCTCCTTTTCAATTACGACAAAGGCAATTGCCGTTGGATAGTCATCGGAAAGACTTAAATTAAATTTTAAACCATTTCCATAGTTTTTTTCAATATATTCTTTTGTTGTATTTGCTATTTTTATATAAGGTTTACCAAGTTCGTCAGATAAAACCTGAATATCCTTTAGGTTTATACCAAAACGAAAGCCTGTACCCAAAGCCTTTACAAAGGCTTCCTTTGCGGCGAAAAACTTTGCGTATTTGGATGCAAGTTGTTTTGGTCCTAAATTACAATTTTTATATTTTTCAAATTCTTCCTCAGAGAAATATTTTGTTGTGAATTGAGTTGAAAGATTTGCAAGAATTTTTTCAATTCTTGGAATTTGTACTATATCAACACCAACTCCTAAAATCAATTTATAACTCCTGTCTTTCTTTTGATTCTTTGTATTTTGTTAAAGACTTAAATACGAATTCGTATGTTAAAACACCGCTTATTATTGCGATTATCAAGCCACCAACAACCATTGGGTAAAGTATTGATGAAATGTGATTCATTACTACTTCCCAATTTGAATTTTCGAATGCAGTTTTTATTTCAAGCATTGTGTTCGAGAAAGAAGAACTGTCGATGATTTCTTTTTTTGAAAGTATAAGGTTTCCCAACTTGTAATCTAAAAACCAAATGAATGGAAAGGTTAGGGGGTTACCTATTATTGTGAAAAGCATACTTGCAGTGAAATTTGCCCTGAAAATAATATCTAAAATTACGGTAAGAACAAGTTGTAGTCCGAAAAGTGGAGTTATTGCGATTGCAACACCAAATGCGGCACCAAGTGATATTGAATGGATATTATCTTTTAATCTGAATAATCTTTTTAATAAATATTTGTATGCACGAAGAAGGCCTTTTTTAGGAAAAAGAAAATATTTTATTTTTTCAAATAAGGTTAATTTTTTTTTTCTTTTAAAGAGCATTTTCTTCCTTTGTCTTTACAGTTGTATTTTGTTTTTGAGGAAGCTCAATTTTTGGGAGGTTTGGATCATTCTTGCATTCAAGAAGCCAAATATCATAGTTTGGATGTTCCATTGCAACAAGGCTTGGGGAGGAAGAAAACATCCAACCGGAAAATATAAGTTCACCTTGCTTTACTGAATTAAGTTCTTCTTTGTATGAAGTGTTTGTTTCGTTTACTTTTAAAAAGACCGAGTTTTCAGGAGTTTCATCCTCTGGTCTTGTGTAACATGCGAAAACTTTTATCAAAATGTTTTCGAACATTTGTTCGTCATTTACAGGGATTTCGATATCCTTTGTTTTTCCGGTTTGCTTATTTAATGCACGAATAACCGCCTTGTTTTGTGGGAGGTTTGTAAAAGCATTTGCAACGTTTGATACAAATAAAAGTGCGAGAGTTATATAAGCAAATTTTTTCATATTGTAACCTTTAATCTTTTGGATTTTCCTTGAATATCAAATCACCAATAACTTCTTCTATTGGCTTAAATGGAACAGATTTTATTTTTCCATTAGGTTTAAGAAGATTTTGATCTTTACCAATTTCAAGCTTTATATACTTATTACCGATAATTCCATAAGTTGAAATTTTTGCGATGGTATCTTCTGGAAATTTATATCTTGAATCGATTGACATCATTACATCAACAGTAAAGTCATCAGGGTTAAGTTTTGTTTCGATAACGGAACCAACCTTTACACCGTTTACAGAAACATCAGAGCCACGTGTAAGACCACCGATTGATGCAAAGTTTGTGAATATGTTATATCCAGAAATGTTGTTCGTTTTTGCGGTTAAAATACCCCAAGCGAGGAAGTAAAATGCAATGAACAAGATTGCAAAACCTGAAATGGTTTCAAGTGGATTTTTGTTTTTTGTGAGGGCAATAAAGAAATTAAAAAAAGATTTTGAAAAATTCTCACGAAACTTTTTAAAATTTGTAACTTTTTTTTCCATTCTTTATACCCCCACATTTTCTATATATTTATAAAAATCCAATAAAAGTCAAAATATGTCTTTGGACAATTATTTTGCTTCTTTGTTTTCTTCAGCTGCTTTTTGAGCAGATGCAAGATCTTCAGCAATTCTTGCTTTCTTACCGAACAATGAACGTAAGTAATAAAGTTTTGCACGTCTTACTTTACCGTATTTTACGAGTTCGATTTTAGCAACGTTTGGTGAGTAAAGTGGAAATACTTTTTCAACACCTTCACCAAATGAAATTTTACGAACTGTGAATGAAGAGTTGATACCATCATTTTTTCTTGCGATACATACACCTTCAAACATCTGAATTCTTTCGTTTTTACCTTCAATAACTTTTGTGTGTACTTTTACAGTATCACCAGCCTTGAAGTTTGGTATTTTGTGAGTTGATAACTTTTCAATATTTTTCTTTTCGATAAGTTTTAATAAGTTCATTTTTTTACCTTTCTTTTAATATGTTGTTATAATACTTTATTGTTTTTTAAAATTCAATATCTTTTGTTAGTAAATCAGGTCTATTTTTCTTTGTTATTTCAATGGATTTTTTATACCTCCACTCACTGATATTTTTGTGATGACCAGATTTTAAAACTTCTGGTACAGGCATATTTTTCCATACCTCTGGACGTGTATAATGCGGATATTCAAGAAGTCCGTTTAATGTTGAACTGAAACTTTCTTCTTCAAGTGATGCACTTGATCCTAAAACATTAGGAAGAAGTCTTGTAATACTGTCTATCATAGGAAGAAGGGCATATTCCCCACCGGATAAAACAAAATCACCAAGGCTTATTTCTTGAATGTTATAGTATTCAATTACACGTTCATCAATACCTTCGTAATGGCCACAAATAAAAGTTGTTTCGCTTTCATTAGATAAAGCTTCAGCCATTTGTTGATTGAATACTTTACCACGTGGTGAAAGGTATATGATTGAACCTTTTGGGTTATCCTTATTATAAACACTTTCTATTGCACTTCCCAAAACATCAGGTTTTATAACTTGACCCGCACCGCCACCGTATGGAGCATCATCAACTGTTTTATAATTATCAGTTGAAAAATCCCTTATATTCACAAGGTTTAACTTTAAAATTTCCTTTTCAATGGCACGTTTGCAAATTGAACAATTCAATGCAGAAAATACCTCAGGAAACAAAGTTAATATATTAGCTTTCCAACAAGTGTTTTGAGTCAATTTTTAAAAATCCTTGTTCATTATTTTGGTCAAGTATTGAATAGTCATTGTAAGACAAAAGTGCAGTTTTTTCCTTTCCGTACAACTGTACTTCAAGTATATCACCGGCACCATAGTTGAATATATCAGAAACAGTTCCTATTTTAGATGAATTTTCATCCAAAACCTTAAATCCGATAAGGTCGGAAAGAAGTATTTCATCACTTTCTTCATCAATGATTGATGATTTAAGTGTATATATTTCTGTTCCTTTCATTGTTTCAGCGATAGTTCTATCTTCAATACCTTCAATATGTGCAATTATAACATCAGAGTTTGCAGAACTTCTTAATTTTATTTTAAGTTCTTTACCATCAGCATTTAATAATGGGGAATAAGAACATACATCGGCAGGAATTGTTGTAAAAGATTTAATCTTTACATCACCCTTTATGCCGTGTGCATTGATAATTTTCCCAATTAAAACTTTGTCTGATGTCATGACCTATTTACCTTTTATTAATTAAGCAGCAGGTGTTTCTTCAGCTTTAGGAGCTTCTGCTTCGAATTCAGCTTTTGCTTGTTCTTCTGCTTGTTTCTTTGCTTCTTCTTCAGCCTTTAATTTTTCAGCTAATGCTTTTGCTCTTTCTTGAGCTTTTGCTTTTGGAAGAGGTTTCTTTGTTTGTTTTGTGTTAACAACATATTTTCCTGCTAAACCAGCATCGCTTAAGAATCTTACAACTTTATCAGTTGTTTGAGCACCTTGTGAAAGCCAGTATTTAATTCTGTCTGTTACTAATGTGATACGTTTTTCGTCTTCACGAGCGAGCATTGGATTATATGTTCCAACTTTTTCAATAAAACTTCCATCACGAGCATTTCTGCTGTTTGCAACAACGATGTGATAGAATGGACGTTTTTTTGTTCCTTTTCTTGATAATCTAATTTTTACTGACATATTTTTTCCTTTCAGTCTTTGTTTATATATAGCAAAAAACGATAAAGAGTGAAAACTCACCGTTTATCGCAGTCCAATTTCCCATATTCATAATATTTGGAAATTGCCAGAATAATAACATTGTTAAATATATAAGTCAAGTTAAAAATAAAACCTCCCACAATGGAGAGGTTTTATTGGTAAGTGTTTATTTATAAAAGCTTATTTTGCTTGGTTGATTGCTTCAATCATAGCAGGAGCTTCGATAAATCCACGGAAGAATTGATCTCCGATGATGAATGCTGGTGTACCTTGGATACCAAGTTTTGTAGCAAGTTCACGTGTTCTGATGATTTCTTCTTCAACAGCTGGATTTTCCATATCTTTCTTTAATTGATCAACATCTAAGCCAGCTTTTTTAGCAGCACCAAATACGATAGCTTTGATTTGTTCGTTAACATCTTTTTCTGAAGCTTTATCATTTTGTTCAGGAATTAAGTTTGTTGTGAACAAAGCGTGATGTAATTCAGCTGCTTTACCTTGCATTTGAGCAGCAATAATTGCACGACCAGGAATTTGTGATGGTGGGAAGATTGGGAATGATTTCAATACAACCTTAACATCTTTTTCTGATCCAAGAACTTCTTCTAATGCTGCGTTACCACGTTTACAGAAACCACAGTTGTAATCATAGAATTCGTAAACAACTACTTTACCATCTGGATTACCAACGATAGGAGCGTATTTTGAATCTTCTTCTGATACGTTTTTCAAAGCTTCTTTTGCAGCTTCCATTTCTTTTCTTTTAGCTCTTGCTTCTAATTCTTTACTTGCGTCAATCAACATTTCAGGATTGCCAACCAAAGCAATTCTTACAACTGAATGTGCAGTTGCATAGATAGCAAGGAACAAAATAACGATAGGAGCAACGATTGTTGCAAGTATTGTTACTGATTTCTTGTTATAAGATTTTGTTGCAACTTTCTTTGTATAAAGAACGAAAGCAACAGTTAGTAAAATACCAATTATTAAAGTAAGTGTATTCATATTTCTTTCTCCTTTTCTGTTTTGTTTATGAAAACAAGACGATGATAATTCCTTATTTTAAAATTGTAAAGGATTTTTTCTCTTTTTTCTTGAAAAAAATCTAGAATATGTTACGGTTAGACAATAATTAAAAATAAGGTGAAGTTATGAAAACTCCAAAAGAAAATATAAGAAATTTTTCAATAGTTGCTCATATTGATCATGGTAAATCAACTTTGGCAGACAGACTTATTCAAAAATGTGGTGCTGTAAGTGATAGAGAGATGAAAGATCAAATCCTTGATAATATGGATATTGAGCGTGAACGTGGTATTACAATTAAGTCCCAGACTTGCCGTCTTAATTATAAAGCAAAAGATGGTAAAATGTATCAACTTAATCTTATTGATACACCGGGGCATGTGGACTTTTCTTATGAAGTTTCAAGATCTCTTTCTGCATGTGAAGGTGCATTGTTGGTTGTTGATGCTTCACAGGGTGTTGAAGCGCAAACTTTGGCAAATGTGTATAAAGCAATTGATGCGAATTTACAGATAGAAGTTGTCCTTAATAAAGTTGATTTGCCATCGGCTGAACCTGAAAGGGTGAAACAACAAATAGAAGATGTTATTGGACTTGATGCTTCACAATCACTTCTTATTTCTGCAAAGACAGGACTTGGCGTTGATGATGTATTGGAGGCTATTGTTACAAGATTGCCTGCACCGAAAGATAATGATGATGCAAAATTAAAGGCTTTGATTGTTGATAGCTGGTATGATATCTATCTTGGTGTTGTTATGTTAGTTCGTATTGTTGATGGTGTTATAAACAAAGGTGATGAAATAAGGATGATGTCCAACAATGCAACTTATAAGGCTGAACAAATTGGTGTGTTTACTCCTAAGATGCAACAGGTTGATACTTTGTATTCCGGAGAAGTAGGCTATATTATAAGTGGTATTAAGCAACTTTCTGATTGTCGTGTGGGTGATACATTAACATTGGAAAAATCTCCGGCGGATGAACCTCTTCCTGGGTTTAAACCATCTGTGCCAGTTGTATTTTCATCTATATTTCCGGTTGATGCATCTGATTATCCATTACTTAAGGATGCGGTTGCAAAATTGGAACTTAATGATGCAAGTTTTGTTTACGAAATTGAAAATTCGCCTGCACTTGGCTTTGGTTTTAGATGTGGTTTCTTGGGTCTTCTTCATATGGAAATTATTGAGGAGCGTTTGGAACGTGAATTTAACCTTGATATTATAACAACTGCACCGTCGGTTGCATATAAACTTCATCTTACAAGTGGTGAAGATATTACTTTGACTACACCTGCGGATATGCCGGAACCTTCTAAAATAAAAAGTATGGAAGAGCCTTTAGTTCGTGCTACTATTATGACTCCAGATGAGTATCTTGGTGCGATTATTAAACTTTGTACTGATAGACGTGGTATTCAGGAAAATCTTACTTATGTCGGAACTCGAGCTATGGCTGTGTATAAGCTTCCACTTAATGAAATTGTGTTCGATTTTTATGACAGACTTAAATCTATTAGTTCTGGATATGCAAGTTTTGATTATGAACTTTGTGAGTATCAGGAGGCTGAACTTGCAAAGGTTTCTATCCTTATAAACGAAGAACCTGTTGAGGCATTATCATTTATTGCTCATAAGACAGAAGTTGAAAAAAGAGGTAGAGCAATTTGTGAAAAGCTTAAAACCCTTATTCCACGACATATGTTTAAAATTCCTATACAGGCAGCTATTGGTGGAAAGGTTATTGCAAGAGAAACTATTTCTGCATACAGAAAGGATGTGCTTGCAAAATGTTATGGTGGTGACGTTTCAAGAAAGCGTAAACTTCTTGATAAACAGAAGAAGGGTAAAAAGCGTATGCGTACCTTTGGATCGGTTGAAATTCCACAAGAGGCATTTATCCAAGCCCTTAAAATTGGAGATGATTAGAACTTAGAGGTGTATTATGAAAGAAGTTTTCATAGATAATTTTGAAAATGGTGATATTGTGAATTCACTAAAATATTACTATTTTGGAAAGACATATAATGTTGTTAATTCAAAAATGTCTGATACAAAAAAGGTTTTGCTTTTGAATAATATAATGAGTGAACTTTCATTGGATGTATTTCTTAGTGCAAAAGAATTACTTCCTGTAAAATCTTCAATAGAAAAGTTGATTTTTGAAAAGATAAGTAGTATAGAATTGAAAATCAAAAATAAAAAATTTAAATTGCCTTTTAGATTTGGTTTTGTTAGAAGTAAATTTTTTGATAGGCAAAAAGAGGTGTAAGTTGAATAAAAGAGTTTTGAATAATATAGAGAAGGGTAGAGAGTGTATAGAATTTTATTTTGATGAAATTGAAAGTATTCGTTCAAAGAAGTTTGTTTCTTCTGCAAAGATTTATGATAGTTTTTTTAAACTTTCTTTAAAATGGTTGAATGATGATAAAAGATGTTTTTTGTCTGCTACATTTGATGCTTATATAAGTGAAGTTCTTTATAATGAATTGGAAAAATATAAGCCTGTACCATTCAAAGATAAGATTAGAAAGCTTGTAAAAAGAATAAAAATAGATAATGAAAGATAATTTTTGTTCGTAAAATCAGTATATTAAGTATTTTATACAAAATTTATACAAAATTACTTGACATTCGAATATATTTTGTTAAAATTCAAAATATGTGGTAGGTGTGTGGATTCTATAATTGTATCTATACAATATTGTTAACAAAGAAACATGAGGTAAGAAAATGTATTTTGGTGGATTTAATGTAGTAGATTATGATGAAGCTTTATTTAGAAAAGAAATAAAAAGACTTTATGATATTGAAAGCTTTTCAAGCATTACTTTGTACAAAAGTATTTTAGGTCTTTATGGTAAAACAAAAAAACAATTATTTACTGATGGTGAATTTGTTTCTTGTGCTGGATTTAAAATGAATGATACTCAAGTTGATTCTGCAATCAATGTTATGAAACGTCTTGAAGTTGAATATTTCTGTAATAAAAGTTCAGAATATAGAAATAGACAAGGTGATAAGGTTACTTATAAGGTTCTTCATCACAAAGAATTGAATGTCATTAACCAAGCTTTGAAACAAAACATTCGATAATAAATTTTATTGTTATTGTTTAATTTCATCCCTGCCTGTTGGTGGGGATTTTTTTATTAAACTTTTTTAAGACTTATTGACTATATTTCTATTATTTGCTATATTCCTATGATATGGTTAAAAAAAAGAATCTATTTAAAATTAATAAATTATGAGGAATAAAATGCAAATGTTAGATGCTGATAGAATGCTTATGGTTGATTTTTATAATGGGGCTCCTAAAAAATTTAATGAAAAGGATTTTTTGGAGGCAGTAAAGGTAACTCGTGATTTTTCTATGAATTTTAATAATTTAGCAAATAGAAAGAAAACAACTCTTCCTGATGGTAGAAAAGTTTTGGTAATTTTAGGTTTTGAGATAAAAGATTCAGATTGGAGAAAGGCTGTTGATATTTATAATTCAATTTATTTTTCAAGACAATCTCAGTATCAAAAGATATTAAGAGAGATTGTTAAAGAAGAAAGAGCTAAGGCTAAATAATTTATGAAAATTTCTTGGAATTCCCTGTCTATTGATGGGGAATTTTTTTTATTAAAACATTTGCTTTTATTTTTTTTTGGCTTTACCTTAATAATGTTGACAATATTACTATTTTTTGTTAAAATATAGGTGTGGGTTTGAAAAAATCTATGGGTTAATTACTAAACAGTGAGGTGTGCAAAATGCAAATATTAAATTTTGGTAATTCTAAGAAAAAAACTATATCTGATTTTTATAAGAATGCTCCAAAGAAATTTAATGAAAAAGATTTTTTAGAAGCTGTGAAATTAACTTATTTTATTTCTATAAATTTTAATAATTTGATAAATAAGAAAAAAACAAAACTTCCTAATGGTAAAGAAGTTTTGTTGGTCTTGGGGTTTGATATTAAAGATTCTGATTGGGAAAAAGCTGTTACTATTTTTAATAGTGTTCTTGATGCAAGGAAAGCTGAATTTGATATAATTAGAAAACAAATTGAACAATCAAGATAAAAATTTTACTTTTGAAAAAAAACTCCCTGCCTATTGGTGGGGATTTTTTATAAAATTAAAGCAAGTGTTTGAATTTTAAAAAATTATCAAATAATTCTTGCAAATTCATAAAGATATTCTATAATTTATACTAGTTTAACAATAAAATCGTAAATAGGAGTTTTAAAATGGACAATTTATCTGCAAATCTTCGCGTTATAATTACTGCATGTCAAAAAGTTTCAAGGTTTATGTTAAGGGATTTCGGAGAAATTGAACAACTCCAATCTTCAATCAATGGGGCGGAAAATTTTGCCTCTGCATCAAAAACAAAAATCGAAAAAATTTTAGTTGAAAACCTTTTGGAAGCTCGTCCAAAGTATGGTATTCTTTCTGAAACACAGGAAATAAAGGGAACAGATATTTCTCACAGATTTATTATTAATGTTACTGATGGTTTTGAAAATTATGTTCATGGTCTTCCATTTTTCACAATTTCCGTTGCAATTCAGGAACAAAAAAATCTTGTTGCAGCTGTGATTTATAATCCTGTACTTGATAAAATGTATTACGCAGAAAAGGGTGAGGGTGCATTTATTTCTGAATCAAGAATGGTTCGCAGAATTCGTATTTCACCAAAACGTGATCTTTTCAATTCTGTGATTTCCGAAGCTGGACAATTTAAACATTTTTCATCTGCAAGAATTTTAAATTTTGGTTCAGTTGGTCTTTCATTAGGTTATGTTGCATCTGGTATGGTTGATGCATTTGTTGGATTTGAAAGAAATGTTTTTGATTTGGCAGCTGGTCTTTTGATTGTAAAAGAAGCTGGTGGCATTATTCGTGCCTTTGATAAAGATGGTAAAGATACCGAAGAAATTTTTGGTGCGAATATGGTTGTTTGTGGAAATAGTTATTTACAATCTGAAATTAAAGGTTGTATAATGAAAAAATAGATACAAAGGAGAGTTTATTATGAAAAAATTTTTATTGTTTTTAGGTGCTGTTATTTCATCCGTTACACCGGCATTTGCAAAGGATGAAAAAAAATCAAACAAAAGTTTGAATTTTGAACTTATGGAACCAGTTAATCTTAGAAATCCTCAAAAATTGAATTGGGGATTGGAAGCTGGTGGCCCAAAGTATACAGTTTATAAAGTTTCAAAACCAAAGGTTATTGTTGAAGAAGAAAATGTTGTGATTGTTCCGGTTGTAAGTGAGACTGTTGTTACTCCTGTTAAGGAAGAAAAAGTTGTTGAAATTAAACCAGAACCTGTATCTGAAGTAAAGCCTGTTGAAAAAAAGAAAGAAGTTGTTTCTGAAGAAAAAACTGTTACAGAAGATAAAAAAGAAGTTCCATCTGTAAAAGAAGAAGTGAAGGAAAATCCTGTTGTTAATATTCCTGCTGAATCTTTGGAATTAAAAGAAAAGGCTCCTGTTGTAGAAGAAAAGAAAGAAGAAATTTCACAGACAGATAAAAATATTGATGAAGCAAAAAAACTTTTACAAGTAGCAGAAAGACTTGCAAATTCAGTTATCGAAGAAAATGAGGAATCTAAAGTTACCCCTTCAAAGGAAAAAGTTGAAGAAGTTAAAAAAGAAGTAAAGGTAGAAAAGAAAGTTCCTGTTGTTACAGATGCTGAACATCCAAGATTTGTTATGAAGTTTGTTTCAACTGCAGAAAACTTGAAAAAAGCAGATGAAAAGAAAATGGCTGATTTAGTTCCTGCTTTGAAATCAAATGAAGATGTTACTGTTAAAATTATTTCTTATTATTCATCAAAATCTGGTCGAAATGTTGCTTTCTCAAGATTACTTAATGCAAGATCAGTTTTGCTTGAAAAAGATGTACCAACATCTCAAATTATGATTATGGTTTTAGAAGACGAAGACGCAAATACTCCTAAGGCTGATACTGTTGAAGTATTTGTTGTTCGTTAAGATTTAAGAAAGGAAATTTAAATGACTAATGAAGAAATTTTACCATTATTAAAAAGCGTTTTAAAACAAGAAACTGATGCTATTGCTCAGTTGGAAAAAACTTTCCCAATAGAATCATTTGTTAAGGTTGTAAATTATATTACAAATGAACTTACAGGAAAGATTGTTGTTACTGGTCTTGGAAAGTCTGGTGATGTTGGTAAAAGATTGGCAAATACTTTGACTTCTACTGGTACTCGCTCTGTTTATCTTCATTGTGTAGAAGCATCACATGGTGATATGGGTATTATTGCGGATGATGATTTGGTTATTGCTATTTCCAATTCTGGTGAAACAAAGGAAATGAGTGATGTTATCAATTATACTCGTCGTTTTGGTATTAAATTGGTTGCAATTTGTGCAAATCCAAAAAGTATGCTTGGTTCTCATGCTGATATTAATTTGACTATTCCTGATTTGCCAGAAGCATGTTTGATTGGAAAGGCTCCTACTACATCAATTATTCTTTTGACTACTATGGCAAATCTTTTGATTGTTGCATTGGAAAAGGCAAAAGATTTTACATCTGATATGTATAAAAACTGGCATCCACATGGAAAGCTTGGTGCTTCTCTTTTAAAGGTTGCTGAACTTATGCATGTTGGCGATGAAGTTCCTGTTGTTAACGAAAATGCTTCTATGACAGAAGTTTTCGATGTTATGAGTAAGAAGGTTCGTTTTGGTTGTGTTGGCGTTGTTGATAATGATGGCCGACTTGTTGGTATCTTCACTGATGGTGATATTAGAAGAAGACTTTCTGAAGGTGTCAACCTTATGACTAAGAAGGTTTCTGAGGTTATGGGTAAATCACCAAGAACCGTTCCTTCAAACAGTTTGGCTGCTGCTGCATTGTTGAAAATTAATGAAAACAAAATTCAGGTTTTATTTGTTGTTGATAATGATAATAAACCTGTTGGTATTATTGGTTTCCACGACTTATTAAAAGCGGGATTGGTTTAATTGACTTTTTTACGAAGAATAAAAGCTTATAAACGTGCTGTGCGAGGTTTGTATCGAAAGATGACTTTGCACAGTCGTGTTGTTTTTCTTTTGAAAATAGCTCTTCCAAGTTTGATTGCTCTTTTTTTGGGAATGGTTGTTTTGGTTCCTGTGATTGATGACAAGATAAAGACTATAAAAATTTCTATGCCAAGTTTGGAAAGTACAGATAAAATCTCGTTTAATATGGATAATGGTGATTTTTATGGGCAGGGGGATGATGGTTCTTTGTTTTCTGTAAATATTTCTAATTTCAAAGAAGATAAAGAAAAAGAAGTTATGACTTTTACCAAAATTAAGGGAAAAGTATTTTTAAAGGATGGTGGTTGGATTGATATTTCAACCGATGATGGAAACTATAAAAGAACAAAAGATTTGTTTTCTATGCGTGGAAATATCTTTTTGTTTGATGATGAAGATAATAGACTTTATACAGATAAGGCAGATGTTGATTTAAAAAATATGACCATTTCTGGGGATGAAAAAATTCGCGCGGTTACAAGCTTTGGTGAAATAGAAAGCGAAGGTTTCCTTTTCAAAAAGAATGATGTATACCAATTCCTTGGTAAGGTAAAAGGAAATATTGATACATCAAAAATCGAAAAATCAAAATATTAATTTATACTGATTTGTTTACGATAACAGAAAGTTGGCGACCTTCATCTGTTGGAGTGTTGTTTGCATAATCTTTTGTTATTACGCTTCTTCTGTAACTGAAGAATAAATCATCGTTTGTGTATGTATCGAATGGAAGAATTTCGATATTTTTTACACCTTCTTGTTGTAATTTTAGTTTACAGTATCCAGAGCAATCAAAAAGAAACTTATTACCGTATGCAACGAAAAGTTTTTCAAATTCTTTGTTTTGTGCTGTAATCTTTTCCACGAAATCTTTATCTACTTCGTATGATTTTTGTTTAAGGCATGGGCCAAGGGCGACCTTTATATCATCAAGGTTTGAACCCAATGAAAGCATACGTTCGATGGTTGTGTGAACTATATCTTTGTATATACCTTGCCAACCGCAATGTATTGCTCCGATAATTTCTTTTTTTTCATCAGAAATTAGAAGAGGAACACAATCAGCGGTAAGTATACCAACGGCTAAATCTTTTTGATTTGTGATTATTCCATCAGCTTCTATTTCTAAATATTTTTCTGTATTTTCTACAGGGGTATTTATGAATATTACATTATTTGTGTGTTTTTGGTTTACGGTTACAAGTGATGTTTCAGAATTTAAAGCAAGTGTTTGAATTAATCTTTTTCTGTTTTCTTTTACATTTTCTTTTGTATCAGATGTTTCAAATTTGCAATTTGCAGAGGCAAAAACACCGGTTGATACACCGTTCTGTCTTGTGAAAAAACGTGTTTTTATTTTTTCGGTATCAAGAAAAGGTGATGATGTGTATTGTTCGATAATTTCTTTTTTTCTTAAAAAGTATATTATTGCGATTATGGATGAAAGAATCATTGGGATTGTTAAAAGTTGTCCCATAGTTATACCAAATTTTAAAAAGCCAATTTGAGCATCTGGTTCGCGGAAGTTTTCAATAGAAATTCTTGCTATTGCATATCCTCCAATAAATGCAAATGAGATTATTCCAGGGCGTTTTTTTATAGCCTTTACTTTATTTATTGCAAAAAGGAAAATGAATAATAAAAGACCTTCGGTTAATGCTTCGTAAATTTGACTTGGGTGACGTGGAAGACCGTCAGAGTTAGGAAATACCATACCTATTTTTGATGTGGTTACACGTCCGTAAAGTTCTCCGTTTACAAAGTTTGCAAGGCGACCTAAAAACAAACCTATTGGTGTAGCCATAGCAATTTTATCTGTAAGTTGAAATACAGATTTTTTGTGAACCTTGCACCACAAAAGTATACTTATGATACAGCCGATAAGTCCGCCATGGAAAGACATACCACCTTCCCATATTTTGATGATATGTATTGGGTTGTAGATGTAGTATGAAAAGTTATAAAATAGAACGTAACCCAATCTTCCGCCAAGTATTACGCCAATAACTCCGTTGGTAAACAAGTCATCAAGTTCAGTGTAAGATATTTGATTATTTGTACTGGAACGGAGTAAATATTTTATATAGTAAAATGCAAAAATGAATCCGAATATATATGCCAATGCATACCAACGTATATCGAAACCTAAAATTGATATTGCAACGGGTGATATATTTGGAAACTTCATTTTTATTTCTCCTTTGGTGTTACAAGATTTTTATAAATTTGTTTTGTGTTTTGATAAGTAGAACCAATTATTAATGCACTAAATAATATTACAGGGTAAAAACCAGAAAGTATACCGATTATTGTTGTTTGTGCGAATAATGCAAAAATGCAAAGCTCCTTAATCAATAAAAATTCTTCTTCATTTTTTTGCATAAAGAAGAATAGGCTTGAAAGAAGTATGAAGAAGTAAAGTAAGCTTAATGCGATTTGTGATTCTGTGAAAAAGAAAAACAAAAGTCCGGAAAGAGAGAATGTAATCAAACTTTTTTCAAGGAACAATATTCCTGAAAATGTTCTTGGCTTTTTAAATAAGATTTTTTTGTTCCTTAAAAAGTTTATTGAAAGGAATGTTAAAACCATTGCGTTTATTGTTATTGCTAATGAAAACTCAAACATAGTGAATAAGTCAAGCTTTCCGGAAATGCCGGTTCCCAAAAACTTTGGATAAAAGAAAATTACAAATGTTAATGAAAGTAGGACAAGGTTTATTATTCCAGTGTATTTTGCAAAAAATGTTGTTGAACTTTCGATTATTTTTGTAAACTTTTTCTTTTTAAAAGAAATTAATGTCCAAATTATAAAAGCAAAAACAAGGAGCATATTAAATTTATCCATTACAGAAAGAAGATGTGTGTTACAATCAATGCTTTCTTTATTTATACTTGGAACTTCAGTATATGTGGAAACACCGGTTGATTTAGTTTCTTCGGTTGCAGATAAAGAATTTTCTTTTTCTGGTTCCTGAACATTTTCACGTTGAAGTTCTGAGGTTATATTTTCGCTATCAGAAGTGATTGCAGAAGAATCAGTAACAGTATTATTTTCTGTTTCTTCGGTGTTTAAATTTTCATTTTGATTTTCGGTATTTGAATTTGTTTGATTATCATCATTTTCAACGAAATCTACTGTATAAAATGGATTATCTTCAATCATATTTTTCTCCTTTATAAAACTTTAAATTATGATATAATATAAATGTTATAATTGCAAGAGGCAAAGATTATGAAAATAGAAATAAATACTCTTCTTGGTGGTAGGGTTAAAATAGCTCAGTTTGAAAAGGGTGTAAAAGTTTCATCTGATGCTGTTTTGCTTGCATCCGTTATTGATGAAAAGTTAGTAAAAAAAGTTAAGAAAGTTTTGGATGTTGGTGTTGGCGGTGGCGGTGTTTCAATTTGCCTTCTTTCAAGATTTAAAAATATAAATTGTCTTGGGATTGATGTACAGGATGAAATGCTTTCTTTAGCAAGACAGAGTATTTTTGAAAATGATTTTGGGGATAGGTTTTCTGTTGTAAAAGAGGATATTTTGAAACCATCAAAATCGTTTAAGGAAATGGAGTTTGATTTGGTTATTACAAATCCCCCTTATTATAAGGGACATACTTCTCCGGATAAAATAAAGGCCAAAGCTCACAGTGAGCAAGGATTGGAACTTTCGGAATGGATAAAAATGTGTGTGAAAAGATTAAGAACTGGTGGTACTTTCGCAATGGTGCATAAGGCAGAGAGAATTGATGATATTATGTTCGCATTAAGGCAGAATGGTATGGGAAAAATTGAAACATTTTTGCTTTATTCAAAGAAGGGAGAATCTGCAAATAGAGTGATTGTAAGGGCTGTTAAATCTTCAAAATCACCGGCGGTAATTTATCCACCGGTTGTACTTCATAATGCTGATGGAAGCTATACCGCAAAGGCGCAAAGTGTCTTAATAGATGGAAAAAGTCTTTTGTATTTAAAGTGATATACAAAAACTTTAAAGGTACCTTTAAAGTTTATGCATATCATTATCTAATAATATTTTCTATAAATCAATGAAAATATTGAAAAATCAATACATACCCACGAATATGACTTTTACTCGAAAAATAATATACAAAAAAGGTACATTTTTTTGTATGGGTGGAGGTTTTATGTTAAAGTTATTTTCAAGAATTTTGGCTGGGTTTATTCCAAGTAAAAGGTTGCGTCATTCTTTTCGCGAATTTATTGATGATAAATATATAAATCCGATTTATTCTTCTTTGGATATGTTTTTAAAAAATCCAAAGGTTTATCAGCCTGCTGTTGGATATTTGAGAGACATACAACTTGCTAGTATCAAAATCTTATGTGAAGTTGATAGAATTTGTCGTGAATTCGATATTAAATATTTCATTAGTTTTGGAAGTCTTCTTGGAGCGGTAAGACACGGTGGTTTTATTCCTTGGGATGATGATATTGATATTTCAATGCAAAGAGATGATTATAAAAAATTTGTTGATATATTTAATAAAAATACTGTTTTTAAAAATTTAAGAGCAGAGTTTTGTCGTTCTCATTTAAAAGTTTGTTTATCAGGTACTCTTGTCACTTTGGATATTTTTTCGTTTGATGTGTTGAATAAGAATATGGATTTAAATGATAAAATTTGCTTTTCAAGGAAGCTAAATTCATTAAGTAAAAATAAGTTATTAAAAAGTGTTTCAAAAAATGCATATAATATTGAAGCAGAAAAGCTTACAAAAAATGTATTTGGAAGTGATTTGTGTAAGGCAAAGCAAAATTCTTCAATATTTTATTCAATAGAGTTTGAACATAAACATAAAATTATTGCTTTTGATTATTCTACAATATTTCCATTAAAAATGGTTAATTTTGAAGGAAGTAAGTTTTTTGCTCCAAAGAATATTGATGAATATCTTACTTTTATTTATGGCGATTATATGAATATGCCTGAAAAAATAAAATTACACCTTAATTTAAAAAAGATTGATTTATTTCAAATTATGAAAATCAAAGAATTTTTGAGGTAAATATTATGAAAATAGTTTTAACTTATGGAACTTTTGATGTCCTTCATTATGGACATATAAATCTTTTAAAAAGGGCAAAAAAGTTAGGTGATTATTTGGTCGTTGGACTTTCAACAGATGAGTTTAATAAAATTAAAAATAAAAAGGCTTTATATAATTTTGAGCAAAGAAAGTTAATGCTTGAGTCTATAAAATATGTAGATAAAGTTATTCCAGAAGAAAATTGGGAACAAAAAATAGATGATGTAAAAAAGTTTAATGTGGATATTTTTGTTATGGGTGATGATTGGTCTGGAAAATTTGATTATTTATCTAAATATTGTAAAGTTGTATATTTAGATAGAACTCCAAATATATCTTCTACAAAAGTTAGAGAAATATTAAAAAGCAGGTAATAAATATAATTTATTTTATCCTTTTTGCAAGGACTGTTCCGTCTTTTTCTATTTTGGAAATTTTGACTGGGACTATGGTATTTGGTGTGATTTTTTCGCCAGATACCTTTACAAAGATATAGTTTTCTGTATAACCTTGGTTATCCTTTTCAATAAGAACGGTTGTGTGTTTACCTTTTTGCTTTTTTATAAATCTTAATTTTAATTTTTCACCAAGGGTGCGAAGTTTTTTTGCACGTTCTTTTTTTACTTCGGTTTCAATTTGATTTTGCATTTTTGCAGCAAGAGTTCCTTGTCTTATTGAATAAGGAAAAACATGAAGATGTGTTATTTTACATTTCTTTATTAATTTATATGTGTTTTCAAATTCTTTATCCGATTCATCTGGGAAGCCAACAATTACATCTGCACCTATTGCGATATTTTTTGAAATTTTATGAATTTTTTTACATAGGGTTATTATATCATCGCGATTGTGACGGCGGCGCATATCTTTTAAAACTTTATCATCGCCAGCTTGGATAGAAAGATGAAAGTGAGGCATAAGTCTTTTATCTATTTTCATAAGTCCAAGTATTTGATCATAGCTTTTTGCAGGATCAAGGGATGAGAGGCGTAAACGTTCAAGCTTAGGAAACTTATCCAAAATCTTTTTTACCAAACCAAACAAAGATTTATTTTTTGTATCGCTTCCATATGCGGAAATATCAACTCCGGTAAGAATTATTTCTTTGTATCCTTCCTTTATAAATGTTTTGCATTGGTTAAGGATGCTTGTTTCAGAGAAGCTTTGATTTTTTCCACGGACAAGTGGAACAATACAGTATGCACAACGATTGTTACATCCTTGTTGTATTTGAACAAAAGCTTTGGTTTTGCCATCGAATTTGAAAAGTTCATCTTTGGCTTTTACTTCAATCATTTCTGGTGGATTTTTAAGTATTTCACCAACAAAAATGTGAGGAGCGTTTTTTTGTGAAAGATCGGCAAGTTTTTTGTAATATTCAGGAATAAGCTTTTCTTTGTTTCCAAGTATTGCAAAAATTCTTTTTTCATTTTTGTAATTTTGCCATGAATTTTGTGCGGAACAACCGGTGATTATAATCTTTTTTTTCGGATTTTCTTTTATAATTTTATGAATTTGTTGTTTTGCTTGACGTTCGGCCTCTGCTGTAACTGCACAGGTATGAATTATCACAGTATTACTAAGTTTTGCATCTGTTGCGTTCTTACGAATAATCTCAGATTCAAATGTGTTAAGACGACAACCAAATGTTATAATTGTTATATCAGACATACTTTTCCTTTAAAAAAATAAAAAAAACCTTGCAAAGATTTTATGTTTAATGTAAATTATTATTCACAACTATTATAATAGGAGTTTTTTAAATGGCAAGAGTTACTGTTGAAAATTGTATTGATAAAGTTAATGATAGATTCGAATTGGTGATTGTCGCATCTCAACGTGCAAAGGAACTTTATAAGGGTTCTCCTGCTATGGTTGAAAAAGATGATGATAAAAATACTGTGGTTTCTCTTCGTGAAATTGAAGAGGATAAGCTTGATATTGCAAAGATAAAAGATGATGTTGTTCTTGGCTTCCGTCGTAATTTAGCTTTCAAGGATACAGAAGATAGCAATAAAGAATTAGAATTCATTGAACAAGAAATTATGAACGATGTTGTGTTTTCTGAAGAAGACTCTGAACTGTCAAACGTTTCAGAAGAGGAGCTAAACGCAACCGAGATGTAGGTTTTTCTATCAAAGATTAAAAGGGCGGAGCGTTTAGTTCCGCTCTTTTGTTTTTCAGATGAGTTTGTAAAAGCAAAAGGGTAATTGTAAAAACAAGGTTACCCTTTTTTCATTTGGATAAAAATTTTTTAACTTTAACATTAATATATAAACAAAGAGGTATAAAATGGAATTGAAAACATATATTGATATAAAAAACAAAGTAAATAAAATGGATGAATTTAATAAAATTTGTCGTAAAAGTGGTCCTGTGATTATAAGGTCTATGAGTGATAGCGATTTTAATGATTTGAATTCTTATGTTGCGGGGAAAGTAAAGTTTAATGATTTGAATTTGGTTGTAAGGGATTATGTTATATCGAATAGTATTGCTAAGAAAGTAAGAGGTTAAGGTAAGGGCAGGTGAGAAATTACCTGCCTTTTATTTGTGAAAAAAGTTCGGCGTAATATTTTTGCTTTAGTATTTCCTTTTTTATTTTAGGAAGTTTCTTTTGTATCAAGTTATTTATATAGTTTTCAAAGATTTGATTTTGTATGGTGTTACCCTTTAAAAACCTTAATTCATTTTTATTATACTTAATTTCTTTTTCAATTTTTTCCTTTTCTTTTAAAAGTTTTTTCATTTGTTTATTGTATTTTGATGTAGATGATTTTGTGTATTGTGGTGCGATGCTTGGGATAATTTCAAATATTTTTTGTTTTGCAGAAAGTGTGCTTTGATATAAATCTATTTCTGTTTTGTTACAAATAAGATTTATATTATTCATTATTTCATTTTTAATCGAATCGTGAAGATATCTATCGTGAAGTGATTTTATAAAGGATAAATCTTTTAAAAGGTTTTGTTTTTCTTTGTTAAGTTCATTTTCTTTTAATCGGTTTTCCTTTATAATGGCAAGAAGATTTAATATTTTGTAATAGTTTTCTTTTGAAATGGTTTGATTTTCCATATTACTAAGCAATATTTTGTTAAATGTTGTCATAATTTCTCCTTTTTAAAATATTTTTGTGCTGAAAAGATAATGAAAAAATCCTTTAAAATCAATAGGATGATATTCTTTGATGGATTTATATGGAAGTAAGTATTTGTGAAATAAGATTTTTTTCAAACAATTGCTTTATTTTTTTAAGAAAATGATTGACTGTTTAAAAATTTTGTTTATTATCTCATTTATTGTTAAAAAAGCTCAAAAATTTAGATGTAAGGTTTAAAAATGAAGAAATATTCAAAAGAAAATGGTTTTGAAAGTTATGCCGAAGTAAGATTATATTATGCTTATCTTAAGTGTAAAAGTGCAAATGTTCTTTCAGAGTTAAAAAATCCAAATTTGAAAAAATTGGAAGATCAGATTTTTAATAAGATGGAACAGAATAAAGTTGAATATGACGAAGCGGTTGAAAAGCTTTATTCTCATTATGATAATGGTGTTGGAATTGTGGATAAATATTTGGGTAAGGGTGATTATAATCTTTTGTATACAAGAGAAGAAAAATCTTTGCTTTTGGCATTTGATAGAAAGCAAAAGGTCTTATTCGATAAAGTTAAAAGAATTAGAGGTAAAGCCTTGTTTGATGAATTGAATAAACTTGAATATGAAAAAATTTTATATTTATCCCAAAATCAGAGATAGTTTTAAAAATCCCCGTCGAATGGCGGGGTTTTTTTATATATTTATTTCTTTTGATACAATAAAATCCTTTATATATTCATCCATAATTGCTTTTTTATTTTCAGTGGTAATATTTACCTGTTTTTCTGAATCTTTAGCATACTTGAAGTAAGAGTAGTCAATAGAAAGATATATTATAGATGTAAGTAATAGGCATCTAAAAAAGATTTTTGTGTATGCAGATTTTAAATCATCCTTTGTAAAATCTTCACCTATTATTTTTATCTTTTTGATTTTATTCATTTTGTATACTTTTAAAAAAAGGGGGATGTGAATCCCCCAAATTTAATTAACCAAACAATCTTGCAAAGAAACCCTTCTTTTGCTTTTTTGTTTTTTGCATTTTGTTTGCAGGGCTTTTCTTTATAAGTTCAGTATTTTTCTGTTTCCTGCTATCATTACGGAATTTTGTATTTGCAGGTTCTTTTTCACGGAAGTATGTGCCAAGTTTACGGTCCAAATCCATCTTTTCAAGAACGAATGATTTTTCATTCAAAATGTTATCATCACCGTTTATGATGATACTTGTATCATATCTTTCTTCAAGTTCAAGTAAGTCATCTCGTTTTTGGTTAAGTGTGTAAAGAGCAACATCTGATGAAACAGCAACATAGATACGTTTTGCTGTTTTTTTCAAAAGCTCCTCTTCAATATGTCTTAAAAGGTTAATGGATGCAGTTTGAACAGATGGAACAAATCCAGTGCCAAGACAGTGAGGGCAAACCTTATGTCCTACTTCTAAGAAGCTTGGGCGAAGACGTTGACGGGAAATTTCCATCAAGCCAAATTGTGAAAGTTTTGCCATTTGAACCTTTGCACGATCTTTTTTCAAAGCTTCACGCATTTTTTGTTCAACAGCTTGGTTATGTTTTGGATCAGTCATATCAATGAAATCAACAACAACCAAACCTCCCATATCGCGAAGACGAAGTTGACGACCAATTTCAATTGCAGACTCTATATTTGTTTTAAGAGCTGTTTCTTCAATATTTCTTTCCTTTGTTGCACGACCAGAGTTAACATCGATTGCAGTCAAAGCTTCGGTCGGATTGATAACTAAATAGCCACCACTTGGAAGTTTTACTATTGGGTTTTGAACTGCTTCTAATTGAGCCTCAATCTTGTTTTCAATGAAAAGAGGTGCTTTGTCATTATATTTTTTAATCTTTTTGATTTCATCGAAACCAATTTGTTTTGCAAATTCAACCGCATGTTTATAACCTTCGTCGCCTTCGATAAGAATTTCATCAACATCAGGTTTATACATATCCCTTATAGTACGACGAAGCAAATCGCCTTCTTCGTGGATAAGTGCAGGTGCAGTAGATGCAAGTGTATTTTTTCTGATTTCATTCCAAAGTCCGATAAGGTAGTTATAATCGCCAAGGATATCCTTGTATGTGCGGTTGCAACCAGCAGTTCTTGCAATAACAGTCATACCTTCGGATATTGGCAAATCCTTAAGAATATTTTTAAGTTCTTTTCTTTCTTCGCCGTATGGAATCTTTCTTGAAACACCATATTTTACACGCTTATTACTGTTTGGCATAAGAACACAGTAACGACCAGCAAGTGAAATGTAAGTTGTGATTGCGGCACCTTTATTTCCACGTTCTTCTTTTTCAACTTGGATAAGAAGAATTTGGCCGGATTTGATAACTTCTTGAATCTTATATTTCTTAAGAAGAAGTTTTCTTTTTTCTTCGGCTTGCTTTTCGGCGATTTCGTCTTCATCTTCAGAGAATGTTTCAACGCCTGTTTCGTTTGAATTATCGTCTTCGTCATCATCATCAGAAGATGTGATTAAAAGAGCCTTTTTATCTTCTATTGGAATTTGAAAGTAGTCAGGGTGTATTTCTGAAAATGGAAGGAAGCCGTGTTTTGCACCACCATATTCTACGAATGCAGATTGTAGTGATGGTTCGACACGAATCACCTTTGCCAAATATATATTACCCTTTATTTCCTTTTTTGTTATAGATTCTACTTCAAAATCTTCTAGTATATTATTTTCTGTGATAGCTACACGAGTTTCCTCTGAATGGGTAGCATCTATTAATATTTTCTTTGTCATTTTCCTTAAATCTCCAATGTTTTACAAATGTTTTATTTAAAATAAAATTTTGTGAGTTTAAATTATATCCAGTTGCATATTCGCGAACGAAGATATTTTCAATGTTAAATAAATCAAAACAGAGAACCGAAGCGTCGCCATTAGATGCTTTGGTTATATTTTTTAGAAATTTAAAAATCATTTTTAGCATAAGATAAGCCAATTTCTTTATTTTTATTTAACTTTTGATATTATACTTTAAAAACAAAAATTTACAAGTTTTTTATTATTTACTTTTAATTTTTATTTTATAGTTGTATAACTTTTGTTAAGGAAAGAGTTTTTTAAGGATTAAATTGTGAAAATTTTAAAAAATATTTGGGTTTTGTTTATATTTTTCGGACTTTTTATATTTCCAAGGGTTTCTTTTGCAAAAAATAAAGGAATAAATTTGCGTACCGGTATACAACCTATGAATATTTCTAGGTTTGTGATGGAAATGACCGAAGATACTACATTTAAAATACTTTACCTTGATAATCCGAAAAGGGTGGTTATTGATATCCCCAATATTGATGTTTCTGGTGTAACAAAGGAAGCGTTAAAGTCTGGATTTATTTCTGATGTAAGAATTGGCCAATTAGATAAGGTTACATCAAGAGTCGTTTTGGATTTATCTTCACCTGCAAAAGTTAAGAATAGTTTTGTTTTGAAACCTTTGGGGGTAAATAAAAATTATCGCTTGGTTATGGATATTGAGGCCGTTTCTAATGAAGAGTTTGCCAAACAAAAGGTTTTGAATATGGAAGATGTTATTGAGGAAGAAGTTTCTTCTGCTAATACTGTTGCAAAACCAGCGTCTAAGCAAAATAATGTGGTGGTTAGTGAAAATAGACAACCTGTTACTCATGTTAAGAAAAATAAAAAGAATATGAAGCAAAATATTGCTGTTAAAAAGACTGATAAAAAGACTATTGTTATTGACGCGGGGCATGGTGGAAAGGATCCTGGTACTATTGGTGTAAATGGAACTTATGAAAAGAATATTGCACTTTCTTTTGCAAAACAGTTAAGGGATATTTTGAAAAAGAATCCTGATTACAGGGTAGTTTTGACTCGTGATGATGATACATTTATTCCTTTGCAGGAACGTGCAAAAATTGCTGAACATGAAAATGCATCTATTTTTGTTTCAATTCACCTTAACAGTAGCCCTAATAAACAGACTCATGGATTTTCAATTTATACCTTAAATGAAAAGGCAACTGATGATGAGGCAAGAAAGATTGCAGAAAAAGAAAATGCTGCGGATTTGTTGGGTATTGGCTCATTTGAAGGCTATGATAATATAACAAAGAATATTTTGGGTGATTTACTTCAAACTCAGGTTAAAATTGCTTCTGTGGAATTGGCAACTGAAATTGTTACACAGGTAAAGCAGGAAATTGCCTGTATTTATCAACCGCACCGTGAAGCACCATTCATCGTTCTTCGTTCATCAATTCCTTCTGTTTTGATTGAAGCCGGGTTCCTTTCAAATAAGGATGATGAGAAAAAACTTAATCAAAAATGGTACAGGGAAAAGATGGCTTATTCTTTTGCTAGGGCGATTGATAAGGTTTTAAAGGATTAGTTTTTTTATTTGATTTTATGTTCGGGATTATCTTGACACTTATTTTAAAATAAAATACTCTTCTTTTTATAAAAAGGAGTTTTGATATGCGTGTTGATTTATTTGATTTTGATTTGCCGGAAAAATTTATTGCAAAGGAGCCTGTCGCAAAACGTGATGAGGCAAAACTTTTGCTTGTTCCGGAATTGGAAAATAAAAAGGTTAAGGATTTGGTTGATATATTGCCAGCCAACAGTCTTATAGTTTTTAATAATACAAAAGTTATTCCTGCAAGAATTTTTGGTGTTTGTAAGGAACGTCATTTCGAGGCTACACTTCATAAAAATGTGGCTTTGGATACATGGCTTGCCTTTATTAGAAATTCGAAAAAGTTGAATGTTGGGGATGAAATTGTTTTTGGTGATGGACTTTTGGTAGGTACTGTAAAATCAAAACAGGGTGAAAGTGGTGTTGAACTTTGTTTTAATAAAGGAGGACATGAGTTCTTTGAAACATTACAAAAAATTGGAACTTTACCTTTACCACCATATCTTAAACGTGAAGTTAAAAAAGAAGATTTTGAAAATTATCAAACTGTTTATGCAAAAGTTGATGGGGCGGTTGCTGCACCTACTGCAGGACTTCATTTTACAGAAGAACTTTTGCAAAAATTACGTGCAAAAGGAATCGATATGGTAGAGCTTACTTTGCATGTTGGTGCGGGTACTTTTCAACCTGTAAAAGTGGAAGATACAAAAGACCACAAAATGCATTCTGAGTATGTTTTGATAACAAAAGAAGTTGCTGATAAAATTAACGAAGCAAAACGAAATGGTAAAAAAATTATTGGTGTTGGAACAACGGTTTTAAGATCATTGGAATCGGCGGTGGATAGTGATGGATTTATTCATCCATTTGCAAAAGAAACTGATATATTTATTACTCCTCCATATACTTTTAAATCAGTTGATTATTTGATTACAAATTTTCATTTACCTAAGTCAACTTTGTTTATGTTGGTATGTGCCTTTGCAGGAATGGATGAGATGAAAAATGCCTATGAATTTGCAAAAAATAATGATTATAGATTCTATTCTTATGGTGATGCAACACTTTTAAAAAGGAAAGATAACTAATGGAAAATACTGTATTTTCTTGTAATGATATAGTTAAAGTATTACTTCCAATTGCAAGTGAAGCTTATGATTATATTGTTCCGGAAAATATGGATGTTTTTGTTGGAGATTTTGTAAAAGTTCCATTAAGAAACAAGTTTGAAGTTGGGGTTGTTTTATCAAAAAATATCGAACCTTTGGGGTATGATATTTCAAAAGTTAAAACTATTTTTTCAAAGGTAAAAAATTATAAACTTTCGGTTCATCAGTTGGAATTTATAAAAAAAGTTGCCGACTATAATTTAACTTTTTCAGGTAATATTTTGAAAATGGTTATGGGTTTTGATGAACTTTTTGATACTGTTATTCCAAGGAAAAAAAATACTGATTATAATCCGATTTATGTGTCTCCAGAATTATCACCAGAGCAGAAAAATGCGACAGAAGTTTTATCAAAAAAACTTGGGGCTGGATTTTCGGTTACACTTCTTGATGGTATTACAGGAAGCGGTAAAACAGAGGTGTATTTTAATGTAATAAATGAGGCATTAAAAAATTCGGACACACAGGTTTTGATAATGCTTCCAGAAATATCTTTGACTGGTCAATTTTTATCAAAATTTAAGGATAGATTTGGAATACTTCCTGTACTTTGGCATAGTGGTATTACAAAGGCACAAAGACGTGATAATTGGAAATCAGTTATGAATGGAGATGCAAGGGTTATTGTTGGAACAAGATCTTCGCTTTTTTTACCATATAAAAATCTTTCATTAATTGTCCTTGATGAAGAACATGATGGTTCATATAAACAAGAAGATGGTGTTATTTATCAAGGTCGAGATATGGCTGTATTAAAGGCTTCAGTTGATAAAATTCCAATCATTTTGGCTTCGGCAACACCTTCGATTGAAACAATAAATAATGTAAATCTTGGTAAATATGGCGTGGTAAAACTTACCTCTCGTTTCGGTGCGGCGGTTATGCCGGAAATTGATTTGATTGATATGAGACAAAATCAACCCCACAAGGAAGCTTGGGGAAAATCTTGGCTTTCATCTGTATTGGTTAAACAGATAGAGGAAAAGCTTGAAGTAAAAGAGCAGATAATGCTTTATATAAATAGACGTGGTTATGCGCCTTTGGTACTTTGCAGTTCGTGTGGACACAGGCTTCAATGTCCGAACTGTAATGTATATTTAACAGCACACAGTAAAGATGATACAAAGTGTTGTTGTCATCATTGCGGATATACGGTAAGGTTGCCAAAGGTTTGCTCAAAGTGTGGAAAAGAAGATACTTGGGCGTTAGTTGGTCCTGGAATTGAAAGAATTGAGGAAGAGGTTAAAAATCGTTTTCCAGATGCAAAAATTGAAACAATATCGTCAGATATTATCACTTCTCAGACTAGACTTAATGAAATTATAAGAAAGATTTCGGCTAGTGAAGTTGATATTATTATTGGTACACAGATTTTGGTAAAAGGACACCATTTCCCAAATCTTACCTTGGTTGGTGTGGTTGATGGTGATATGAGTTTTTCATCTTCGGATTTGCGTGCAAATGAAAATACATTCCAGCTTTTGACACAGGTTTCTGGGCGTGCTGGACGTGATGTAAAGAAAGGTAGGGTTGTTATTCAAACCTATAATCCAGATAATTCTGTTATGCAGGCGATAAAAAATAATGATAGGGATGCTTTTGTTGAACAAGAGCTTAAAGATAGAAAGGAATCTTTGATGCCTCCGTTTGCAAAGTTGGGGGCAATAATTCTTTCATCAAGAAATAAAGAAACTCTGGAAAACTTTTGCTATGCTTTGAAGCAAAAGATGCCTATTGGACTTGATGGGGTACAGGCGTATGGTCCGATTGATTCACCGCTTTCGTATCTTAAAAATAATTACAGAAAAAGATTTTTATTGGTTGTGGATAAGAAAATTCATATACAAGATATTCTTAAAAAATGGCTTTCTATGGTGAAAATTCCATCGACTGTAAAGCTAAAGGTTGATGTCGATCCGTATAACTTTATGTAAGGAGTAAGTGATATATGCCAGAAAATTTACAATATTTTTTTAAATCGCTTATGACTTTAAAAGGTGTCGGCAATAAGTTTTTTGAAAGTTTAAATCGTCTTTTACCTAATACTAGGTTTAAAGATATGTTGTTTCATTTACCAGTTTCTGTGATTGATAGAAGCTATGTCTCCACTATTATGGAAGCAGAGCTTGGGCGAATTGTAACAATAAAAGTCGATGTCTTGAAACATATTCCTGCACCGTATGTAAAGGGACGAAAAATTCCGTATAAAGTTCTTTGTGGTGATGATAGTGGGTTTGTTACACTTAACTTTTTCAATGCAGGAAGTTATTTGCAAAAATCTATACCTGTTGGTGCAAAGATTTGTATCAGTGGTAAGATTGAAGAATTTGATGGAGGAAGGTGTATTAATCATCCGGACTATATAGTACCAGTTTCTCAGTTTGAAAAAATTGCAAATTTAGAACCGGTTTATCCATTAACATATGCAGTAACTAATAAAATGTTAAGGAACGTTGTGAATCAAATTTTGGATGGCATGCCGGTACTTCCAGAATGGCAGGATGGAGCAGAAATTTCTTTTGATAACGCCTTAAAATTAATGCATAGGCCTGTAAAGAATTCAGATATTATGAATGAGGCGAGAAGAAGACTTGCCTATGATGAAATACTTGCAAATCAGTTGGCTTTGGCTCTTTCCAGAAATGAGTTTAAAAAGGAACGTGGTGCGAAAATTGATTTTGATAAAAGCTTGATTGAACCATTTATTGAATCTTTTGGATATGACTTAACCAATGCACAGAAAAGAGTTGTTTCTGAAATTTTGGATGATTTAAAGTCCGATAGTCGTATGCTTAGACTTCTTCAAGGGGATGTAGGAAGTGGTAAAACAGTTGTTGCAATGATTGCTTTGTTGGCTGTTGTTGAAGTTGGTGGACAGGGTGCATTTATGGTTCCAACAGAAATTTTGGCCGAGCAACATTTTGAAACTTTTTCAAAATTGCTTAAAAAAGCCGGCTTTTTTGATAAGGTTAGGGTAATTCTTTTGACTGGAAAAGATAAAGGAAAGGTAAAATCTGAAAAACTTTCAGCTATTGCAAATGGCTATATTGATATTGTTATTGGTACGCATGCGCTTTTCCAAGAAAGTGTAAAATTCAAAAATCTTCTTTTATCAGTTATTGATGAACAACACAAATTTGGTGTTAATCAAAGGGTAAGTTTGGGTAACAAAAATAATGATAATGGTATTAATAAATGTAATGTATTAACCATGACTGCAACACCTATACCAAGGACTTTGGCAATGACATCGTTTGGTGATATGGATTTATCAATTATTGATGAAATGCCACCGAATAGAAAGCAGGTTGAAACAAAAATACTTAGTATGAACAAAATTGATGAGCTTATACTTTCTATAAAAAATAAAATGGAAGCAGGGGCACTTAAGAAACTTTATTGGGTTTGTCCGTTGGTTGAGGAAAGTGAAAAACTTGATTTATCCGATGCAATTTCAAGGTTTGAGTATTTGAAATCTGTTTTTGGAGAGAAGGTTGCACTTATCCATGGAAAGATGAAGGCTGATGAAAAAGATTTGGTTATGTCTGATTTTGCAAATCCAAATGGTAAGGTTAAAATTTTGGTTGCAACTACTGTTATAGAAGTTGGTGTTAATGTTCCAGAAGCAACCTTGATGATTATTGAACATAGTGAACGTTTTGGACTTTCGTCACTTCATCAATTACGTGGAAGAATTGGGCGTGGTGATGAAAAATCTATTTGTATATTACTTCATTCGCCACGTATGACAAACGTGGCAAAGGAACGACTTTCAGTTATGAGAGAAACAACGGATGGTTTTAAAATTGCGGAAAAGGATTTAAAACTTCGTGGGGCTGGTGATGTTTTGGGTGTAAGGCAAAGTGGACTTATTGATTTTAAAATTGCAGATTTGGAAAATGATTATGATTTATTTCTTGCAGCGGCACAGGACGTTAAAAATATTCTTGACATATCTAAAAATACTGATAGAACAAGATGCTTTAATTTAAAATTTTTATTAGCTCTTTTCGATTATGAAGAACAATTAAAAAATCTTAAATAAAATAATACAAAAAATATTATTTTGACAAAATACTTGACAAAACAAATAAACAATATTATATTATAAGGTATAGTAAGGAAAAAGATATGAAAATAAATTATAATAGTTTTAGAAAACCGATGCAGCCGGATAATATAGATCTTAACGGTTTATATGATAAAGCTTCTTATTCTGGTATTGTTTTTGATTATGTACTTCACTTGTTACAAAAGAAATTTAAGGATCAAAAAGGTTTAGATTGTGAAGTAAAAGTTGGTCCAGTAAAGGGTGGTGAACGTGCAGTTGAAAAATTAGTAACAGATCTTGATTTGAAAAAGAATCCTTCAAATATCTTGGATATTTTAAGGGCTACTATTACAGTTAGTGATGTTGAAACACTTTTGGATTTTATTGATTTTACAACTAAAGTTACTTTCCAATACAAAGATTTCAAAAAATCTGCTCTTAATAAAACTGTTCTTAGTGGAATTAAGGATAGACTTAGAAGTAATGTTGTTGAAATCAAAAAAAATATGGAAATAGTAGATATTTGTATGGATGCCGCAAAGAAAAGTGAAGGCAAAGACGAAGATTATAAAGAAGAAATTGAAAGAAAAAGAAAACATGATGTTAGTGTTATTTCTAACACTTTCAGACTTCCTGAGGAATCAATTGATTTCGAAACAGATGCAATCTTTGATTATTTCAATATCTTTTTACATGAAGAAAAAAATCTTCCTTCTGCAAATGTTGGTATTTCAAATGGTTTTTCTTTGGCTGTAAGTGATCAGGTAAAACAAAAATATCCATTTTTAAAGGCAGAACCAAAAATTAAAGAAAGCAATTATATGGATTTTAAGTTTTATGTTTGTATTCCAACACCTCTTTTGGAAAATGAATATATGATTTGTGAAGTTATTGCTACACTTGATTGCTTTGATAAAGTTTATCCAAAGACACATATTTTATATGAAGCTTCAAGAAAAGATTTTAAAGAAAAAGTTTGGGATGATATGAAAAAAGAAGAACTTAAAATCCTTTCTGATACTTTAAGACAGGAAAAATATATTGAATTAATTAAGAATTATAATAATAAACATCCTTCTTCAATTCAAATTCTTCCATATAAAGATGATAAGAAGTTAAGAGAACAAATCTTAAATCAAGTATGTGGAACTTTGACATTCACTTCAACCATTTGGGGTTGTAGAGATCTTATCGAAAATACAAAAGGAATTGTGAGGTAAAAATGAATAACTATTTTAATCTTAATCTTCCAAAGATAGAAGTTTCAGGTAGACAACTTTTTGTATCATACGGAGAAAAGAAAGATCCTCTTTTCTTTGGTGAAAATAAAAACCTTAATGGTCAAACACCTTTGTATTTCAAAAAAGAAGATGAAGTTATTGGTGTGGAACCTGCTGCTTATATGTCTTATAAAAAAATAGGACAAAAGTTGGTAAAGAAAGTTTCTTTTGTAGATGGTTTGGATTTCTATTTTAAATATGATAAATCAAATGGTTTTTTTGATATAAAAAAAGGTTTAATCAGTCCATCCGGTAATGAATATTCAATTTACAATATGCCAAGGAAAAAGTTTTATTATGATCTTATTGATGTGTTAAAACTTCGTCTTTTGTTAGGATATATTGGTAGTGACGATAAGAAACAATCTGCAGATTTCTATTTTAGAGAAGCTCATAAATATGTTATTATGAACAAATTCGATTTGAAATTAGATGAATGTATGAACTTTTTAAAAGGGATTCTTAAAAAAGCATATATTCCAGAAAGTTTTGAAGATGGATTTATGCATGAACTTCATAAATCAATATTTGAAAATGAACTTTCAAGAGCTGATGCTTTGGATGTTGAATATAAGGCAAAGCTTTCATTGATTAATGAAGGAAAAGGTAAAAGATTTGCTTTTGATGATAAAAATCTTTATAAAAAGGTTTTGGATGAAATTAGAGCAAAAGAAACAGCACGAAGAATGAATATGGTAAAACTTCGTGAAACTATGTTCGATAAAATGCGTTAATTTTATCTTTGATTTAAAAATTTTCCCCGCCAATTGGTGGGGAGTTTTTATTTAGGATAAGTGAACTTTTATTTTCTTGCGCTTAATAGGAATTTATGCTAAAATATTTTTGATTAAAGAGAGGGTTAAGATGAAAAAAGTATTATTTTTAGCAATTATTTGTGGAAGTATTTCTGGTTGTACAAATCTTTCTATTGAACATGTTTTTGATGAGAAAGGTAGAGAGGTTGAAACAATTTGCCATCAACCAAGATTTTTAGGAATCTTTGGTGGATTTAAAAATACTTGCTCTATAAGTGGTTAATTAATATCTGCTGAAACTTTTCATAGAGATATTTTGTCTTTCCCAAATGGCTCTTGTCTTAAGTTCCATAATGAAAAGTAATGTTCTTTGAGCATTTGGTTCAGATATTTGAAGTTTTTCTACTTCTTTTGAAATCTGTTCTGTTGTCATAGATTTCATTTCATCTCTGATAATAGAAGCTTCATCTTTTATGATTTTTTTTTGTTTTACATCCATTTGTTTTTTCCTTTTTTCATTTGTTTCTAAAAATTATACAAAATTTATATATTATTAGTCAATCAAAATATTTCGTTTAAAAATCTATTAAAAACTTGAGTTTTTCTGTGGCTTTTGTTAAACTTTTTAGGTAAAACGAAAGGAGATTTTATGACAACAATTATTGATAATGTGCAACTTGACTATAGTGATGTTTTGATTCAACCAAAACGTACAACTTTGAATTCAAGAAAAGAAGCTGATATTATAAGAACATATAAATTTAAGTATTATAAGAAACAGATTAAGGCAACCGGCATTACTGTTGCAAATATGGCGACAACCGGAACTTTTGAAATGGCAAAGGCTATGACTGAACTTAATGGAATAACTTGCCTTCAAAAGCATTATACAAAGGAAGAGGTTATAAATTTTCTTCAATCAAATGATAATAACGAATTGATTTTTATTTCAACAGGTATAAAGGATGACGAGTTTGAAAAAACTTGTGCTATACTTGATACTGGACTTATTGATAAGGTGTGTGTAGATATTGCAAATGGCTATATTCCGAACCTTGCAAGATTTGTAAAAAAGCTTCGTGAAAAGTATGCTGAAAATATCCTTATTATGGCGGGTAATGTTGTAACAAGCGATATGACACAGGAGCTTATCCTTAATGGAGCTGATTTGGTAAAGGTTGGTATTGGACCGGGAAGTGCATGTATTACTAGAAAGATTACTGGTGTTGGTCGTCCACAACTTTCTGCTGTGATGGAATGTGCGGATGCGGCACATGGAATGAATGGAATGATTTGTGCCGATGGTGGATGCACTTGTCCTGGGGATATTGTAAAAGCATATGCTGGTGGTGCGGACTTTATTATGCTTGGTGGTATGTTTGCAGGTACAAAAGAAGCCGAAGGTGAAGTGATAAACCGCGATGGAAAAGAACTTAAGCTTTTCTATGGAATGAGTTCACAATATGCTCAAAACAAACACTGGGGAAAAATGAATTCCTATCGTGCCTCAGAGGGTAGGGTTGTTGAAATTCCGTATACTGGTCCGGTTTCAATAAAAATTGAGGAAATATACGGCGGTATCAGAAGTGCGATGACTTATATCGGGGCAAGAAGATTAAAGGATATTCCGAAATGCGCAACCTTCTATAAGGTAAACAGACAGTTAAATGAAGTATTTGCAAAATAAAAACACCCCGCCAATTGGTGGGGTGTTTTTTAGAATTTTACTATTTATATTTTATTAAAAAACACAGGTATAGGAAAATTATTTGGATAGACCAGTTTCCTTGAGTAAACGTTTATACATATTTAACCATTCAAGGAAAAGTGCAACTTTTTCATCGTTTTGTTTTGGAGCATTATGTCTTAAGTATTCCAAATATATTTCTGCGATATAGTTACCTGTTTCAACATATTCGTAAAGTTCTGGGAATGAAGGGTAAATTTTTTTTACCTTTTCAACAAATTCTTTTGTTACAGGTTTGTTATGAGATCTGAATTTTAACCATTCCTTGTATAAATTATCTTTTTCTTTGTTTATATTTGTAGTATAGCTCATATTATCCAAAATTCGACCAGCGATGATGTCACCTTGTTCAAGGTAGTTGTGTAATTTTCTTTCATTAGGGTAAACTTTTTTTACTCTTTTGATAAAATTTTTAGGATAAATCATCTTCATTTTTAAAGCCTTTCTGATATTAGGTTTATCTGGCGGAGAGGAAGGGATTTGAACCCCCGATGGAGTTGCCCCCATAACGGTTTTCGAGGCCGCCGCATTCAACCACTCTGCCACCTCTCCAAAAGATTTTCTTTATAATACTCCCTTAATTACAAAAAATAAAGTCTTTTTATAACAAAGATTTTGCCTTTTCATAATCGGGGTTTGAAAGACCAGATAGTTTGATAATTGTATGAATTAAGTTTTCTGTATTATATGATTTTTCCAAGTCTTTCTTCGATATTTTTAAATCATATGATTTTTTATATTCAGGTGAAAGCCAAAGAATCAAAGGTATTTGAAGCATTGGTTCTGTCCTTATTCCATCATGATGACAGAAACAGCTATTTACTGTATCACCAGCATCTTCACCGTGATCTGAGAAATACAAAAGATAACTTATTTGATTTTGTTTTTTCAATTCTTCGATAAAACTATTGATAACGAAATCATTATAGATAATAGAGTTATCGTAAGAATTTACGCTATATTCTTTGTAGGAAGAATTACCTTTTAATATATCAAATTCCTTTGGATAATTCTTATCATAAGTAGCGTGAGAACCGCGGAGGTGTAATAAAATTACTTTCTTTTCGGCGGTATCGGCCAATGCTTTTTGGAAATAATCCATCAAATCAAGGTCGTATAAGATATCAGTTTTCTTTTCTTGGGAAATATCTTTATTAAAGATTTTGTAATCACTTTCTTCTGCGATAACAGATTGATAAGATGCATGACGTCCGCCAGGTTCTTGGTTCGAAATCCAAAATGTTTTAAAACCAGCATCCTTTAAATAATTTATGATTGAACCTTTTGTAAACATTAGTTCTTTGTTATCACCATAGGCAAAACTTAAAACCTTTTGTAATGAAAGAAGAGTTTGAGCATGTGGGGATTCAATCTTTGAAAAAGCATAAATATCGTTTCGTTTTGAAAGTAGAGGATTTGTATTTCTATTATATCCATAAAGTTGGAAATGTCTTCGACCTGCAGATTCACCTATAACAATAACAAAAGTTGTTTTTTTATTTTTAAACTTATCATTTATGTTTTCAAATGGTTTTATATCTGCACGTCTTTTCTTTATATTATTTGCGACAAGTTCAAATCTTAAATCCCTGTATTGATGTATCATAGATACAGTTACAAATCTGTACCTATTCCAATCCTTTGAAAATACATTTAGGTAAATAAGTGCATATAATAGGGTAATAAACGAAATTTTTTCCAAGATAAAAAAGCTTTTGTTTCTATCCATTTGTTTTACATATTTTAATGTAAGTACAATTAATGTGATGAATAATATTAAAAGGGAAACAGTATCAAACCTTGCAAACTGTTTTATAAAACCAGTTGCTTCTGCTGTATTTGTATCGAATATAGCCATCAATGCACCTTTTGTTATAACTTGTTTAAAAAGCATAATATGGCAAGAATCTATGTAATATGGGATATAGATAAATAACGCAATAATTAAGGTATATAGTTTTGTTATTTTGGGGAAAATAAATACAGGAAATGTTAGGGCAAATGCTTTGACTATTGCACATAAAATATTTGATTTCCAATTACCTTTTCTTTCATATTCGAAACAACTGTTAAAATGAAGAAATATATAGTGTAGGGCGATAGGCATAAAAATATAGAAAGATAAAATTAAAAAACTTTTTGTTGTTGGAGATAAAATTTTCCAATAATTTAAAATATTCTTACATCCTTTGATGGATTTTTCAGATATATTTTTAAATTTTCTTTTCATATCAAACATTTTTAATACTCCCTTTAATGTTACCAATTTTATAGAATATATTCCTTTTTTCAAGGAAAAATATTTACAATAAAAGTTAAAAAAATTCCCCGCACAAATGCAGGGAACTTTTTGATACAAAACTTGATTAAAGTTTTACAACTGGGTCAAGTTCGCCACTTTCGTATCTTTTTGCCATATCAAGCAAAGAGATAGGTTTGATTTGGCTTGCATGACCTGCGGCACCGAATGCTTCGTATCTTACTTCACATTCGTGTTGCATTTTTTCCATTGCTGGTTTCATAAACTTTCTTGGGTCAAACTCAGCAGGATGTTCAGCATAGAATCTTCTGATTCCAGCAGTTGAAGCAAGTCTTAAATCTGTATCAACATTAACTTTGCGAACACCGTATTTGATACCTTGTTGAATTTCTTCAAGAGGAACACCATATGTTTCAGGAATCTTTCCACCGAATTCATTGATTTCTTTCAAAAGTTCTTGTGGAACGCTTGATGAACCATGCATTACAAGAGCTGTATTTGGAAGTTTTTCATGAATAAGTTTTACTGTTTCAATAGAAAGAATTTCGCCATCTGGTTTTCTTGTAAACTTATATGCTCCGTGTGATGTACCGATTGCAACAGCCAAAGCATCAACCTTTGTTTCACGAACAAATTTTGCAGCTTCGGTTGGATCAGTTACCAACTTATCACGAGAAAGTTTTGAATCTGTACCGAATCCATCTTCTTTTTCACCTTTACCTGTTTCAAGTGAACCGATACAACCTATTTCACCTTCGATTGAAACACCAAGTGGATGTGCAATTTCTGCAACTTTTTTTGTGATGTTTGCATTGTATTCGAATGATGATGCTTGACCATCAGGAGTTAAAGAACCATCCATCATAACTGATGTAAAACCATTTGCGATAGCAGATGCGCAAACAGAAACTGATGGACCGTGATCTTGGTGTAAGCAGATTGGAAGATTAGGATACATTTCAACAGCAGCTTTCATAAGGTGGCTTAATACCTTATCATTTGCGTATGCACGCGCACCTTTTGATGCCTGGATAATAACAGGTGCATTACATTTATCAGCAGCAGCCAAAACGGAAAGTAATTGTTCCATATTGTTAATGTTAAATGCAGGAATACCATAACCGTATTCGCTTGCATGGTCGAGTAATTGTCTTAATGATACCATTGCCATTTTATTTTCTCCTTTATTTTGCTATTAAAACAATGAAAAGATTGTACGACAATCTTACACGAAAATCAATTTATAAATAAAATATTATTATTGACATCGTTTTTAATATTGTCTACCATTCTATGAATAATAAAATAAAAAGGGTTTGCTAGAATGAAAATGATTCATAATATGGATAAGTCAGGTTTTATTAATAAACTTTATAATCTTGATAATCCTTTTATCGTTGCAAAAAAAGAAGATTTAATTGTTGTAAATGATATTGTTGAGAGTGAACGAAAAAAATCTGTTTATGCTGATGGGTTAATGAAGAGTAGCGAGAGAGTTCTTGTCGATATAATTGATGGCTTGGATGATGATATTTATGGATATTTTGCAATGGGAATAATTTTTATTAATAGAAATAAGTTGAATGAGAATAAAGGGCGATTTTTTAAAAGTCTTGTTCATGAATACACTCATTTTTTGCAAGATGTAAATATTAATAAAAATAGTTTATTATTGTGGAACAAGTGGGCAAAGGCTTATAAAAACAATGTACAAGATTTTTATTTGAAGATGATAAACGAGGCGGATGCTTTTACAAAAGAGGAGCTTATTTTTAGTAAAAATTTAACAAGTGAAATTATGAATAAGACATTTTTTAAGAATCTTAAACTTATATCAAGTCTTGTTAATAATAATTACGATTCCTTTTATCATATAGATTTTGATTATACCAAAATTAAAATGAGACCGGAATATAGGCATGATGAATTTAAGAAAATTATTAATCTTATATTAAGGGCAGGGACAAGCTTGAATGGTGCAAAATTTCCACAGTATAGTTTTTCTTTTTCTGATATTGATAAAATTCTTAGTAATGAATTAGAAAATAACAGAAAGTTTGATACGTTGGTATCTGTTAATAAATGGGATTTAGATGAGGCAAGGTTGAGAATTTTGCCAGCAGAATCAGACTTTTTTGAAAATATTAAAAAAGAGCAAGAATGGAAGGAAAAGCTTGACTTTTTTTGTAGAAATAATGATTCAAAAAAGATGAGAAATCTTTTAAATAACCTATATGGTAAAAAAGAATTGTAAAATTTTTTAAAAAAGTTCTTGCATTTAGGAAAATATAGTATATAATATCCGTATGTTTGAAAGATGACCCTATCGTCTAGAGGCCTAGGACTAGAGGCTTTCAATCTCTCAACAGGAGTTCGAATCTCCTTAGGGTCACCAAAACAAACTTAAAATTCAATCACCTTTTTAGGTGATTTTTTTATTTCTCGAGATATTTTTGTTTTATCTAGAATAATGAAGAGTAGGGGATTTTATCTTATTTCGTTAGTGTATAGATTAAAGGGTCCTTTTTTGTATCACATTTACCAAATCTGAATTTCCTTAGATTTCTCTTGATTTAAAGGTAAAAAAAATATATATTTTAATAGGAATAAAAACCCACCCTTTTTTGTATACGGTGTATAGAGTATGTTTACAGAAGAAAATAAAAATAATTCAAGAAGTACAGATATTAACATTTGTTTTATAAGTGATGAAAACTATGTAAAACCTATGGGAATTGCAATAACATCTATACTTTTAAATAAGTTACCAACTGATAATTTGAATATTTATATTTTATACAGGAGAATATCTGATAGAGATATAAATAAAATAAAAAAATTAAAGAAAATTGCTCCTTTTAATGTTCAATTTATAAGAGTTAGTACAGCTCTTGTATCTAGATTATCTGTAAAAGAACTTCATGTAACATCATCTACTTATTACAAGTTATTTTTTTCAAGTTTATTACCTAAACATATTGAAAAATTAATTTATTTAGATTGTGATGTAGTTGTTAATTGTAGTTTAGCAAAGCTGATGAATGAAAATATGGATGAATATTTTGTAAAGGGTGTTAGTGATATATCTTATAGATCTTTTTCAAAAATGCTTGGCGTTGGTAAGTATATTAATGCAGGAATTTTGCTTATTGATTTAAAAAAGTGGAGAGAAAATAATATTGAAGAAAAATTTATGGATTGTGCTTTAAGATATGGAAATATTAAAAATTTTCATGAAGATCAAGGGTGTGTTAATTTAATTTTATCTGGTAAGATTGATTTTTTTGATGATAGGTGGAATGTTCAACTAATTAATACTTCGGGAAAATATTATAGTAAAAGCTGGGGAATTCAAGATAGAGTTGATTATTTTAAAAGTCTTGCACCACAAGCTTATATAATTCATTTTTTGGGTGGTGAAAAACCATGGAATTTTTTGATAAATGAAAATGAAAAGTATTACTTTAGATATGCAATAAAATCTCCATGGAAAATAAAACAATTTTTCGTTCATATATTTAATATATTTGCAAACTTATTTTTTTAATGATTAGACTTATTTATTGATTGGAGTTTTATTTACCTAGTCATTTAATTATACATAATATACATTATGCGACTGATATTTTAATATAAAATATAAGCCCTAAACTATGTCAGGGCTTTTGATTTTGTATAACAGTTATAATTAAAGGCTATCAATATAATCTTCTTCTATAATTCTACTCATTCTTGAAAACGAACATCTTGCTCTTAATCTATCGAGAGTATAATTATAATCATCTAAGAATAACAAATTTTTTGTTTTATTAATGACTAGAATATCAGACGAGCCACTGTTTGCATATTCAGAAAATATTTGCAAAGCCAACTCTTCCTGTGGAGTCATCATTTTGGATTTTATTACTGGTTTTTTCACTAATTTCTTTTTCATGATAGTTCTCCCAGTTTTTGTTTGTCTTTTTATTATACAAAGGAATATTTGATTTGTCAATTCATAATTTTTATATACTATTCCTGTAAGATTTTTTCGATTTCTTCAAGTTTATGAAGAGCTTCCTCTAAATCAACTTTATTATCTTCAGTCTCTGAAAAAGGAGCGGAAAAATTAAATCTTTTCAATATCTTAGATTCTTGTTGCACAGGTTCCAACGATTGTTTTTTCTCATTCATTTCGAAATCAGCAAAAACCTTACCTGTACCAGAATTTTTATTTTCATGCAAAAATTTTTTTGCACCTTTTATTGTAAATCCCCTTTTGTAAAGCAAATCTTTGATTTTAAGAATTACATCAATATCAGATTGGCGGTAATATCTACGACCTTGACGTCTATCAGGATTGATTTCTTGAAATTCGGTTTCCCAAAATCTTATAACATACTTAGGAAGGTCTGTTTGTTCAGAAACTTCTGCAATACTGTAGAAAATTTTTTCCTCACTCATTATACCCTCCTCTATTTAAAACTAATTAAGTGTGGTTTTTAAATTTTTTGCAGGTCTGAACGAAATAACATTTCTTTCTTCAATAACCGCATCTTCTCCAGTTTTAGGATTTCTTCCAACTCTTGCATTTTTGTGTTTTACAGAGAAAGTTCCTAATCCCATAATTTTTACTTCTTTACTTTGAGCGATACCGTCAGATAAAATACTGAAAAATAAATCAACAATTTCTGTTGCATCAGTCAAACTTAAACCAGTTCCCTTTGCAATATCTAATGCTAAGTCTATCTTTTTTATATTTTTATTTTCCATAATTTACCTCTCTTTTAAAATTTAAGAAATACAGAACCCCAAGTAAATCCTGCACCCATCGCAGTCAAAAGAACATTTTGCCCTTTTTTAATTTGACCGTTTTTGTTTGCAATATCCAAAGCAAGTGGAATACATGCAGAAGAAATATTTCCATGTTTTTCAATGGTTTTTACAACCTTTTCTTCTGGAATATCAAGATTTTTTAATGCAGCATCGATAATTCTTATATTTGCCTGATGAGGAATAAAACAATCAACATCAGCCATAGTTTTACCGGCTTTTGCAACAACTTCTTTTGAAATTTCAGGCATTCTTACAACAGCAAGTTTGAATACTTCCTTACCTTCCATAAAAATATTTCCAGAAGTTTTTGTTGCGGATGGACCACCAGTAGCCTTTAGACAGTCAATATAATCACCATCTGTCTTTACAGAATAAGATATGATTCCTGTTTTTTCATTTGTGGCACGAAGAACAGCAGCACCAGCACCATCACCAAACAAAACGCAAGTTGTTCTGTCGTTCCAATCCATAATTCGTGTAAGAGTTTCTGCACCAACCACTACTGCATTTTTATACATTCCAGACTTTATCATAGAATCAGCAATGGTAAGACCATAAACGAATCCAGAGCAAGCCGCAGAAATATCAAATGCAACAGCGTTTTTAAGACCAAGTTTTTTTTGTACTATACAGGATGTTGATGGAAAAACCAAATCAGGTGTAATAGTTGCAACAATAAGCAAATCAACATCTTCTGCAGACATTTTTGCATCATCTAAAGCATTTTGAATAGCTTTTACCGCCAAATCAGAAGTACATTCATCATCAGCTGCAATATGTCTTTGTTTGATACCTGTTCGAGTGTAAATCCATTCATCAGAAGTATCAACCATCTTTGATAAATCATCATTGGTTAACACCTTCTCTGGTAGGTATGAACCCGTTCCTATAATTTCAGAATAAATCTCACTCATCCTCAAAAACTCCTAATTAATTTTTTCAACTTCCTTTGCAACCTTTGATGTAAAGTCATCAACAAGTAATCTTGACGCATAAAGGACTGCATTAGAGAATCCAACAGCATCAGTACCGCCGTGACTTTTTACAACAATACCATTAAGGCCAAGGAACACAGCACCATTATATTTACGAGGATCCATTTTATTTTTAAATTGCTTAAACGCATTTTTCATAAAAATATATCCAATTATTGTAAATATTGATTTTTTGAAAACAGATTTCAAACTTCCTGCAATAAATTTTGCAGTTCCTTCAATAGATTTCAAAGCAACATTTCCACTGAAACCATCAGTTGTGATAACATCGACTTTATCTTTCATAATATCATCACCTTCAACAAAACCGAAATAATCGAATGGAAGATGTTCTTTTTTCTCTGCAAAAATTTCTTCTACTTTAGTTAAATAGTCAAGACCTTTACCAGCTTCGGAACCGATATTTAAGATTCCAACTCTTGGTCTTTCCTTACCAAGCATAATTTTTGCATAAATACTACCCATAACAGCAAATTGGACGATATTATGCTCATCACATTCAGCGTTTGCACCCAAATCCAACATAACTGTATAATCCTTTACATTAGGGAGCAATGTTGTTATAGCAGGTCTTCTAATACCTTCTATCATAGAGATAAGAAGTTTTGAAATACCCATTAAACAACCAGTATTTCCACCACTTATAACAGCGTCAGCTTCTTTATTACGTACAGCTTCAATAGCCTTCCACATAGAAGTATTTCTACCTCTTCTGATTATTTTGGAAGGTTTATCATCGCCCTGCACCACTTCATCACATTGAACAATAGTTGAAATATTATTCAATCTAGGGTACTTAGCCAAATAAGGAGCCATTACCTTTGCATCACCAAAAAGAAGTAATGCAATATCATTTTTAACTAGGTAATCGTATACGATATCTAGTCCTGCAATAACGGAAAGAGGAGCATTATCTCCTCCCATAGCGTCTATTGCAATTGTCCACTTTTTTGCCAAGACAGTATTCTCCTAATGTTATCTAAAGTTATTTTGCAGAATCTTCAATAACCTTTTTTCCGTTATAAGAACCACAAGCCTTACAAATATTGTGAGGTTTTACAACTTCACCACAAACTTTACAAACTGAAACTGCATTAACAGCCAAAGCATCATGAGCTCTTCTCATATTTCTTCTTGATTGTGATGTTTTCTTTTTTGGAACAGCCATTTTAACACTCTCTTTCGTTAATTATATTTATTAGTTCAAAAATCTTTAATTAAAACAAATGTTTAATTGCTCATATTTAACAACAAATTAAATATTTTTGCAAGATTTATTTTAACATTCTTTGCATAATATACAATTTATTAAATTTTTGCAAGTTTTTTTAAAGATAAAATTTGACTTTTTTCTAAAATTCATTTATTATGTACGTCGTTAAGTTGCTACTGTGGCTCAGTGGTAGAGCGCACCCTTGGTAAGGGTGAGGTCGTGAGTCCGATTCTCACCAGTAGCACCATTTCTTTGATTTTTAATACTTTTTATATTTTCCCAAACAGCTTACCTATTGAATATATTATTCTTTTTCCCAATCGGATTTCAATTTTGACCAGATGTTTGTATCGTATAAGCAACCTTTATGTTCGTTCCAAGAATTTTGACGCAACACACCTTCCAAAATATAGCCACATCGTTTTGCGACATTTATAGATCTAAAATTCAATGTATCATTCTTAATAACAATACGATTGATACCATTTTCAAAAGCAATCTTTTCCAATGCACGAACAGCCTCTTGCATAAAACCAAACCCTGTTGCAGAATCTGAAAGCCAATAACCAATTTCACCAGATTGAAGTTTTTCTTTTATATTAAATAAAGTTACAACCCCTAAAATTTTTTTTGTTTCTTTTTTATAAATTATATAATTAAAACCAACACCATTTTCCCATTTTTCTTGGCTTGGCAATAAATAGTTTGCAAACTCATCTTCTTTTGAATTAGTACTATCTACCCAAGGAAGCCACTCACATAATGTTTCACGAGATTCATCAACAATTTTAAACAAATCCTCTGCCAACTTAAAAGTAGGTTTAGTGTAGTGTTTCAAAATAATTCTTTGAGCTTCAATTTGTTCTGGTAATTTCATAACACACTCCTTTCTGTACACTATAACTTATTTATCTTATTGAATGCTTAGATCTAAAATGGTGTCTATTTTTCTTTTTAAAAATAAAACAACAAATGATATTACAAATAAATTTAGGATATTTAATTCTTTTCCAAAAATTAATCAAAGATAATGTCGATAATTCTTTTTGTAAAACTGAATTCTCATTTTTTAAATATGAAATCATATTAAGTTTATGACAATAATCAGTCAATAATTCCGCTGAATAAACAATAAATCTTGAATATTTATTTAAATCAATTTTTACATCTGGTGATAACGACAATACCTTTAAAATATTATCGACATTTTTTTCAAGAGAGTATCTTTCTATTGCTATTTTTCTTAATTCATCAACATCATCTAACGCATTCTTATAATTATCCACTAACTCATTTGCAATTTCTTTTGAAGATAATTTTCTTTTTGAAGCTCTTCCTGAATAATTAAATTCTTCAAATTTTTCATAATTTTGTAAATTGATATAACCTCCACCACCAAAATAATCATATTCATAAACAGGAATTCCCATACCCAAAGCATATTGAACTGTTTTTCCAATTGTAATAACAACATCATATCTTTTTAAAATTTCAGGTGTAATTGGAGTATATTTATCACCAGATACACCATAAACATCAACACAAACATCAGTTAAAATTTTTTTTAATTCTAAAATCTCTTTTGGAGGATGATTTGATACAACAATAATATTTTTTAAACTTTTATTTACAACTTTCTGTTCCATAAATCTTTTAGGAAGAAAATTTGGAATAATCTTAAGACATTCTTCTTTAAAGCCGTATTTTTCATTAAAAATCTTTTTTGCTTCTTTTGTCAAAACACTACACAATGAACAATCCTTATAGTAAGGAGGAAGTACTTCTAAATTAACCCAAGAAGACAAAGAACCAACATGAACTTTTTTATATTTTAATCCACGAAATAATAGTGTTGCTAAAATAGGAAAATGATACGACCAAACAATATCATATTCTATATCAACCGGCAAATCATTCACATTAAATACATGTAATCCTTTTGTTAATGCATAATCTTTTATATCATTTTCTATAACAACACTGGCACAAAAACATTCATAACCAATTGAGTTTAAATAATCTGAGATTTCACAAATATGCATCATAGAACCGTGAAAACCATCAAAATAAAAACCTGTAAATAAAACTTTCATTGTTTTTCCTAGAAGAAACTATATTTATATGGTTTTAGTATAATTTTAACAAATTTAAAAATCAATCAAAATAATATTTTATAATCAAAATAAATTGATATTTTTACAGACCTTAGTTATCTATTGCATTTAATTGAAAATAAGATATACTGAAGGAGTATTGAATAATAAATAATGGTTTTTAAATATTATGAAAAAAAACAAATTTGGTATTGGTATAGTTTTATACGATGGAGAAGAATTATTGGAACAATGTCTTAAATTTATAAGACCACATGTCGATTATATAAACATAGTTTATTCTGTTACTTCTTATACAGGAAAACAAGGAAATCCTGAATTAACTAGTATTGTCGAAAAAATGAAGAAAAAATTTTCTATTGATGAAGTTATCGAATATAAAAACATACCAAATAAGACAAGAAGCGAACAAGAAAAACTTAAACGCATGGTAAGTTTAAACATGGCCAAAAAAGCTAAAATAAATTACTTTATGTTTCTAGATTCTGATGAATTTTATGATGATTCAACAATAGAAACTGCAAAACAATTGATAGTAAAAAATAAAATAACACATTCATATGTTCATATTCTAAATTACGGAACTGAACCAACACAAAGATACGATAAAAGAAAATGGGAATATTACGTTCCATTTTTCAGTAAAATAAATAATTTTTCTATATGTGGAAATAACAAAAAAGCACCATGTTTATGCGATCCAACAAGACAAATATTAGGGATTTATTTAAAACAAAAACATTATGTTTTAGAGAATATTTTTATGCATCATATGACTCGTGTAAGAAAAAATATTATGTTAAAGTATACATCTCGTAACGTAAATCCCAACATAGATTCTGATTGGATAAATGATAAAGATGGATTTTTAACTGTACCAAATTATTTTGATATACATATTTAATAAAACACTACATTTATAAATATTTACTATAATAAATATATATTCAGTTAAGATATTTAAAATAAATTTCTTCTTTTATAATCTATTACAAAAAAATCTCCCCACTACATAAAGTGAGGAGATTGAAAGTTAAGATTAACTACCCTATTGTTTTTTTGCACCAAAACTAAATCCATAATTCAAAGTAGTAGGATTTGTTTCGTTTTCTTTACATCCAGAATAGAAACCAGTAACAGCACCTGCTACTTCTTCTACATTATCTACACCAAAGTATTTCTTTGAAAAATTTTGATTATAGTGTTGGGCTTTAATTTTTTCATTTACATCATGATTATATGTATCAAAATCAAATGTTGAATCTATATTCTTACCATCTTTATTGAAATCAATATTCAATTCATTATTATAATCTGTATATTCAGCTGTTACTTTATACCAATTATCAAAATTAACAACTAAACTTTCTTTTATGTTATCAGCAATATCAATAGTAAGATTAACTGTACCATCAAGATTTAATGTTTTTTCTTCCGCTCCTTCTTTATTATATTTTACAACACCAACTGCGTTACCAGCAAATACTGTTTCTTTATCTATAGAACTTAATTGATATTCTCTAATATTTTCATTATTGCTACCATAGAAGAAATCAACAACATTAGCATTTGGAACATTAGTATCTGTTGTTATGTATCCAAATTTTGCATATGACAACCCTGTTTGAGATGGATTATTTAAAACAAGTTTAATATCACTAAGAACATCATTTTCTACAATATTATTTTGATATTGAATCTTTAATCCTCCAATATTATATTCTTTTCCAATTTCTGGAGAATTATCATTTTCTATTAAATCAATATAATCAGGATTATCTTTATCTTCGTCCAATATATTTTTAAAATAATCAACGTCTTTCCATGATTTATCTTTATAATAAGAAAGACCTTTATCAGACTTTATAACATATCCAGCACTATAAACGAAAACATTATGTTCCTGACTACCTTCTAAATATTTATTATTATCATTAAAAATTTTTAAATCTGAAATATAAAATATTATATCCTCTCCCTTAACTTCAACTTCATCAGCGGATCGTCCTTCAAAAGAATAAATAAATTTCTCTCCATCATCTGTAAATTTAACATTTCCATTCCAATTACCATTTTCAAGAAAACCCCACTCTAAAGAATTAGATTTTAATCCATAAGTAGCACCTTCCACAGAAAAATTTGTATTATTATAAGTAAAGCTCTTCTCTTCAACATGTTTTAAACTAAGTTTATCTATTGCTCTTTCAAGATCAAAAACTCTTGAATTTTGAGAAACAGCTTCTGAAATTGAACTTAATGTGAAGTCTTTTTTTACTTTCATGCCATTTTCATCTTCATAAAGAATATCTTTAGCTTGATCTGGCATAAAAATCATAACTGCTGTTGATATAGCATCAACTAAAAATTTTTCTGCATTTTCTGTAGTTGTAGATGAAGCTTTAGCTAAAGCATTTATTATTTTTTCCTGATTTAGCTTAGCTGTTTCAGCATTTTCATCCATAGATAATTTTAAGAAAATACCATAAATTTGAGCAAGATAGTACTTTTTTAAATTTTCAGGTAAACCTTCTGCTTTTAATTCTTTTTCTGCAAATGTATCATCCAAAGGTGTTTTTTTACCATTTGAAGAAGAATTTCCCGAATTGTTATTACTATTGCCGTTATTTTTTGAGAAACGTCTTGTTGACGAAGTTAAATCAGAACTTGTTTTAGCAATTTCACCCAAATAAGCAGAAACAACAGTATCATATTCACTTATATCTATTTCTGAACTATTATCATTAACTTTTTCAGAAACTTTTCGTAAATTAGTCTCCATAGCATTTGTAATATATGTAGACAACTTCAATGTTGCTTCATCAATTTTATATTCTTCTGTTGTATTAGATGAATTGTTCTTTTTTGATGAAGGAAATTTTGTTTTTGGCATAGTTCCTAAACTACTACCACTATTTTCAGTAATACATCCTGTTAAAAACATTAACATAGAAGATAAAACTAAGCTTGAAACTTTTTTCATAATACTCCCCCTCACAAGATTTTAATATATTATAAATTTTCTCTTATTCTAATTTACCTTAAAATAGGTAAAAAGTCAATTAATTTAACAATTCTATTTACAAAAAACTTCCACATCATAAGATGAGGAGTAGATAAATGAAAGAAAATACTTTTATCTTTCTTTTGAAGAAACTTTTTTAACAATAATTTCTGTTATTTCGTTCTGAATATCAAAAACATTAAGTAAATTTTCTTTTGTTATTACAACATTATCCTTTGGTTTTTCAACTATTGTAACAATATCAACAATTTTTGGATCGAATAACACACCTTTGTTTTTAACAAGGTAATTTGCAATAGACTCAAAAGAATTAAATTCCCTATTATAACATCTATGCCCCATAAGTGCAGATATAACATCAGCAACTCTTGCAATACGCCCCAACAAAGAAATATTTTCACCTTTTAAATGTTTTGGATAACCACTTCCATCATAATTTTCATGATGTTCCCTTGAAATCACCATAATTGTATCATACAAAGCTTGTATAGTTTTATTTGGCTTTTCTCCAAAAATATGATCCAAAACTTTTTTTGTATTTTCAGGATGTCTGTGCACATATTTAAATTCTTGATCAGTAAGACGGCCCGGCTTATTTAAGATTTCATCAGGAATAAATATTTTACCAAGATCATGTAATTCATATAAGTCAGCCAAAGTATCCAAATCCATATAACTTAATGCGATTTGTGTTTTCTTATCTTTTTTCATATCCGCATCATCTGTATTTTTAAGAATCATTCGAGCAATTTGAGCCACCTCATCACTATGTTCAATAAGCTCTTTATTTCCAGACATTTTTAGAAAACTTACTGCCTCTGCAATTTTATCAGCATACAAAATTTTATTAAAAAATTTATTCTCGGTCCCCATATTTTTTTATTCCCTAAACTTATTTTCCCGTTGCGCATTTATAATATCACAGAATCGGAGTCCATTCAAGACTTTTTTCTTAAAAAAATTAAAAAAAAGCTGGGATTTTTTTCAAAATATTTCATTTTCAAATATTTTAAAAAGAACAAAAAATATACATTTTTAACGCAAAGAATTTTAAATACCACATATTAATTTTTATTATTAAGTTTTAAATGTTTTAATAAATTAAATTTTCAGATTCGATTTTTATATAATTCTTTTTAACATACATAAGAAACATGTAAGAAATTTAAAAGCCCAATAAAATATAACAAAATATATTTATAAATTTATCAAGATTAAAAAAAACACACCCCACCCCTAAAAAAGCATCCTTAATTCTTTATTATTTATACAAGATATGAAATTTTGATAAATAAGCATGATAAAATTCTAAAAAAATACGAAATAAACAAGAAAAAATCCCTTGGAATACCAAGGGACCTTTAATTTCTTAAATAAATATAAGATTATGCCTTCTTTGTAAAGCCAGCAAATTTCTTTTTAAATTTATCAGCAGCACCACCACCAATATCATTCAAACTTCTTTTACCAGTCCAAGCAGGATGTGTATTTGGATCGATATCAAGTTTAAGTGGTTCTTTTCTTTCCAAAGTAGAACGCATTTTTACAACTTCACCAGTTGTAAGAATTACATCATATTCGTTATATTTAGGATGAATACCTTTTTTCATAATAAAATTCCTTTTGTTTTTGACATTTAGTATTGGGTATTATATAATAAAAAATATTTATTTCAAGTAAAAAATGAGAGGAATTTTTAAATATGCAAAGAATCTTTGTCATTGCAGGACCAACAAATACAGGAAAAGACACTGTAATGCACAGATTATTGCAGATTCCTGAGCTTAATCTTGTAAAGGTCGTAACTTCAACTTCAAGAGCTCCAAGACCGAATGAAATTGACGGAAAAGATTATCATTTCTACACAAAAGAGGAATTTTTAAAGAAAATTGAAAATGGCGACTTTTTTGAATGGGCTTTGGTTCATACCGACTATAAAGGGATTCAAAAATCCTCTATTTATAAAGATATTCCAAAGGATAAAGATATTATCATCCAGTTGGATATACAGGGATACAATAGTCTTAAATCAAAATTGAATCACAATGAATACAAAATTGTTGGTATATTTATTTCTCCACCATCCATGGAGGAATTAAAGAGAAGAATGCGTCTTCGAGGTACAGAAACAAACCCTGTTGATATTGAAGTTCGCCTTAAGAATGCTGAATTTGAAATTACAAACAAGAACATTTTTGATTATCAAGTTATAAATGACAATCTTGATGTTTGCGTGGATGAAATTGTCAATATAATAAAGAATAGTCAAAAATAACCGGCTTTTTCTTACATTTTCTTCTTCTCGTTAGTAAGGAATATTCCAAGCAAAACCAATATTCCACCATAAATTTGTGTTGAATAAATTCTTTCTCCTAAAAAGAAATATGCTTCGATAGAACTGAAAATAGGCATAAGATAATAGATTATACTTGCCTTTACCCCACCAATTATATCCAACGACATATTCCAGAAAAGATAGGATAAAACTGAATTAAATATTCCCATATAAAGAAGTGTTCCAACAGAAAGCATATCCCACTTATCACAAACAGGATGATAAAAGCTATCCCACAAAAAGAACGGTAAAATTATTGCTGTACCCAATAAAACTATACAAGAAAGTAATGTAGTTTGAGAAATTTCTTTTGGTCTTTTTATCATAATAACACTATAAATACCGAACGAAAGTGCCAGTAAAAGCATCCAAAAATCACCTATTTTAAATAAAAAATTATTTGATAACAATTTTCCGTGCAAAACTATTGTTATAACACCAATAAATGAAATTATTATTCCCCAGATTTGCTTTGTTGAAATATGTATATCATAAAAAATCCTTGAAAGTATGATAATAAATACAGGACCCATCACTCCAATAAGCGACATTTCAACCGCAGATATTGTATCACCAGCAATATAAGAAAATGTATTCATTAGAACTATACCCGTAATGGAAAGCCAGAAAATTATGTTAAAATTTTTTATGATGACATCCTTTTTCTTAATTATATCACCCAAAGTAAATGGTATAAGTGTTATAGATGCAAAGAACCATCTGTAAAATGATATTTGCCATGGAGTAAATGTGTTTGCAAAATATTTTGCCACTATAACATTAAAACTCCAGAACAAAACTGCCAATATTGCAAGTGTGTAACCTTTACTTTTTTGCATTTTCTACCTCTTTTAATGGTTTTCCTCCGATAGATTTATAAAAATTGATTAAGGAAAGATAAAGATTTGCATTCGCATTGACCATATCTGCCTGTGCCGAAATTTTTCTTTGTTCAGCATCCAAAACATCATTATAACTAATCAAACCAAGCTTATACTTTTTCCAATTAAGTTCAGATACAAGCTTCATATTTTCATATGCCTTTGTGGAAGCAAGACCTATTTGATACCCCTTCTCTATCGCATTGATTGAGTTTTTAACTTCTGCAACAGCGTTAAGCAAAACTTTTTTATAGGAAAGTAACGCTTCTTCCTTTAGATATTTTTGAATATTTACATTATTATTAAGTTGATTCCAATGAAAAATTGGCAAATTTACCAATGGGATAAAGCTATTGACCCAACTATCATTATCAATCAAATTGCTCCATTTTAAAGATTGAAAACCGAAAAATGAAGAAAGAGAAACTGATGGGTAAAGCTTACTTATAGCAACGCCAATTTCTGCATTTTTCGAGATAATATTTTCTTCAGCAATCTTTACATCTGGTCTGTTTCTTATCACGGAAACCGGAAGATTATAAAGACTATCCAAATTCAAATTAATCGCTTGGTTAATAATATTAAATTCCGTTTCATTTAATATATCATTTATTCCTTCGGGAAGTTTTCCAACCAAAATTGCCAAAGCATTTTCATACATACTTTTTTGATACTCTAATTTTGGAATGGACATTTTGGTTGTTTCCAAAAGATATTTTGATTGAGACAAAGTAATTTCATCAGTAAGAGAAAATTTATACTGATCTTTGATAAGATTATACGCTTGCTCCTGCATAGATAAATTTTCTTTTGCATTCAAAAGTTGTTGTTCTATGTTTCGTAAATTGATATAGTTTACTGCAACCTCTGACACTAAAGAAACATTTGTATTTTTTAAGTTATAAAGCATAGCATTATATTGAGCTTTTGCAGACTCGGTTTTTCGTCTTCCACCACCAAAAATATCAAGTTCCCAGGAGGCATCAAAGCCTGTTTGATAATAATCCACACCCATCATATCATTTGCATTTTTATTTTCATTTATAAAGTTATATTTTCCTGTAAAATCAAAGGCTGGAAGATTGTTTTTAAAAGCTATTCTTAAACTTTCTCTTGCTTGTTTTAGCTTTAAAATCGCAATCTTTATTGTACTACTATTTTCTTGAACTTCGTCCATCAATTTATTAAGAGAAATATCATTAAAATCATACAAAGAAAAACTGTATTTTTCAGAATCGTTTTCTATTTTATTTAGCTTTATAGATTGTTGAATCTCATCATCTTCAAAAAATTTTTCGTATGTATAATCAGGACCTACGGAACAAGCGGAAAGAGTTATAAATAAAATATATCGAAATTCAAACAAGCGCTTTATTTTCATTTTTTATTCCTTAACAATATTTTTATTTTTTGTTAATTTATCGATAATTCCATCAAAAAAGGCGAAAAGTACAGGAATGAAAATCACACCAATCGAAGTTGCAAAAATCATTCCGAAAAATACACTTGTACCCATTGATATTTGAGACTGAGCCCCGGCTCCACTTGCTATTACCATAGGGAAAACTCCAAGAATAAAAGTAAACGCAGTCATCAAAACCGCACGAAATCTTTCCCCTGCTCCATCAATAGATGAGGTTAAAATATCGTATCCTTTTTTTCTATAATCAAGAGTAAATTCTACGATTAAAATAGCATTTTTACTTGCAAGTCCGATAAGCAAAACTATACCTAACTGGGCGTAAATAGAAAGTGGCAAGCCCAATAATGAAAGTCCGATTAACGCTCCAATTATTGCAAAAACATTTGAAAACATAACAGACAATGCAACAAGCCAACTTTCGTATAATGCCACCAAAAATAGATATCCAAAGATAAAAGCTAAAGAGATTAAAATCATAATTAAGCCTTGAGATTCAACCTCTTGTAAACTTAGTCCAGTCCAAGAGACAGAATAGTCTCGACCCAGTTTTTTTATCATGTTTTGTATTTCTTTTATAGCTTCACCGGTACTTACATTAGGTTTTGTAGAAGCAGTAATACCGGCACTTAGATATTGATTAAACCTTGAAAAAATCTTTGGTACCAATACCGTTGAAAGGGTTGCGATTTCTTTTACCTGTATAAGTTTGCCGATATTTGATTTGATGTAAATATTTTCAACATCAGCAAAATTCTTTCTGTATGGAAATTCAGATTGAACAATAACCTTATTTACCTGACCTTGGGTTGTTATATTATTAACATAACTTGAACCCAAATTTGTTTGTAAAACAGAGAAAAATGTTGATACAGGGATTTTTAAACTTTCAAGTTTTACCCTATCAAGATTTAAGAAAATATGCGATGTACCAGCCATAAACCCAGAGAATGCGTACTCGAACAATGGAGATTTATTCAAATCATATAAAAACTCCTCCAATACCTTATAAAATTCTTCGATACCTAAATCTTGGTTAAAGGCATTAAGTTGAAAACTTAAACCATTAGCATTTCCCACACCAGGGATGGATGGCAAAGAGTAAAAATCGATACTTGCATTCATATCATCTTTATAATAAGAACGGAATTTTTGTTCCAAAGAAGATTGAGATAAATTTTTCGAAGTTCGTTTACTCCAATCTGAAAGTCCGATAACTCCCATACCAATATTTTCACCACTACCACTAGCAAAACTGGTTCCGGAAATTCCGATAAAGAAGTCGACCCCCTTTTCTTTTAAAGCTTTCTTTGAAATATCGGAAAGAACTAATTTGGTTTGGTTCAAACTTGCATTATCGGAAAGCTTTATATTTGCAAGGATAAGTCCTTGATCTTCCTGTGGAATAAATGATGTAGGCACAACCTTAAAAAGATAGTAAATACCAATTATTACACCACAAATTATAAGTATAGATAGCTTCATTTTTTTACAGAAAAATTCAACAAATTTTAGATATTTTTGTTTTGAAGCATCCAAAATCTTATCAAACCAAACGAAAAATTTTGGTTTATAATTATATTTTTTATTCAAGAATATAGCACAAAGTGCAGGACTTAATGTCAACGCATTTATAGAAGAAAAGCTAACCGATGTTGCAATAGTTACAGCAAACTGTTTATATATTTCTCCGGTAAGACCAGCCATAAGTCCAACAGGGATAAATATTGATAAAAGAACCAAAGTTGTTGCAACAACGGCACCACTTATTTGCTCCATAGCTTTTTCCGATGCATTTACACTATCAAGATGTTCTGTTTCCATTAAATATTCAACACGTTCAACTACAACAATTGCATCATCAACAACCAAACCTATTGCCAAAATCATAGCAAATAAAGTAAGAATATTTATGTTAAATCCAAGCATATAAATAATGGTAAAAGTTGCAATTAATGACACCGGAATAGTTATTGTTGGGATAAGTGTTGCCCATGGATTTTGCAAAAATACATACACAACTAACACCACCAAAGCAAATGTTAAAAACAAAGTATAAACAATACCTTCAATACTCGCTTTTACATATTTAGTTGAATCATAAACAACCTCAAAATCCATATCATCAGGGAATGAATTTTTCAACCTATTCATTTCTGATTTTAAATTTTTCATAACCTGTAAACTGTTACTGTTTGGGGTTTGACTTAACCCAATAATCACAGAAGGCGAATCATTAAAACTTGATTGTATAGTATAGCTATCGGCACCTATTTCTATTTTTGCAATATCTTTTAGTCTGACTATGGCACCATCATCACCAGTAGCGACAATGATATTTTCAAATTCACTTACCGTACTAAGTTGCCCCTTTGCCATAAGAGAAAGTACCAAATTTGTATTTTGTGCCGAAGGAACTGTACCTATACTTCCAACACCAGCCTGAATATTTTGATTTGAAATTGCACTTATCACATCCTGTGAAGAAAGTCCAATTGATGCCATTTTAAGTGGATTCATCCAAACCCTTATACTGTTTTGTGGACCGTAAATATTTACATCACTAATACCCTTAACACGACTTAGCGGATTTTGAATATTGGTATAGGCAAAATTACTTAGATAAAGACTGTCATAAGTATTATTTGGTGAACGAAGAACAATCATACCCAAAATGTTTGAAGATTGAGTTTTTATTGTTAAACCTTCTTTCATCACAACTTCTGGTAAAATAGAATTTATTTGCTGAATCCTATTTTCAACCTTTACCTGTGCAATATCCGCATCGGTTCCTATATCAAAAGTTATTGTAAGTTGGTAAAGCCCGTTATCATCAGATGTTGATGACATATAAAGCATATTTTCAACACCATTTACTGCATTTTCTATTGGTACAGCAACAGTATTCATAACAGTTGTTGCATTTGCACCTGGATAAACTGCTTTTACCAATATTTGAGGAGGGGTAATTTGAGGATACTCGGATACTGGTAAAACAATCAAAGCCATAAGTCCGAACAAGACCATAACCAAGGCAATCACTATTGCAAAACGTGGACGCTTAATAAAAAAGGATGAAAAATTCATTGATTAATCCTCCTCTTTTGCATAGATATTTTGTTTCAAATCCATATCGGAAAGAGTATTCAAAATAACAACATCACCAGAATTAAGACCACTTTCAACAACAAAATTATTTTCCTTTGTTTGACCTATTTCAATAAAGGTTTTCTTTGCTTTATTTTCATCCAAAAGGTAAACAAAGGTTCCCTCTGGTTTGAAATAAACGGCACTTTGTGGAATAAGTATTGCATTTTTGATTTGTTTTTCCATGATTACATCAACATAAGCATTTGCAATTAAAACCTTATCTGGATTTGGAAAATCAGCATAAACCTTAACCGAGCTTGTGGCAGAAGATACTTCATTATCAAGGAAACGAATTTTTCCAACTTCGTCATAAATCTTTTTATTTGAAAGGCGAAGCTTCACAATCCAATCCTTAAAAATATTTTTGGGATTTGATTTCATTTCACTTATATACTCCTTATCCGCAATAGAAAAAACTACACGAATAGGGTTAAATTGAATAATTTTTACCAAAGGTTTACTGTTGGGTGAAACATAATCACCAGTTGTTATTGAAACATCACCTACTGTTCCGTTTATTGGTGAGGCGATAACTGTATAATCATAATTTATCCTACTTAAATCATACTTTGACATTGCAGAGTTTAAGGAAGCTTCTGCCGAAAGATAGTTTGTTCTTGCATTATCTATTTCCGTTTTTGAAACAGCCTTGCTTCCAACATCTTTCATTCTTTCATAGTAAGTTTTTGCATTTTCGAAATTTGCTTTTGCCTCCAATACATTAGCATAGGCCGCATCAACATCAGCCTTATATTTTGCCTGTCTTATAATAAAAAGGATATCTCCAATATTTACATTTTGCCCACCACGAACAAGGACTTTTTCAATAAATCCAGAAATAAAAGGAAGTACCGAAACGGAATTTATTGGTGTAACAATACCAACATATTCCTTTGACAGAGTTACATTTTGTGGTTCAATTTCTTGTACACTAACCACAATATTATCACTTCCATAATTTGCATTTTTATGTTCTCCTATTACATAATATTTATAAAAAAACACCCCTAAAATAAAAAGAAGTGCCAACATAATAAGAAGTTTTAACTTTCTCTTTTTATCCATATTGCCTCCCCTTACCTAATCTGGTTGCATATTAAATTAGGTCAAAGGGTTTGGCAATAATCTGATATTCCTATGGAAGCTTAATGCGTAAAATAGGCGCGCATTTTTCTTTTATAGAGTTTTTGATTTGCTCATTTAATAAATGTCTTTTAGTATCTGAAATTACAGACAAACCAGCAGATTTAAAGGTGTAATCCATAACTTGCTGACGACATTTACAAAAAGAAACTAATTGTTCTTTGGCAACATGAAGACTTTCCAAACAAGCAATTTGTTCCTCAAGGGAAACTCTATCCAGTTGAAATTTCAAAGAATTAGATAAAGTTCCAATAAAAAGAAATACAACACCAAAGAAGATAAAACAAAGATAGAAATAATCCTTTCTGACTAGTTTCGATTTTTTCAACTTATTTTTCATAATCTTTTTCTACTTTATTTTTCTCGGAAATTTCTTAAGGCACTTTTTTGAACCAGCGATAACATCACTTAAATATACAGGCAAAAATTTTTTATATTTTATTTTATCGTCTTCTGAACTATTTTCATTTTCGCCAAAGTAAAAAATTTTCCATTTTTCTTCAGTCATAGAAGATAGTGTTTCGTTTAATCCACATTCACAATATTCTTTTCTTTTGCCGGATGTGCGTAAACAGTTATCCATAAAAGACTTTTTAAAATTATCCTGCATATTTTTCATTTCTTCAGGAGAAACAAATCTACTATCTTTATTATCATTTCCATCAAATAATGAAATACAGTTTTTATGAGCAACGTTATGAAGTTTTTTCCCTAAATATTTGAAATAAAACTTCCCAGATTGTTCAGCATAACAACGACAATAATCATTTGAAAATTTATGACGCAGACAAGAAATTTCTTTATCTTTAATAAATTGTAGATAATTTATTGTGCTAAAAATCACATAAAGACAAAGAATACTAAAAGCAATACGTAGTAATATTGAACTTTTACAAGTAAAAGCTTTAAGTAAAAGTTCTTTTACTTTATTTTCTTTTCTTGATTTTTTCTTCATTTCTATTTCCAATAAAAATTTATCCTATCTGTATTGTTTACATTTTTCTGCTGTTTCCATTGAAACACGCATTAAATTAGAAATAAGTTTTTTGTATTTTTTAACATCTTTTGCATCGGAATGTTGATTTTCCGCAAAGTAAATAACTCTCCAATCAGCATCAGTTATACGAGAAAAAGTTAAATCCAAAGCACAATCACAAAATTCTTTGTTTCCTTTTGATGTAAACATACAACTTATCATAGATGCATTTTTGAAATTTGTTTTTACCGATTCCATTCTTTCGGCAGGAATAACCCTTGAATCTCTTTTAAGAAATGCAAATGAAACAGCACCAGCAACCAAAACAATGGTTGAAAGTACGAAAATTTTCTTTCTTAAACTTGTTCCATTTTTTTCGATTTTTTTCTGTGATTTTGAATCTTTAGTCATGATTTCCTCCTTATTTTAAGATTACACAATCGTCGTCAATGATAAGGTCAGCTTCGGTTGTAGCCTTTATATCTTCGATTGAAGAATAAGGGCTTACCTCACGCAAATGAAGACCATCTGCTTCGACCTTTATCACGCATTTTTCGGTAATAATTAAATCCACCGCGCCAACAGCAGTTAGTGGTAAAGTACATTTATGAAGTATTTTTGGTGAACCATCCTTTACACAATGTTCCATTGCGATGATAACTTCTTGTGCACCAACAACCAAATCCATCGCCCCACCCATTCCAGGAACTTTTTTCCCAGGGATAAGGTAGTTTGCAAGGTTTCCTTTTTCATCCACCTGAAGTGAGCCAAGCACAGTTTTATTTATATGCCCACCGCGAATCATCACAAATGAAAGGGAGCTATCGAAAAAAGCACCACCTTCAAGTATTGTTGCATTTGCACCACCAGCATCGGTAATTCTTGTATCTTCGGAACCTACCTCAGGTCTTGGACCACAACCGACAATACCATTTTCCGCCTGAACCCAAATATGAACACCTTCAGGAAGATAGTTTGCGGCTTCGGTTGGCATACCAATTCCAAGGGTTACAACATCACCATCCTTGAATTCTTTGGCTACACGTTTAACAATATATTTTCTTAATTCTTCTTTTGAAATTTCCATATTATTTTTCCTTTACCACTATGTAATCAATAAACACGCCCGGAATAACCACTTCGTTTGGATCAAGATATCCGTCAATAAATTCATCAGCCTCTACAATAACAACATCAGCAGCAGTCGCCATAACAACATTTGTATTTCTGGTAGTTCCGATAAATGATATATTTCCAGCTCTGTCAACATTTGATCCATAGATAAGTGCTACATCACCCTTTAATGGAAGTTCCAAAAGATAATTTTTTCCATTAACAGTTACAATTTGTTTACCCTTTTCAACTTCTGTACCAATTCCTGTTGGTGTCAAAACTCCACCCAAACCCGCACCGGCAGAACGAATACGTTCGGAAAGAGTCCCCTGTGGGACAAGCTCCACTTCCAACTCACCGGCATTCATCTGGCGACCTGTTTCTGGATTCATACCAATATGAGATGCAATAACCTTTTTACATCTTTTTTCTGATACCAAAAGCCCCCTATCAGAATCGGTAAACGAAGTATCATTTCCAACAATAGTTAAATCCTTAATATCTGTTTTTAAAATTTCATTTATAACTTCAGTAGGAGTTCCACATTTAAGAAATCCACCAATAAGGACAGTCATCCCCGATTTAATAAAAGAGCAAGCTTCTTTCGCCGAAATAATTTTTGCCATTTAACATCCTATTTTTTAGACATATACCAGGATAAATCTAACATAAAAAGCAAAATTTTTCAACAAAAACCTAAATATTAAAAAATCCTTGAAATTTTATGATTCAAAGTGCAAAATTCATATAGGAGGCGAAAATGGAAAGAAACAAATATCAAATGATTGCCGGTTGGGAGACTATGGGCTATTTGGATAAGGAAAGCCAAGAAATCGCCGAAAGCACAACTGGAAAAAAGATGCTTACATCCGAGGCAAAATTCAAATTCAAAAAGCAACTTTGCAGGGAGGCAAGTTTTTTTGAAGATCTTAAACACACGGAAAAAATTTCGTTTCTTTCAAATGGCAAGGTTTGTTGTGATGTTATTTGGGAAAACGAGTATATAAGGGCCACCCTAACCTTTGTCGAATTCCACACAAATACTTGCTTGTTATAAATTTAAAGATAAAAACTCCCCATCGTAACAGGTGGGGAATTTTTTATTATCTACCACAAGAACTTGGACAACTACAATTTTCATGAAAATATTTAAAACATATTGTATGATTTTCTCTTACATAAGCCGCATAACGACAGGATATTGATCCAGTTACTCCACAACATGTCATAGTTCTAGTTTCGCTTCCACTCCTACATGACTTACAACTTGTTTGCCCTGTTTGATCTTGATATTCATATTCTCCACCACAATGATATTTCTCATTATCTCCAGGACAACGATATCCCTTAGGACAAATTTCACAACTTCCTGAAGACATATAATATCCCGCACTGCATACACATGATGTGCC
>CACZYB010000007.1 GCA_902785275.1 uncultured Pseudomonadota bacterium
TATCCGCACGGCCTTCGCTTGTAAATACTCGGTTATCAATGGATGCAGTGGCATCAAGAGCACCGGTTGTCATATCCTTTGTAATTTCTTGGGCTTTTGAGGTATCACGGTTAAGACCTGTCAAATCAGAATCTCCAGCAACCTCAATTACCCCTTCACCTATTGTTGCGTAGGTAATTTGCTCCTTATCACTACCTGTATCCTTTAAAGTAAGAGATGTTTCTCCGTTTGGATGAAGGGTTGTTTTTTCCTTATCCGTTGAAAAACCAACTGATGTGGAAAAACCAAAACCATCTTCTTTTGTTTTATCGAAATCGTGAATATCCTTGAATTCAAGTTCATTTGTTGCAAGGTGGAGGCTTTCACTTCCATCAATCATTGCACCAGTAAGTGAAGTTTTTCCTGCTACATTTATATCAACATTCTTTCCAGTCAACTCAGTTATATCGTTGACCCAAGCACTATCATGATATGATGAAGAAGAATTTACACCAAAGCCAGAAGAATTTTTACCCTTTGCATCACCTTCTACACCCACACCGCCAGAGGTGTTAAATCCAAAACTTTTACCTTTTGCATAATCAGTATCTTGTTTTGACTCAAGAGATAAATTTCCACCAATTGAAGCAATAAGAGTTTCGTTTGCATTTACGTTGGCACCACTAAATTCTGCATCACTACCTGTTGCAATTAATATATTATTTGCATTTGTATTTGAGCTTGTAAAGTTTGTTCCATGGGCACGATTAGTTGATTTATCATATCCAACATTTGCTTGAACAGCATTGTTTCCGTATGATGCACCAGCAACAATATGTTCATCAGATGATGAAGATGAGTATGTATTTTCTCCCGCTAATACCTTTAATTTATTTAATACATTATAAGAAACTGTATCATTTGCAATAACATTCGAACCAATTTGATTTAAGTTATTATCTGCTGAATTATAAACATTTTCTCCTGAAATGTTACTTGCAACACTTTGCATAGATGTATAATTATCAGTATGCTTATTTATATCATTATTTGAGGAAACAGATGCATACATGCCTGTTCCAAAACTTGAAGCAGCAGCTGTCGCAGCACCTGAAACACTTGACGCTAATCCAAGCTCTGCATTTGCCAAGTTAATCAATGCTAATGATAAATTATATTCTGCATCTTTAACAGCTTCATTACTTGCTTTTCCATTATTTCGAGCATCTTTTATTTTGTTAAGATTTTCTTTAGCATCACTTACAGCTTTAGTTGCATTATACAATTCTTTCGTTGCATTAACAGTATCCACATAACTATTTCCAACATTTGCTCCTGCAGAAACAGTTATATCTTTTCTTATATTTTCTTTGCTTACAGTATCATAATCATTCAAAATATTTATGTTATTACCTGGCTTTAAAGTTATATCTTGATTAGAATTAAGATTTGATGCCTTTATATTAATATCTTTTGTTACTCCAATTGTTAGATTACCTTCAACATTAAGGTTTGAAGATACAACCTTATTTTCTGTTTTACTCTCTTCAGATGAATTCTTTTTTGCAATATCTACATTTGCACTTACTTTAGCATTTTTTACATCTACATCTAAACCAACTGGAACACCCATAGATAATGCAGTAAGTTGTAATCCTGCATTTACAATACCATTTAATGCATTTGTTTTTTCGTGTTTTTCATAATGTTTAGATATTTCTGTATCATTAACTATATTAACATTAGCATCATTTTCTGTCTTTTCTACACCACTTTCTGTAAGTTTATAACCAGCAAGTAGGTTTGCATCACCACCAACATCTATATCACTTGCTACAACATTTACATCTTTGTTTGATACTATATTTAAACCATCTTTTACAGTAACATTTGAACCTTTAAGTTGTTCATTTTCATCTATAACAGTATCTTTTTTAGTATATAAACCTCCGAATTTGGATTTAGACGTCTTGTTGTAATTATATTCTCTATCCTTTACTGCTGTAATGTTTGTATTACCACCTATATCAAGTAAAGCATCTTGTCCAACATTTATATTTGCTCCTGCAAAATTTGCATCATCTGTTGTTTTTAATGTGAAGTTTCCACCTACGTTAATTTCACTTTCTTCATTTTCAATAGTATCTGTAATCCTTGTCTTTGTTGAAGAAGATACAATTCTATCTTTAGTAGTTGTTTTTTCTTCTCTATTATGAAGCTGGATGGTATTAAATGTTGCAGTTCCTGCCTTAATATTTACATCTCCATCTTTACTTTCTATTTTTGCTACTCTATTAATTAAAGCATTATTTGCTTCTATAGATAATCCTTTTTCTCCACTGATATTTGCAATATTTCCTGCTATTTCAGTATGTTTCTTAAGTTCATATTTATCATCATAATCTGAACTTAATACTTTTGTTTGATTTACAAGATTATCAGACTTTATTTGGGTTATTTTACCCTCTATGTTGCCTGATAGGTTTGCAATATTTTTAGAATCTATTGTTGTTAATCTTTTAGATTTCATTGTTGCAACTTGATCATCATTGCTTTCATTTACAAGACTATTAGATTTTACAGAAAGAATATTGTTTGATGTAATGTTTCCATAGTTTACAACGTAATCTGATTCAATACCTACATTAAAGCCACTAATTTTTGAACCATCATTGGAATCTATAGCATCCAACGTCGCTTGTGATAAATATAATTCTGGAACAAGGACCTTTTCTCCATTAACTTCCTTTTCTACATACCAAATAATATCTTTTTTAAGATTTGTAATCTGACTTTTGTTCAATGCAATACCAACTTTTAACCCTAAATCTTCTCTAACTTCTAATGCATTATCATAAAGTTGTTTCATTTGATCGGCATCACTACCAATACTTCCATCATTAGCAAGATAATGCTGTTGTGTAGATCTTACAATAGCATCCATAATTATCTTTGTTTCATAGGCTGGATCTCCAAGTATTTTAACGGTATCTATACCATCCAAAATATTACCTAATCCTTTAAAGAAATACCCACTTCCAATATAATTTTCCACATTTATAAAAGGGACATTATTTTCAATAAGATATTTTCCACCTTCAGAAACTTTAAATAATCCATTGTTTCCAACAGGAAGTTGTATATCTATTGAAACATGTTGTTTTTCTATTGATTTATTGGAAAGTGTGGCAACGATATCTCCGTTTGGATTAACGTCTTGATCATTTTCTATTTGACTATCTGTCTTGATTGATAAATTACCACCTGAAAGTATTGTTGCTCTTTGTTTATTGTAAATACGCTTTTTAGCTGTTTCTGTCTTATTTTCATGGTGTTTACCAATTTTCAACTTTCTTCTTTTTATTCTTATTCTTTGAGAATTTACGGTAAAAGAAGCAATTTCACTTGTTGTAAGATTTTTTAATTTTTGAGCTTTTAGTATCATATCTCCTTTTGAGGATAGAATACTATTTTGATTTAAAATATTTCCTACTGCATTAAGAACAAGTTTTCCTCCTGATATAATGGATGAAGGTAAACTATTAAGATTTACACTTACAATTTCATCTTGACCAAGCACCCTCCAACCACAAGTCCAACTACACGCTTCATTTCTGATTTTATGATAACGTTTTGTTACAGCTTTATCTCCAGTATTATAATCAAATCCTTTATTTGTAATAGACTTTGCTGAAATTTCTATATTTCTTTTTGCTTCAATTTGTCCTGCATAATTTACAAAATTATTTAAGAAATTATTGATAAATGGGTAATTATTTGCAAAGTTTTTAAAAGTATCTAATACATTATTATTTATAACATTTGTGTTATTCAATACTACTTCTTCATCATTTGGATCACCTGCAGGAATAGATTCAGTATAAAAAATATTGTTGCCATTACTATCTTTTATAGTAAATTTATCATCTCCACTATAATTGTATATAGTTTTCTTAATTGTTTGAGGTATTCCATCACATTCATCATCTACACAAGTTTGATATGCAGGATTTGGAACATCAATTTCTGAAACCGTTTCTTCTCCAATAATAAAAGTGTATCCAGCATATTTAAAACTATCTCCTGCTTGTATATTATCGCCCATAACATCTGGAGGAATTTCTAAACTTTCACCATTTTCAAGGATTATAGTTAAATCTACATCTTCATCAGCAGGAGTATCTGTATATGTAAATGGAATATTAACAACAGTGGTATTTGGATCTGTTTCTGCATCTATATATGGATTATCATAAGTTTTATTTGTATCTAGTTCTTGATAATTGATATTTAGGTCATCACGACCTTCAATAATCAAATCTCTTCCAGCATAAATATCAGCCTTGTAATTAACAAGATTATTTGCAATATAAAGGTGCATATCATTACCGGCTAAAATACCTGAACCACGATAATTTATAAGATCATTACCTATATATAAATCCATATCATAGTTTGAAAGTAACTGACCATAGTTATTAAGATTTAATGCACTTATAAAAAGATTATTGCCTGTATTTATTTTTCCAACATTCTCTAGGTTATTATTTGTTATTATATCTAAATCATTATAAGCCAACAAGTAAGCATTTTGTTTATTAAAGATATTTCCTAATACATTTAATTCAAAATCGTTTTTAGATGCTACAGTAGAATAATTTGTTAAACTACCATTTATTCCAATATAAAGGTTGCTATCAGACACTATATTTGCAGAATTTATAAAGTTACCACCAGTAGTAATATATAAGTCTTTTTTAGAATTTATATTTCCTTTTTTATTATCAAAATTTTGTTTTACTAATAATTCAATATCATCATTTGAAATTATATTTGATTCATTTAAAAAATTTCCGTCTGTTGAAATATATAAAGATTTTTCTGATAACAAAGAAGAACTTTCATAATTTGAAAAATCTTCTTTAATTTTTAATTCCGTAATTTCATTAGATTTTATTTGATTATAATTAGATAAATTTTTTGCAGATATATTAAGATTTTTATTTGAATTAATTTCCCCAGAATTATTTAGATTTCCATTAATATTTATGTCTAAATCATTGTCTGATTTTAATAAAGATGTATTTCCTAAAATAAAATCACTTGTAGACTGTATAGTTAAATAATTTTTAGAAACTATATTTGCATTATTTTCTATATTTTTATTAGATGAAATAAAAAGATTATTTCCAGATATCAATAATCCATTTGAATTTTTAAAATCTTTTTCCGAATATAATTCTAAATCATTAACTGCTGAAATATTAAGTTTGTTTTCTAAATTTCCTTTACTTGAAATATATAAATCATTATCAGATGTAATATTTGAATTATTTACAAAATTATTTCCCGCAATTAAAAATATATCATTTGAAGTAATTTTGTTTCCAAGTAATGAAATATCTTTTTCTGAATTTAATAAAATAGAATTATTTGCTATTACTTTACCTTCGGTAATGGTAGAAAGATTTTCTTTAGAGTTTGCAATAATATTATTTTGAGCAACAATATTTTTTAATTTAATTTCGCCATTTGATGTAATTTCAATATTACCAGCATCTGCGATAACATCACCTCCAAGGTTTACTCCAAATCCATTTTGTGTAGCAATCACAAAAATATTACCAGCTTTCATTCCTCCAATAGAAGAAACATCAATAGCAACTTCTGAATTTATATTGTTATTTGATGAAATTTCTTGTGTATTCCAATCATATTTATCATTTCCTGATAAAACTTTTAAATCTCCATATATAGAAACATCCCCTGAAATTTTTATTGCATTGGATACAAGTTCTGCTGAGCTTGGAGCATAAAGCCCAAAATTTTCAACACCAACACCATTGATACGTAATTCTGCATTAGGTGAAATTCTAAAACTTTCTATATTCCCATTTACGATATTAGAACTACCTGTTACTAAGGATAATCTTGTTGTATTTATAAAACCACAACCATTACAAGTTATACCATTTGGATTTGCAACAACATAATCTGCTGGATGTCCATAAATTTCGGTATAACCATTCATTGTTGTTTTGGAATTTGAAACAACTTCATTTAAAATAATTTTTGCATAATCTCCATCACGAAAATTTGGATTAAATTCAACATGCTGATTTGTTAGTGCTGACTTATAGGTAATGTTGTAATCTTGCAAATTAAGGTTGTTTACAATTAAACCTTCTGTTCCAACATTAAAGTCATTGAATTTGTTAACAGATACACCAGTAGCAGTTGGTTTTGTGATATTAAGAACAGGCGTATTATTTGATGGAATTCCTAATGTTGCATTATTGGAAACTGGATTAATTGGTAATGTTTGAGCAAATACAGGAAAAGAAAATAAAGGTGAAAAAATTAAATAAAATGAAAAATAAAAAACTAAACTCCCGCAAAACCTTTTCTTAACTGTCTGGAAGATTTTGCTATTTTTTGACATAACACACCTTTATCGTCATTAATATGTTTCGGAATTTAGCATTATTTATTTGATTTTGCAAGTAAATTTTGAATATTTTCCTTTTAAACTATCCCTTTATTAATAAAATAAAAATTATTATAATTTACATTATCAGAAAATACTCTACGTTACAGCGGAAAACTAAGGTTTAAAAAGTTCAACTAGTATAAATCGCTACTGGTTGTTTTTTTCACAAATTTTCTAACATACCCAAAGTTATAAAATCTAGTATTTTCAAACAGATAGCCGGACCCACTGTTAAACCATAGATAATAGAGAGAGAAAACATCGAAATTCCTAGAAATAAAAAATATATTATAATATAGAGAAATCTGTATTCCCTCAACACTTGGCAAAATCTGGCCTTTAAGAATAAAGAAAAAGGCTCCCTTTCGGAAGCCTTCCTGATTTTGGTGGCGCCCCCCAGACTCGAACTGGGGACCTGCGGATTATGATTCCGTCGCTCTAACCAACTGAGCTAGGGCGCCCAAGATTGCTTTATAATACAATATTCCGTTTTGAATGTCAATATAATTTGATATTTTATTTATAAAAAAACTTTTAACTAAGCATTTTTCCTTTTATAAAAATTGAATTTTTCTAAAATTTTATTCGGAATTTTTGTTTCATAAATTTCCCCAGGTTTAAGATTTCTTAACTCCAATCCCGCATAGGAAATTCTAATAAGTCTATTAACCTGATACCCTAAACTTTCCATTGTACGTCTTATTTCTCTGTTTTTTCCTTCATGAAGCTTCACAATAACCCAAGAATTTGATGTCTGTTTTCTTTCCGGTGTAACATCAATACTTTTGTACCTTACACCATCAACAGTTATACCATTCTTAAGTTTTGAAATATCTTCTTTAGTAATGTTTCCACGAATTCTAACACGATATACACGCTCAAATTCATTGGCTGGACTTTCCATAAATCTTTGAAATTCACCATCATTTGTAAGAAGAAGCAAACCTTCGGAATTCAAATCCAACCTACCAATAGAAAGAAGTCGCCCATATTCTTTTGGTATTGATTCGAAAACAGTTTTTCTCCCCTGCCCATCCCTGTGAGAAGTAATAAGTCCAACCGGCTTATAATAAATAAAAAGCTTTGTTTCATCGAATTGAGTAATAGGTTTTCCATCAACCAAAATAGCATCACCATCCGATACATTAAGTGCAGGACTTTCAATAACTTGTCCATTAACACAAACCTGTCCTGCCAAAATTTTTCGTTCTGCATCACGTCTGGAGCAAAGGCCACTTCTGGCAATAACTTTTGCAATACGATTTGATTCTTTTTCCATAACTAAATCCTTTTATTTACAACCGAGCAAATCATAAACATAAGTTGAGATAAAATAGTTTCCTGAGGAGCATTTGCTGACTTGCACCTTATATCTGCATCATTCATTTCCGAAATTACACGCATAATTTTTTCAGTCGTCCAAAAATGAAGCTGTCTTTCATAACTTGGTTTAAGTTTATAAAAAATTGGTGGTCGAGAATTTTCAATAACATCAGAAATACTTTTTCCACTTTCAATCTCACTTGCCATATAGTAAAGGGCTTTAAAATGATTCATCACCATTTTCAAAAGCTGCACTGGATAATTTCCCTCTGATAAAAGTCGTGGCAAAATCATCGCCAATTTTTTATAGTTTCCCTCTGCCACAGACAAAGGTAAATCCTGTAAATTCAAACTTGATGAATCCATAACACACTTTTCTGCATCATCAATAGTAATTTCCGTTTTTCCATAAAGATAAAGCGAAATTTTTTCCAATTCCATACGTGTAGTTGCCCTGTTTTCACCAAGACGCGAATGCAAGAATAAAAGCACTTCATCCGGAATACGTTTTATCCCTGCCTTTTGTAAAGTCTGTCTAATAAGTTGAGAAAGATTTTCCCCATCATCAATATAGTTTGGTAAAACAGCTAATCTTTTATTTGTTTCAAACAAAGATCTTAACTTTGAACTTGGAGCAAGCTCATCCGCAGAAAGTAATAAAAACGCTTCCAACTTTTCATAATTTTTAAGAAGCTCTTTTATAACTTCTGCCACATCATCGGTTGCATCCTTAATTTTTATAACTTTACGCGCACCTAAAAAAGAAATTGCCGTAGCTTCATCAATAAGTTTTGATGCATCTGACTTTATATCACTACTGGAAAACTCAAACACAGAAAATCCATCATCCACTTCTGGAGCAATAGTTTCAAGCGCAATATTAAAATTTTCCAAAACTTGCCCACGATCAGGACCATAAAAAAGCATCCCATCAAAGTTAGAAAACTTATTTCTCTTTTCGCTATTAAAATCCGCAAGCTTAAACTTTACCATACTACTTCTCTGTAAAATAAGTTATTATTGCAAAATATATCTGATTTGATAAATCTTCTATGGAAAGTTTTATTGCATTTTTTTTCAACATTTCGGTAGAAAATTGATTTTTCAAAAGGTTATATGGGGATGAAGTACTTACAGATTTATTAAATATAACATCTGCACTTCCCTTTCGTTTAAAAGTATATTTTGCACTCATACTAACAAGTCGTGATGATGCAACACCATTTGGCTTTATTGTATAATCAGAAATCCTTGGTTCAGACAAAGTAATATCCAAAATATAAACTGGATTTTCTGGCTTTCCCATAGGTGTAAGTTTATTAAGCAAACTGTTTCTTAATTCCACACCATACTGTCCATCAAAGCCACTAACCGGAGCAATAGAAATTTCCGAAGTCTTCTTTGATAAATCATTATATGGGGTTTCCTTATACATCGGTTTAAACCCACAAGATGCAAGACACAAAAATAAAAACAAATTTTTAGTAAAATTCTTAAACATTTTTTTCTCCATTACACAAATAATCATACAAAGCCCTTAAAACATTTTGTGTTGTTTTATAGGTTGGCTCATCCTTTGTTTCAACAGTAATATCCGCATTTGCATAAATAGGATATCTTTCATCAATAAGCTTTTGCAAAATCTTTGTTGAATCATAATTTAAAAGCAATGGACGTGTATCCTTAAAGCTGGTTCTTTTTACCAAAAGTTCCAAATCTGCCTTAAGCCATATTGTAATTGCCTTTTCCTTTGTAAGCTTTCGAACATCATCAATAATAAACGCCCCCTCACCTGTTGATAAAACCTTTATTTTATTATCAGAAAGGATTCTATTTATCACCCTGTCTTCAACACGACGAAATTCGCTTTCTCCGTATATTGAAAATATATCGACGACAGAACATCCAGCAGACTTTACAATCTCACTATCCGAGTCAATAAATAAAAGATTAAGCTTCTTTGCCATCATCTTTCCAACCGATGTTTTCCCAGCCCCCATAAGACCAACAATAACAATCGGCTTTTTAAGTTTTTCTTTTATCTCTGCAATCATAATCAATCCTAATAACTTTTTTCTTATATTTATAACATTATAAAACAAGTTTTAAAACAAAAAATTACATTTTTTACCAAATAAAATAAAGATTTACAAAAAAAACTTTTTGTGCTAAAATTACATCATAAAAACAAAAGGATGAAATTATGGGTAAACTTTTTGATAAATTTTCTGATTTTGCTCTAGATAAAACTTTAAAATTCGATAAAAATGTACAAACCAAATTAAGAGCGGGTGGAAATCTAGTTGCAAACAGTATTCCATGGTTGGTAGGAATTAGCTTCTTTTTTGGGGGAGTTTATGGATTGGAAAGCTATCTTGCAATTGATTTTGCAAAAAATGCAGTCGAAAACCTTAAGAAAAACAAAGCAATTTCCGATGCACAACAGGAATTTTATAAGTTTTTTGGTAATGAAATCATCGAAAAAGGAGAATACGAAAAGATTCAAAAGAAAAAGCTTGGAAAAATTTCAGATGAAAATTCAATGCTTACCGTATGGAAAAGCGTTTACGATAAATAAGTTTGGCTATATCAAAATCATAAAGGCCCCCAAAGGAGCCTTTATTTTTTTTACACAATAACAATTTTGTTACTTAAGTGGTAATTCTATTTGAACCTTTAATCCACCAAGTTTTTCACTGGAAAGAAGTTTTATTTCACCACCATGTTGATGAATAACTTCCTGAACAATAGAAAGCCCAAGTCCAACACCTCCAGTCTTTGAATTTCTGGATTTATCAAGTCTGGCAAACGGTTTGAACATTTCATCTCGTCTATCTTCTGGAATACCATTTCCATTGTCTTCAATTAAAATATAAAGTTTATCGCTTTCCTTTTTAACACTAACTGAAATCTTCTTTTTACCATACCTTATAGCATTAGTTATAACATTACTTATCGCACGTTCAAAAGCCAAAGGTCTTACAACAGCAAAAAACTCTTTCTTTGATTCAAAAGAAATATCATATTTCCCTTTGTTAAGTTTTCTAATCAAATTCTGTATAGTTTTTGTAATATTTAACTTAACAGAATTTTCCGGAGCAATTCCCTTTGCAAAACTTAAATATGAATCAATCATTTTTTCCATATCTTCTATATCATTAAGCAAAGCAAATTGAAGATTCTTATCATCACAAAATTCCAATTCCAGTTTCATTCTTGTAAGTGGAGTTTTCAAATCATGTGAAATACCCGACAACATATTTGTTCTGGATTTTATATATCTATGAATTCTGGTATATGTTTTCAAAAATGCAGAACCAGCCTGTCTTATTTGCAATGGACCAGATGGGACATATCCATCAATATCTTCACCTCTTCCTGCAAGTCCAATAACCCTTGTTAAATTTTTAATCGCGTTAACCTGACTTTTTGCAAAAGGAACAGCAATACTGATAAATATCAAACAACTTCCAATCATCCATAAAAAGAAAATATAAAATGTTTTTGAAAACACAGATTTCAAAGATGATGAAATAGAAAGCAATCCATTAGGATATTGAATTTTTATATTCAAACTGTTTTTATTTTCATCCGCAGAAAGAGAATATGGAAGCTTTAAATTTTGGTTCAAAAACTTATACACATACTTCAAAGAAAGCTTTTCTAATCTTTTTGAATTACGACGTTTTTGAATTTGTTCACCACTTTCCCATTCAACATCCATCATAAAGTTTTTCTTTGCCATTTGTTGAAGTTCTTCAAACTTCTCAGTAGATTTCAAATCAACAACAGTCAAAACATTTCCAGCAAAAGAAATTGCATTTTGATTTGAAATTGTTTGCCAATGTCTTCTGTAAAAAATATAACCTGTCAATATTTGTGAAAGAACTATAGGAAGTATTATAAGAATAAGCATTCTTGCAGTAATACCCTTTGGGAAATATGTTCTTATTTCAAAAAATTTTTTTATATTTTTATTCATTTTACACCTCGCTAAATTGAAAATTTATAACCTTCATTTCTTACAGTTGTAATATATTTTTCGTCCTTTGTCTCTATTTTTTTTCTAAGCCTTGCTATTGCGACATCAATATTTCGTTCATCTGAAAAATTAAGCACCTCCATAAAGTCATTTCTACTTACAATAGAATTCACATTTTTTAAAAATACATTCATAATTTTTCTTTGTTCCGAAGTCAACTTTACCACATCATCATTTTTTTTCAAAACTTCAGATTTCATATCAAAAGAAAAATCTCCAAATATAATAACTTCATTTACATTTGATTTTGTTCGTTTAAGGATACTTTGGATTCGATAAAGTAATTCCTTTGGTTCAAATGGTTTTGCAACATAATCATCAACACCATTTTCAAAACCTAATATTTTATTATCAATATCACCCATAGCCGTAAGCATTATAACCGGAGTATTATTGTTAAGTTTTCTTATATCCCTAACAAAATCCACTCCGTCTTTTTCCGGCATCATTTTATCCGTAACAATCAAATCAAATTTTATGGAAGAAATAAGATTTTCAGCATCAATAGCATCTTCGGCAACAGTTACCAAAAAGCCATTTTCAAACAAATATCTTTTCAAAAGACTCCGTATAACACTATCATCATCAATAACAAGAATATGTGCAATAAAGTTAGGAGTCTTTTCTTTCATTATTGCTTGCCTTATTTTTATTATCTAAAGGAATAACTTCATATTGCCCCGGTGCAATACGATAACTTTGATCATCACAAACACCAGTCTTGCAAGTAGAAGCAGGTCTTATACTGTTTTTATCGGTATATTGAAACTTCATTAAAACATATCCATCATGGCCACCGTTACTTGCACCACTCATACCAGTAGAATAATATGCGCCAATTATACCATAATCTAAATCAAGATAATCAATATTGTAAATATTATATGATGTTGATGGCAAATCAGATGTAAGCTGACACTTATAAGTATTATCTCTTATCAATGCCTGTTTATCATCAGAAATTTCAATAGTATTATGAGATGCAGAACAGAATGATTTCAAACCATTTGCATAAAGATCATAGGAGAACATAAAACTGATTCGTTTAAGATTTTGTGAAAAAGAAACATCAGTTATTGTAATAGATGGTATATAAATAACACCCGCAGTACCACCAATATTAACAGCATACTTTAAACCATTTGAAATACATGCTCTTGTATTTGTATTTGCTTCACATAAATAAACCTTTGTTTTATTATTTACATACAAAAGATTCGCAATAACGTTAAAAAGATAATTTCTTGTCATTTTATCGTTAAGTTCGGTACATCCTTTTTGTCTACAAACGACAACTGGCTTTTTATTATTCAAATCATTTACTTTAAAAGAAGAAAAGTTATAAGAGTCAAAACCAATACTACCTTCACTACCTAATATTGCAGCATCTTGAGCACCAGCCATATTTTTTTTCTTACCAGATTTTTTTGCACCATTATTTTTTGTTTTACTTGAACTTCCTTCACCATTAGCGTAAGAAGTTCCCATCATGTTAAGTTCTTCATCTTCATTCTTCCAATAATTCCAAATAGAAGAATCAAAAACAGAAGCAAATACACTTGTTGAAACAAATAAGCATAGAAATGCAACAACTGATTTTAAAGATTTTTTATACATAACCTTCTCCCTTTTCTTTCTATAACTATATTTAATAGCATTGTTAAATCTAAAAGTCCATAATGAAATTAAAAAAAATGAAAATATATTCTTTTTATTGCATTTTACTATATAATTACTGTAAAATAGAGCTATACGAAAGGAAGATGAGAAAATATGGATATAATTTTATCAGGTGCAAATGGCCGAATACAGGCAAGTTATTACAAGAATCCTAACCCAAAGGCTCCTATTGCCGTTGTGTTTCATGATGTTCCAACAAACGGTGGAAACATGAATGAAAAGGTAAATTATACCATTTTTTATGCATTTTTACAAAAAGGTTTCTCTGTGATTCGCTTTAATTTCCCAGGTGTCGGAAATACCCAAGGTATATTCGAAGCTGGTGAACCAGAGCTTACTGATGCCTCAACCGTTGTTGATTGGATACAGGAACAAAACGAAGAAGCTACTGAATTTTGGCTTGCTGGTGTTGGCTTTGGTGCATGGGTTGCAATGCAACTTTTAATGCGAAGAATAGAAGTATCTGGCTATATTGCTGTTTCACCATCACCTAAAAAGTATGATTTTGGATTCTTCAATCCTGCCCCATGTAGCGGTTTAATCATAGGTGCCGGCAATGATAACACCATCCCTGACGATTCGCTAAAAGGATTAATTAACTACATAAACAAACAAAACTTTGCTCAATCTTCATACAAGGTAATCTCTGGTGCCAATAAAAATTATGAGGGAAAATTAAAGGACTTGTTCACTTTAATTTGTACATACCTTGAAAAGAATGTAAAAAATAAGCAAGTTTTGTGAAATTTTTCTTTACAAATCAATCAAAAAAAAATATCATATAAGAAGTATATTACTTTTGTAGTGTACTTTTGAAAGGGTGTTGAATAAAACTACAATCTTTTCAAAAGGGAAAACTTTTAAAGCCATGAATTCAGAAGTATAGGCTTTCCCTATACGAATGCACTTCAAGACATTAAGGGTTTTTCGAACCGGTAAGGTTATGTATGGTTTCCTTACCACTCTGTTGAAGGATATTGATTCTCTTAACGGATTCGTAAAATCATATGAAACGAGGAGGGACAAAAAGCTATGAAATTAAAGAAAATATTTCTGATTGCTTTATTCTTAAGCATAAGTGGCAAGGCCTATTCTGGTGTGACGACAGGGCAAGTCGAAGCCGTTCTAAGGAAATACTGCATTCCAAAACCAAACGAAACTGCATTTGAAGGATACAGTGGTCAAACATGCCAAAGTATGGCACAGTCTGTGTACAGAAGAACTGACGGTTCATGTCTTTGTCATAATTCTGAACATCTTGTTTGGGATCCAACTATTCGTAAATGTAAACCAAAATGTCAACCAGGATATCATCCAAAGTTTGGTATTTCAAAATGCCCTGGCGGTACAGGAAAGAAAAACGTTAATGATGATTATCCAAACAAAGAATTTATAAAATAAAAGGAGGACCTTATGAAGCTAAGAAAATTAACAACTACAACAGGATTGATATTTACAATCACATCTCCTGCTCCACTTTTCGCAACAGATAGCTATCTCTTCGTTTGCGAAGCATGTAAGGCAGGAACATATTCCGATGGTACAAATGATTGTATAAGTTGTGCTGCGGGAACTTACTCCCACGCAAGTTCAACAAGCTGTACGAATTGTCAAGAAGGTCATTCAACAGAAGGAAAAACAGGACAGGCTGAATGTAAACCATGTGCAGCTGGATACTATACAAATAAAAAAGGTCAAAGTACATGTGCCCCTTGTTCTGCTGGAACATATGCAAAAGGAACAGGAAATACAAAATGTTTAAACTGCGGCCCTGGAACTTATTCTGCAAATAAAGGCGCTTCTAACTGCACAAATGTAAGTTCAGGTTATTGTGCAACAGGAAGTGCAAACTCATCACAAAAAGGTTGCACAAGTAGCACAAATCCTTCTTCTTATCCAGGAGTTGCTATATGCGACACAAAAACATGCGCAGCAACAAGCTGTAACGCAGGTTTTGGTTATAATTCTGGAATATGTAATCAATGTGGTAGTGGATATGCTTCCATAGGAGGAACAACATCATGTTATTACTGCTCAGGTGCAAAAAGTTATTCTGGTCAAGGTGCAAGCAGATGTTCTTCATGTTCTGCTGGTTATATTGCAAACTATAACCACTCAGGTTGCAATATTTGTAAAGCAAATACATACGATAATGGCTCATCATGTGTTCCATGCGGTGATTGGCTACAATCAAGTGAAGGTTCAACAAGTTGCCACGGTCCTGTAAGAATTAGAAAAATTGAAGAGATATCTGGTAGCAGTAGAGCAATTGGACACATAGATCCTGGTTATTACGTTTTGGTACTTGGTGGTGGTAATGGTGGTTCTACAGATGGTAGAACTTCTGGTGAAGGTGCTAAATTAGCATACAGATTCTACATCGGTGATACTAAAGGTGCAGATTATAAATTATACTCTGGTGCCCATGGAACTCACAGTGGTAATAAACATAATGGAGCCGGTGGTGGTGGTGGATCATGGGCTATAATTGGAGGATCCGAATACATTGCTGGTGGTGGCGGTGGATCTCCTGGAGATTACGGATATTCTGAAGGTGGTACCGGTGGTGCTAAAGGTGCCGGCGGTGGTTCCGCATCTACTGTAAATGGAAAAAGTGCTCGAGCTGGTAGTAGCGGTGGTGATGCTGGAGCAATGTATTCTGGTGGAAAAGGAGGTTATGCTCATATTGCCTGGACAGACTATGGCATATATATAAACTACTATGGTGAAACAACAGAAAAAGGTGGTGATGGTGAAGGTCCATCTGGTGGACAAGGAGGTCGTGAACCAACATTTGTTAACCTATTGAGTAAACGTTCATCAAATAACACATACGGTGGACAAGGTGTTAGATTAGGTTACGATTGTGAAGGTCTTGTAAAAACACAAAAAACAAGAGAAGTTTGCCTCTACTCTCAATATGGTTCATGTGTATCTAAAAGAACAGAAACATATTACGAAATAACTTCCAGACCTGAAAATTGTAAAGCTGCTAGCTCGATTTGTACTTCAAGAGGACAATATGGAGACTGTTTAGCTCAAGATACACTCTATTATGATATAGACGCATCTAATGGAAAGAACAGTATAAATGATGCACATACATACTCAAATCTCGCATCAGGAGATTTAGCAGCCGGAATTACCGGATGCACAAGTTGTGCTAAATTATATAAATACGAATACTAAGAAAAAGGTTGGATTTTCATCCAACCTTTTTTCTTGTTTATAATAGTAAACAAAAACTAAAAACCACCCTTAAAAATTTACAATAAATTTACTAATGTTATTTAAGAATATTTTAGCCGTTTTTCCGCAAAATTTCTTGATTTATTACTTTTTTATGAATATATTGAAAAATGATAAACAAAAAAGGGTGGTTTAAATGATAAAGTTTACAAAAAAATACTTCTTTAATATAACATCTATTATATTGATTTTATTACCATATTTCATATTAAAAACAAAACTTGCAAACCATTTTGCAATTGAAACTTTACTTATAATAATACTAAATAGCTTTTCATTAAATAAATTCACTAAAATTATAAGTATCCTACTATGCCTATGCAACAGTTTACAATTTACAAATGCATCATTTGTTGGAGGATATATCGAAGCTCTCACCCTTGAAAACCTTGATTGTGCAAAAGATATCGGTATCTTTAATATAATAAAATTAACTATCATCTTTTTGGTATACTTTTATTTATTACTAAAATCTAAAATAAATTTAACAAAAAATAAAAAGCAATATATTTTAACATTTTTTGTTTCTTTTTTAATAATTTATTCATCAAAAAAATTTCCAACAAACGCTTTATTCAAAACAATAAAAGTTGCAACAAAAGGCTTCTTTTATAAAATAGAATATAGTCAAGGAAATCAATTTAAAAAAGAAACTATACTTGATAAAGGAACATCATTTAACGATAAATCATTAAAAAATAACAATCTTATCATACTTTTTACCGAAGGTACTTCTCTTCGTGTAATATCAAAAGATTTAACTCCAAATGCTTTTGCATTAAAAAATAAATCTATTATTTTTGATAATTATTATAATCATACAGCCGCAACATTTAGAGGAATTAGAGGACAGTTAATTTCTGGTATTCAATACTTAGGTGGTTATTACCCTGGAAAAAATGGTTTCGGCCAAATTTCACAAAAAGAACTTAAAGAAATACTAAAATACAAACCAGAGGGAATTCCATCAATCTTAAAAGATAAAGGTTATTACACAGTATTTGTTTCCCCACACGCAGATACTCACTTTAATAATTACATAAAAGAAATTGGTGGATTCGATAAAATTTCACACCTAGGCACTAACGATAATCCAGACAAAGAAAACTTAACAGATAAAGAACTTTACGAAAAAATATTCAAAGAATATGAAATTGCATCAAAACAAAATAAACCATTTTTAATAGTTTCTTATATACTAGGAACTCATGAAGGTAAGGACTCCCCTGATAAAAAATACAAAGACGGTAAAAATCCATATCTTAATAAATTCCACAACCAAGATTTTTGGTTCGGAAAATTCTTTGAAAAATATAACAAAAGTGCAAAAGCAAAAGATACTATATTAGTTTACACAACAGATCATTGTACTCATTCAAGCACTGGATATAACAAAACATTCAACTATCCAGATATTGATTGGATTGATACTATACCTCTATTCATATACAAACCTCAATTTAAACACCAAATTATCGATGCAGATGGACTAACATCAATAACTCTTGCTCCTACTTTATTGGATATGCTTGGAATACATAAGGTTACAAACCATTTCTTAGGTCATTCATTATTTGAAACGGGAAAACATGACACAATTGAATACCAAAGATTTTTAGGAGAAAGTTGTAGTGATACAAAAACAAAAAAGGACCTAAATTTCAAAAAAGATTGTCAACCAGCTGAAAAATTTTATATATACGCTGGATAATTGATAAAAATATTAAAAAAACATTCCCATAATAATTTTATAATTTGGGAAACACCACATAAAACTTTTTATAAAGTAAAATATATTCAAACCACAAAAAATAAATTCTAATAAAAAAAATACCTCCACAAAAATGGAGGTATCCAATTTTGAAAAAACATATATTATTTAGAAGCACTAGCCTTTTGATTGGCAATAACAGCTGCCTTCTCGGCATTTCTTTCAGCAGCTTCCTTCTTTGCAAGCTTATCAGCAGCCTCATTAAAGACATCTTCATCTTTTAAGAAAAAATCCATCTTAGCAAGACCAGTTTCAAACATTTCTTTTTTATTTGCCATAATAAACCTCTTTCTTAGTTTTTTCTTAAATATACCACAAAATTTACATCTTGTCTAGTATAATTTAAAAAATCTTTCGAATTTGTATCAAGTAATTTAAATAAAAAAAATTCCTTTGTCAAGATTTTTTTTTGAAAAATTTATCTTTTATTTTACAAAACAATATGCTAATAATCATATACATGATGATTATATATAAAAAAATTGTATTATTTATATCCATTATCTTACTTTTCGGATGTAAAGAAGATAACTTTACGGATTTCGCAAAAAACGTTGAAACCTCCACAAAATCAGTAGTATACGACATAAAAAATTATAATTTTGATAACGCTTGGTACAACATAAAAACTGCATATAACATCGCCAACAGATCCAGATATTTTGAAGAACAAATTATTAATGTTGAAACTTCCAGAAACACTCAAATCGCCGGATTTCAAAGCATTTTAAACGAATGTCAAACATTAAAATGTAACGTTTTAGAAAAAATTTTAATAAAGAATCTTATATTTCCTGAAAACATAATAGGAAAAATCGAATTAGATATAGATATTTCCAATGCCCCTAATTTCATAAACTCTATCACAAAATATGGAAACATAGTAAAAAACGATTACAAAAAAGACGAATACATAGAAAGGGATTTGGCATCATTCTATGACGAACTTATTCCTCTACGTTCTGCTTTGTTAAAAACAAATGAAATACTTAACAAAGACGATGTATACAACTTTGATAAAATAAGGGAAATGCAAAAATATGCAGAACAACTAAACAAAAAAATATTTGTATTAGAGGAAAGCATAAAATACCTCTCATCCCTTAAAAACAAAAGACACATTTCAATACGTATAGAACGTGGATACAATTCCACATTTGGCTTTGTTAAATCACGAATTCAAAACGCATTCTTATATGCAATTGAATACATACACATAGTAATAATCATCGCATTCGTATATTTGATTATACTAGTTGTAAGAAAATTCTTTGCCTATATACAGGCGAAAATAAAGGAAGAAAAAAGAAGACGAGAAGCATTAAACCTTCTCAAAAAACAGGAATTTAAGATTCCACCACGATTTTAAAAAAAGATAGGAGAGAGAGAAAATGGTAAAAATAATAAAACCTTCATTTGAAATTTTGACACCAATAAATGGCAAAGAAATTTTAAAATTAATCGAAATTGCTGGTCGTACCTGCTATAAATCAAACGATTTAATAACAGAAGATTCTGCAAAAAACTTTGTTGAAAAAATTGCAAAACGTGGTCACGAGTCAGTTCTTGAACATTTCAATATAACAGTTCGTTTCATCTGTAACCGTGGTTTTACACACGAACTTGTTCGTCACAGAATTGCATCTTTTTCCCAAGAGTCCACAAGATACTGTAACTATACAAAGGATAAGTTTGGTAATGAAATCACAGTTATAAAACCTACCGAACTTAACGAAGGCACAAAAGAATACGAAATCTGGGAAAATGCAATGAAAAACGCCGAAAAATCATATATGGATATGATGGCAAACGGCTCAAAACCAGAAAATGCACGTGGTGTTCTTCCAATTGATATTAAAACAGAAATAGTAATCACAACAAACCTTCGTGAATGGAAACATATCTTAAAACTAAGAACATCTCCTGCTGCACATCCAAGTATGCGTGAGTTGATGATTCCTCTTGCTCATGAACTTCAAAAACAAATACCTGTGATATTTGATAAAGTTTTGGATGAAGCTTTGTAATTTTTATATTGATTCTATAAACCAAAACATATATAATAGGGGTATAGGGGAGAGAGTTTAACTATGTTATCAAAAAAACATTTTCATATTTTATTTGGTGTAATAGGCTTTTCTATTCTCACCCACTCTACCCCAGCTCAGGCTATAATAAATCTTCCTCCACAGGATTATGTTCAAACTTTGCGTGCAACTGATTTTTATTCCAATGTTATAAAAAATAAATTTTTATCAACTCTTGCAAATGAATATAAATCTTATGCATTGTTTAAGGCAAATTTCACACCAGACTATGAAATGGCAAATTACTTTGCAACAAAGGCTATAAACGCCTATCACGGTGAAACAGTTCGTCCGGAAGATATTTACACAAAAAATTTACCTGCAAATCAACTTGTTGAAATAAGTAATTATTACGAAGATTTGCTTCATTTCCTTGACACTGATTTGGTAAACAAATATCCACAACTTATGGCCGAAGCTCAGGCAAAATTTGATTGTTGGGTTGATAGTCTTTCTCGTGGTGCCAGTCAAAAGCAAGCTTTGACCTGTCAAAATCGTTTTATGAAGGCAAGAAAATATTTATTTGCAAAATTAAATGATGGTTGCGGTTGTGAAAAATCTAAAAAAACAAAACAAAAGAAACCATCTGTTCCAAAATATGATGGAAAGATTCTTTCTATTCCAAAGTGGCCTAATCTTCCTATTGTTTCGAACAATCCACCTATTCCTGTTATAAAACATACCGTTGTTCGTGAATTAACAGTAAGCAAAGAAATAAAAGAAAGCATCTCAAGAATTGAAAAATCAATAAATGATATCAATACAAGACTTTCTAATAATCAAACTAAGGCTGAAATCGAAGATATAAAGAAACAAATCGAAGAATTAAAGCGCTTGCTTAAAAATTCATCACAGGATAATCTTTCTGAACTTCAAAAGAAGTTATCAGAACTTGAAGAAAAGCTTTCAAAAATATCTTGCTCTGATTCTGTTGCAAAACCTACTGAACCAGAACCAACTATTGAAGCTCCTACTCCTGAAGAAACAGAGGAGGAGGTAACCGAACCAGAAGAAGAAGTTACAGAGGAAGAAATTGAAGAAGAAGCTCCTGCTGAGGAGGAGGAACATCAAGATGAAGAATACCTCCCAGAAGAAGAACCAGAATTTGAATCTGTTGATGAAGATGAATACCTTGAAATAGAAATAAAGGATGCTCCATCAACATTGCTACCTTATGAAATATTTTTTAACTGGAACGACGCAACCGTTGATCCAAAGTTCAATGATGCAATAAAAGATATCGCCGAAAATGCACAAAATTCCGAAGAAATGATTATAATAAAGGGCCACACTGATGCAAGTGGCACACCAGAATATAATCAAAAACTTTCGAAAAAACGCGCCGAAAATGTTGGAAAGATTATAATGTCATACGGTGTTCCAAAAGAAAGAATTATTCTTCAAGGTGTTGGAAGTACCGAACCAAAAGTTCAAACAAAAACTGGCGAAAAAAATGCTCAAAATCGTCGTGTCGTAATAAAGTAAAATATAATAAAAACCTATTGTAAGAAAAATTTTTTTGATATAAACTATCTCCATAATTTAACAAAACGAAAGGAAGTTAAAATGTCTACATTAAAGACAATAAATGATATAGAAAATATAAAAGGTAAAAAGGTTGTTGTTCGTGCCGATTTGAACGTTCCAACCGAAGGTACAACAATCACAGACAACAGCCGTATCGAAAGATTCGCTCCTACTGCAAAATTACTTTCTGACAAAGGTGCAAAGGTTATAATCATTACTCACTTTGGTCGTCCAAAGGGAAAAAAATCTTCAGAATTTTCTGTTGAATTTATGATTGAAAGTCTTTCAAACGCAATCGGTAAACCTGTAAAATTCGTTGATGATACAATTGGTGAAAAAGTTGAATCTGCAATTTCTTCAATGAACGATGGTGATATAATTCTTCTTGAAAATGTTCGTTTCTATGCTGAAGAAGAAGCAAACGATTCTGAATTTTCAAAGAAACTTGCATCACTTGGCGATGTATATGTAAACGACGCATTCTCTACATCACACCGTGCACACGCATCAACAGAAGGTATCACAAAATTCTTACCTTCATACGCAGGTCTTTTGATGGAAGAAGAAATCAATGCATTAACAAAAGCATTGGAAAATCCTGCACATCCTGCAATCGCAATCGTTGGTGGTTCAAAAGTTTCAACAAAACTTGCTGTACTTGAAAACATCACAAAGAAAGTTGACGCTTTGGTAATCGGTGGAGCAATGGCAAACACATTCTTGCTTGCAAAAGGTTACAACATTGGTGCATCAATGGCTGAACCAGAAATGACAGACACAGCATTAAAGATTATCGAAGAAGCAAAGAAAAATGGTTGTGAAATAATCCTTCCTATTGATGTTTGTGTTGCAAAAGAATTCAAAGCAAACGCAGAAAACAAATTCGTTGGTGTTAATGCTGTTGATGGCGACTGGAAAATCTTTGACGTTGGTCCAGAAACATCAAAAATGCTTGATGAAAAATTCAAAACTGCAAAAACAGTTCTTTGGAATGGCCCACTTGGAGTATTCGAACTTGTTCCATTCGATCGTGGTACAAACGAACTTGCAAAAACAGTTGCAAAATTAACTCGTGAAGGTCAACTTATTTCTGTTGCTGGTGGTGGAGATACTGTTTCAGCACTTAACAATGCCGGTGTAGAAGCTGACTTCTCATATATTTCAACTGCTGGTGGTGCATTCCTTGAATGGCTAGAAGGAAAGGAACTTCCTGCAATTCCACCACTCAGAAAATAAGATAAAAACTAATATTTTTAATCCAGCAAAAAAATTGCTGGATTTTTTTTATTTTAATTGACTTTTTTTTCATTAACGGATTAGAATAAGAATCAGGAGAGAGAGATCATGATAAAAAACACAGCACAAAAATTTAGAACACCAACAAACTCAACAATGGTTTTTCCTATAAAAAATTCAACTCTTTGTAACAGCAAAGAGTTTTTTTATGAAAAAACTAAACCTCAAACCAATATAACTGAAGAAGAATATAAAGAGGCATTAACAAAAACAGAAAATATTGAAACAATATATTTCGAAATGTCCAACACTGAAAGACTTATATACAACAACAATATCAGAATTATAAAACAGTATTTATCACAAACAAAATAAATATAGAAATAAATCCAATCTTATGATATAATGAAGCATATAAAGCATAAGGAGGATTACCATGAAATTTAAATTGGTATATGTTGGTGAAGTAAAAATCAACCCTAAAAAACGCAGTCAGCATTTACAGGAAATCCGTGATGTTCTTTCACCTCAACTTAAACGCTTATCTGAAATTTCACCATATAATGAAATAAAGGCTCGTTTGGAAAAGAAAGGAAAGGCAATTAAAACAGTTGGTGGCGTAAAGTTTTTTCCACTTATCACACCTGATTTAAACTTGCTTGCCGAACTTGATATACAAATACTTCATCCTGAACTTCTTGAAACCCCAAGGGCAGATATTGATAACAGAATGAAAACACTTCTTGATGCATTAAAAAGGCCTCAAAGTGCACACGAAATTGCTGAACGTATGAATAAAAAAGAAGTATGTTACACACTTCTTGATGATGACCATCTTGTTACAAAAATGACAATAAACACAAGCCATTTGCTATACAAAGATGCAATTCCAAAACACAGCCACGATTACGAACTTTTAATAATCATAACCGTAAATATTAAGGCATCAAAAGGAACACCTGATAACCTCGCAGTTATTGTATAAAACAAAAATTCAAACGCATGCTTAAAAAAATCCCCTTCGTTAACTCAAAGGGGATAAAATTTAAACACTTGTTTGATTTTTAAATAAGTGGGGAAATTCTAATCTCGATTCTGTGGTTAAGAAGTCGCCCTTCCCTTGTTGTATTATCGGCAATCCACTGTGACTCACCCATACCGTTCATAAAGATTCGCTCAGGAATAATATTTCTATCCATAAAATATTTAGCCACACTTATAGCCATATTTTTTGACTTTACAACATTAGAATAACTTGGACCCACACTAGATGTATGCCCAATAATTTCGATAAAGTTTCTATTATTCACCGATAACAACCTTATAATATTATCAAGTTGTGGTCTAATAGAACTTATAACATTCATATCTTCATCCAAAATTATATGAGATTGAATTGTAAGTATTATATCATTTCCCGCCATCTGGTATGTGATATTTGTTTTTTCCAAATCCGGAATAAGAGCATTAAACAAATTATGCATATACCCCCTTGCCTCTGTCAAAGTAAGCGGTTTTATTCCAAGCTTTATAAGAGTAGGTTTTTGAACAATCTTACTTTTTCCAGTCAAAGAAGTCCTATTTGCAGAAGCATAATTAACCATTGACATTGTTTCTTCTCGTGGTTTTGAAGAACAAGAAGTAAGTGCAATCAAAATAAGTAACAAAGATATCTTTTTCATTTTTCACTTTCTCCTTTAAAATTCAGAAAAAACTTTCTATAATACATAGTATAAAATTAAATTACTAAAAAGCAAATAAAAAAGATGATTACACTTGGTATAGAAAGTAGCTGTGATGAAACAGCAATTGCAATAATAAACGACAAGCACGAAATACTTGCCCATCAACTTATTACTCAGTATAAGGAGCACAGTATTTACGGTGGTGTTGTTCCAGAAATTGCTTCACGTGCTCATCTTGAATATATGGATGTACTTTTAAAACAAGCATTAGTTGATGCAAAAATAACAGCAAATGATATTGATGTATTTTCTGCTGGTATTGGACCTGGATTGATTGGTGGATTGATTGTCGGTGCAAATATGGCAAAATCTTTAGCCTTCGCTCTTAACAAACCATTTGTCGGAGTTAATCATCTTGAAGCTCATTCCCTTATGCCAATGTTTTTTAATAAAGAGCTAAAGTTTCCATATTTGCTTTTGCTTGCCAGTGGTGGTCACACTCAAATCTTGATTGTAAAGGATGTTGGCAATTATGAACTTCTTGGCACAACTATTGATGATGCCTGTGGCGAATGTTTTGATAAAACTGCAAAAATGCTTGGTTGGGAGTATATGGGCGGAAAGGATATTGAGGAATACGCAAAACATGGTAACCCAAAGGCATTTGATTTTCCACGCCCAATGATTTATTCAAAGGATTTAAATTTTTCATTCTCTGGTCTTAAAACATCGGTCAGAACTGTTATTGAAAAGCTTGGCGAAAATATTGATGACAAAACTAAGGCAGATATTTGCGCAAGCTTCCAGTCTGCAATTTGCGATATTATTGAAAAGAAAATGAAACTTGCTGTTAAAAAAGTAAAAGGCCTTAACATTCAACATATTGTTACAAGTGGTGGCGTTGCAAGAAATTCTGCAATACGTGGTGTACTTGATAAAATTGCAACTTCTGCTGGAATGAAGCTTATTGTTGCTGAACCTAAATATTGCTCGGATAACGGTGTAATGATTGCCTTTGCCGGCGAACAAAATTATTTAAAAGGTAAAATTTCCGACTTTTCTGTAACACCTCGCCCACGTTGGCCATTGGAGGAATTAAAGAATGAGTGATTTTTTTGATGATATAATTTCCGAAGTCACCCCTGCCCCAAAAACAAATACTTTGGGACCTTCCGAAATTCCACCAACACCACAGGTAGAAAAGGTTTTTAGTGTTGCCGAATTTTCTATGGTACTAAAAGAGATTTTAGAAGGTACCTTTAAAAAAATAAAAATTAAGGGTGAAATTCAGGGATTAAAAAAACATTCATCCGGTACCTACTATTTCGATTTAAAGGAAAGTTATGGCGGAAAAGATTACATTCTAAACTGCGTGCTTTGGAAATGGACAAAAATTGATGTAAAGTTAGAGGAAGGTTTAGAAGTAGTAATTGGCGGAAAAATCACCGCATATACCGGCCGTTCATCATATCAAATTACAGTTGAAAGTGTCGAAGTTGCAGGTATAGGGGCCCTTTTAAAACTTATCGAGGAAAGAAAACAAAAGCTTTCTGCCGAAGGTTTGTTTGATGAAAAATATAAAAAGCCAATTCCTATGTTTCCAAAAACAATTGGTGTTGTTACTTCACCAACCGGTGCAGTTATCCAAGATATTATCCACCGCATAACCGACCGTTGCCCAACACGAATTATCGTTTATCCTGTTGCTGTACAGGGCGAAGGTGCCGATATCCAAATAACCGAAGCGATAAACAACTTTAATAAAATTCAAGGTGAAAATCGTCCGGACGTTATAATTGTTGCACGTGGTGGTGGAAGTGTTCAAGACCTTATGCCATTTAACGAAGAAAATGTTGTGCGTGCAGTTTTCGCTTCCACAATTCCTGTGATTTCAGCCGTAGGGCACGAAACCGATACAACACTTATCGACTATGTTTCTGATCTTCGTGCACCAACCCCAACCGGTGCCGCGGAAAAGGCTGTACCTGTACGTTCTGATTTAATAAGAAATATTAAGGAAAAAGAAAACTTCTTAACCAATACTATTTTCAGGATGTTCGAAACATTCAACCTTAAAATAAAAAGTTTTGCCTCCGCCATTAAAAATCCAATGCAATATATTGGCGATGCAATGCAACGTTTGGATGATAAAAGTTCAAAACTCGACTTGCTTATTTCCAACAAAACAAACTCTCTTTCTGATAGAGTAAATTTTGCAGAAAAGATGCTCGAAAGTTACTCTTTTAAAAATGTTCTAAAGCGTGGTTATGCAATTGTTTGGAATGGAACAGAAACAATAAGTAGTAAAGATTATTTACAAAAATTATCATCCGCAACCGTTGAATTTGCAAATGGAAAGGTTGATGTTTTTACCTCTGTTCAACCACAAACAAAACCTATGAAAAAAGAAAAGAAGGAAGATAAAAAACAAGCCCCACAAAATTTGCAGGGCGACTTGTTTTAATCTCTACCAGATTTTATTTTAAAGCAAGTATTTCCTTCTATAAAACAACTTTGATTATCATTATTTTCTCCTACAGAAAACTTTGCTTTTATTTTAGAAGTTCCATCTAAAAACAACTTACGTTTTTTCTCTTCTTTTTCATATTTTTTTATATCTTTCTTTGTCATACGTAAAACAAAATCATTATCTTTCATCATCAACTCCCTTTAATCCAACAAAAACAAAATTTCCATTATCTACTTTTCTATTTAGCACTATCTTGCGCTTATATTTACTAAATATATATGCTTCGCCAGGGAAATTAAAATCTTTCAAGAAATCTAATGTATGTTTTACTTTTCTATTTGAATATTCACAATCATAAGTTTTAAACTCACACAATCTATTTGCTGTTCTATAGAAATCCATTTTTTCTACATCATCTGTCATTCCATAATCACACAAAAATTCTTTACCAACTTTCGTCGAACATTTATCGTTTTTTAATTTTGGATTATAGCAACATGTATAATATCCACCAACTTTCTTTGGACCATTTTCAAGTGATGTTAATCTGTTAAATGAGCAAGAAAAATTTCCACCAACAAATTCCGGCGCACCTTCTAAAGACTGCAAATTATTCATTGTACAAACAAAATCACCATCAACTTTAGAAGGTGCTCCCTTCAACGAACTAAGTCTTTTTGAAGTTACAAAAAAATCTCCCTTAACATGAACATTCGAAAAATCAGGAATTTCATGATATGTTTTATCCAATTGAAAATTACCTGTTTCATACTTTTTATCCTTTGGTAATTTGTCATAAACACTGTAAAATTTACCATCTTTATCCCAAACAAGACCTGAAAAAAATTCGATTTGTTTACTATGTTTAATATCAATACTATCTTTAGAAATACCTACATAATTTAAAAATTCTGCAACATATTTTGTATTACAAGCCAAAGAATAGCACCCAATTATCTTTCCATTTTTAACAGGAAGAAAAGCTAAATAACAATCTTTATCTTTCGGATTTTTATCTTTATCATAAAAGTTTAAAACTCTAATATCACCATCTTTTCCCCATGAATCCTTATTATAAATATTCAAGTCAATAAGATTTTCTCCACCATCAAGGGAATAATCGATGTTTTTATCTAGTATTTTCATAAGAAACCTCCAATATAATATTAACAACTAGCCAATATATACTGGAACAACTAGCCTTAGTATATCATATTTTTTACCTCAACACAAGTACTTTTTTTAAGAATGTAAAATCAATTCTAAAACAAATCCTAAAATAACACCAATACAATAAAGCGTTCCTGTAATCTTAAGGTTTTCTTTTACATTTTTATTCATCTTGAAAAGCACAACCAAACCAACGCCTGATACAGCTAGAAGTCCGGCAATAAGAGATGAAACACTTATCGCACCACTAAGGTAAAGTTTTGATAAAATTACGGATGAGGCACAGTTTGGAATGAGACCTATTGCAGTAACAATAAATTTTGAAAATATAAAGTTATCAGATAAAATCTGACTTATTTTTTCTTCGCCAATTCCTTCGACCAAGCTTCCAAAAATAAATGTTACGATAAGAATCCAAAATGAAATTTTCATTGTATGCTCTATCGCAGAATACAAAATATTTTCCCCACAATGACAATTAGAACAATTACAAAATTCCTTTATTTTAAGATTTTGCTGCTTCTTTTTGAAAATCGCATCAAGCAAAAATCCAACCACAACCGCACAAATAAACTTTATCGAAAGCACCTCTACAACAAACTCTAATGAAACACCTTCGGATAAAAATATCGCCACCATTTCATCGGATGTAGCAAGAAAAACAGCAAATAAAGTCCCAATCGTAATCACCCTTGTCGAATAAAAACTTGCAGCAATAGCACTAAACCCGCAATGTGGAAAAAGTCCACAAACAGACCCCACCAATGGACCAAACTTGTTCGATTTTTGAATGATTTTCGTAATCTTTTTTTGTGATTTATGCTCCACAAACTCCAAAATCAAATACGCCACAAACAAAAAAGGAAGCAAATTCAATGTATCCAAAAAGCTGTCCTTTAAAATATCCCAAACATTAATCATTTTAACCTCCCAATTTAAATTTAAAGATAACAAAATATCCGCACCAAGTCAATAGAAACAAAAAACTCTTTTACCCAACACTTCTTAAATTTTTCTTCTAAAATTAAGTGCCATAGAAATATCTTCCGGTAAAACTTTGTCACGGAACGACATATCCGCAACTGTCCTTGCCACACGCATAGTTTTATAATATGCACGAGCTGAAAGTTTCAATTTTTCCGCAGATTTTGTAAGAAGTGTTAAAGCTTCAGGTGACAAATTTGCACACTCCTCAATCTCACTTCCAGAAAGATGAGCGTTAAGTATTTCCACATCTCCAAAATATTTTTTAAGCCTTAAATTTTGAAATTCACGAGCCTTTATCACCCTTGCCTTCACAACTTCGGAACTTTCACTTGGTTTAAGCGAAGCAAGCTCCCACGGGTTAATATTTTCCACACCAACAGTCAAATCGATTCTATCATAAAGTGGGCCACTAATCCTGTTTTGATACTTTTGTGCACAAAGTGGAGCCATAGAACATTGACAGTCCGGCTCACCAAAATGCCCACACTTACAAGGATTCATCGCCGCCACCAGCTGGAACTTTGCCGGATAAGTAATATGTCCATTCGCACGGGCGACACTAACCACACCCGTTTCAAGTGGTTGACGCAAACTATCCAACGCTTGTGATGAAAACTCTGGTAATTCATCCAAAAATAAAATTCCGTTATGTGCCAAGGAAACCTCACCAGGTTTCGCATGAAGTCCACCACCAGTCAATGCTACCTGAGACGCAGTATGGTGTGGAGAACGGAATGGACGCACAATAGAAAGTCCATTTTCTCCCAATTCCCCAGCAACAGATTTTATCGTAGAAATTTCTAACGCCTCACGCGCAGTCATAGGCGGAAGTATGGTCGGAAGTCGTGATGCAAGCATAGACTTTCCAACACCCGGTGGACCAATCATAAGAAGATGATGACCACCAACCGCAGCAATCTCCAACGCCATTCGAGCCATCTCCTGTCCCTTAATATCAGCCATATCCACAGAATATTTTTGCTCAAACCTTGGTGGTTCAGAAGAATTAGAAATAATCTGTGTCCCCTTAAAATGATTTATCAATTCAAGAAGATTTGCAGGACCAAGCACATCTTTATTTCCTGCCCACAAAGCCTCCGCCACCTGTGGTTCAGGACAAATTATTCCAAGATTATTTGCAAGCGCAGACATAGATGTTGGCAAAATTCCATTTACTGACTTTATCACACCATCAAGCCCAAGTTCACCAAGTATCATATAGTTTTGAACTTCCTCCTCTGGTATAACATTAAGTGCAGTCAACATAGCAACCGCAATAGGCAAATCGAAATGGGATCCTTCCTTCACAACATCAGCCGGAGCAAGATTCACAATAATTCTTTTTGCAGGCAAAGCAAACCCCATAGAAGAAAATGCAGATTGTATACGTTCCTTCGCCTCACTTATAGCCTTATCCGGAAGCCCAACAATAGAAAACTTAGGTAGCCCCGCCGAAATCATAACCTCGACCGAAACTTTTATAACATCAATCCCACAAAACGCCGGTGTCCAAACCTTTGCTAACATAAAAAAACTCCCATTAAAAATTAAGAACAAATATAAAACATTTTTCAAATACAGTCAAGAATTTTTTCTTATTATATTATTGACAAAACAAAATATTTCAACTATATTATCATGAATAGGATGTAAAAAATGAATAATATAGACCTTAACACTTTGCTTCAAGCAAAGATATATTATTATTTTCATACCATTGGATATATCCCAAAGGACAGTGCTCTATTTCAAAAATTAAAAAAGAATTTATTAATAGATAAACTTCCAGAAAACATTTCAGATGAAGATATTAAAAAGGCTCAAACAAACATCCTTATCTATAAATACATTTGTATGAATGAAGAACTTTTCAAGGCAACAAAAGAAATTAAAAATTGCACAAAAAAAGCATTAGAATTTTTAGCAGACGCCGGCGATATTGATGCGTGCTATGCTGTATCACAGTTTTATCACAACATAACATTGAATGTTTGTTATAATATCGATGAAACAAAAACCTATGTTGCATTAAAAAACACTTTATTAAATGGTAAAAATCCAAATAACAAAGAATATCTTGAAAATATAAAAAAAAGCAGATTATTAATTTATCATGGTGGGAAAAACGCAAACCAAGCTTCAATGAACACAAACCTTTTGTGGATTTACAAAAATGATATAAGCAAGACTGCAAACAAATGCAAAGATGAAACTTTGATGGAAAAAGCACGAGAGTTAGCTTATGCCTCTGCACAAATTGATAATATCAAAAAAGGTATTCTTTTCACCGGAAACCCAGATGCTGAATATTCATATTTCAGAAAACACAAAAAAGAAAATGATACGACATTGTTACTAAGGCTTGTCGTCTCCGCATCAAGGGTTAATTTTTTAATGGAAAATCCAGACTTCAATATTGGCTCTGCTGATGCTCAATGGAGACTTTTCAACAGTATGAAAAAAGGTATAGACCTTAGTGAATTTGGTATTGATTATAACGATACAAAACTTCAACAAATCTTGCTTGAAAGTTCCGCCCGCATTGACGAAGTAAAATACAATGATATAGTAAACAATTACAGTGGAAACACAAATGCACTTATATACTACTACGATAAAATAAATCGTAATAAATGCGATAAAAAATATAAGAAGATTAAGAAGAGTATTTCCGACTTTTTCGTAAAAAATCACATAAAACTTAAATAAAAAAATTACCTAATTTTACATGAGATTTTTTTTAAACTTATCAAGTATCAGTAATTATCTAACCTGATTAAAATTCTTTTCAATCACAGTCTGTAACTTTGTCTTAACCTTTGGTGCATTCATAACACCACCAACAACCAAACCACCCAATATTGCTGAAAGTATATAATTACGAACAATACGACGATTAAATTTACGAACCAAAGCATCCTTCTTTTTATCAGAAAATTTTGTCCTTAATTTTGATTGATAAGCCATTTTTAAAAGTATTTCTTGATCAAGTAATCCAAGCTGACTTATCTTATACTTTGGTAAAAATCTCTCCATTTTTTTAGGTTTTAAACATACAGTATCATTTTCACTAAAAACTGTAGCATCCATACGCTTTGATTTACCAGAATTAGAATTTTTAAATCCGCTTAAAATTGCATCAACTTCTTTCTTTGTTAAAGGACGATCTTCATCATTAAGAATTTGGTTATCTTCAAAAACTTTCTTCCTTTTTTCAACATATTCTTTTCCTTTTTGGGTAATCATTTAAAATCTCCATATTTAAAAGAGTTCATCTTTTTTTACAATCGGACTAAAATCAGTATCCAATGAACATTTATCATATGATTTTGCCAAAACAACATCCGATTCATTATCATCCAAAACTTCTTTTTTTATCTTATCAATAAACTTTGAAAAATCATCTTTTGTATCGAAATTATAATAAACCGAAGCAAATCTAATATACGCAACAATATCAAGTGATGAAAGTATCTCCATTGCCAAGCTTCCAATCTCACGTGAAGAAACCTCTCCTTCACCCGTTGTTTCAAGCTGGCGTTGTATCGACGATACAATTTTATCAATTCTTTCCTCTGATATAGGACGTTTTTTACAAGCAAGTTTTATAGAATTAAGAAGTTTTTCGCGTTCAAATGGAACAACAATTCCATTTGATTTTTTAACCATAATATCCTTTAATTGCACACGTTCAAAAGTTGTAAATCTTGAACCACATTCAGTACAAAACCTACGACGTTTGATATAAGATCCATCTTCCGCAACTCTTGAATCTTTCACCTGAGTATCTGGAGAAGCACAAAAAGGACAACGCATAATAAAACTCCCTTAAACATCTTCCTTATAAACATCAATATCTGCACCAAGAGCCCTTAAATTTTCAACAAAATTTTCATACCCTCTGTAAATATGATAAACTCTGTGAAGTACAGTTTCTCCTTCAGCAACAAGCCCAGCCAAAGTAAGTGCCGCACCACTTCTTAAGTCCGATGCCATAACATCCGCAGCATAAAGTTGTTTAACACCATTAAACTTTGCTAAACTATCGCCAAGTATTTCAATATTCGCCCCCATACGAACAAGCTCTGGTACATACATCAATCTATTTTCAAACAAAGTTTCCTTTAAAACAGAAGAGCCCTTTGCCAAAGTCATAAGAGCCATAAATTGAGATTGCATATCTGTTGGGAACCCAGGATATTGTTCAACATCAATATTCACAGCTTTCAAATCACAATCCCTACCATCTGCAATAAATCCATCATCAGTAGGTGTAATTTTTGCTCCAGCCTCTCTTAACTTTTCAATAACACAATCCATTGTAGAAAGATCAGCATTTTGAACTTCAACAACACCTTTTGTAATAATACCAGCAATCGCATAAGTACCAGCCTCAAGTCTGTCTGGCATAACAGAATATTCTGTACCATGAAGACTGTCTACACCTTGAATTCTGATTATATCAATATTACCATCTTTTTCACGAGTAATCTTTGCCCCCATAGAGTTAAGCATATTTATCAAATCATCAACTTCTGGTTCCATTGATGCATATTCAATAATTGTTTCACCCTTTGCAAGCACTGCCGCTTCAATTGCATTAACTGTACCACCATGAGTAGTAATATTTACACCATTTTGAACACGAACACGACCATTGATTTTTCCACCAACAAGTCTGTTTTTACCATCAACTTCTGGTGCAACACCAACAATATATCCATGATGAATTTCAATATTTGCCCCCAAAGCTTCCAATGCTTCCAAATGAATATTTACTGGTCTTTGCCCAATAACACAACCACCAGGTGCAGAAACCTTTGCTTTACCACAACGTCCCATAAGTGCACCCAAAACATAGATTGATGCACGCATTTTCTTTACTATTTCATAAGGAGCCTTAACATTTGTAACTTCTGGTGTATGAATAGTAAGTGTATGTTCAGCCTTATCCCAAACAATCTTTGCACCAAAATTTTCCAACAACTCCTTTAATGTCTCAATATCTGAAAGACATGGAACATTGTGCAAAACAACAGGTTCCGAAGTCAAAAGCGATGCAGGCATCAATTCAAGTATAGAGTTTTTTGCACCTCTTACCTTCACGCTACCATTTAAAGTTTTTCCACCTTTTATTTTAAAATAGTCCATAATAACTCCTTAATTATCTATTAGTAAATTCCATCAAAATTTGTTTCTGTATTTTCTTCTTTTGGTAAAAAGTTTTCATGCTTATCATCAAAAGAATTTGATTTATCATTATCAATTCCGAATGGTTCTGTACCTTCCTTAAATGCCTCTAATACGACATTGTAATTCGAGTCATCAACAGTCGCAGGCTTTCCTGTTTCTCTGTTTACACGAACCAAACTAACACCTTCTGGAACACGGAAAGCAATATCTTTCTTATTCTTCAAAACTTGTTCCATAAAATCCTTAAATACAGGTGCAGCTAACGAACCACCCGCTGCATAGTTACCCAAACTTTTTGGTTGATCATACCCAAGGAATACACCAGCAACCAAATCAGGTGTTCCCCCAATAAACCAAACGTCTTTTTGATCATTCGAAGTACCTGTTTTTCCACCAATAGTTTTTCCCTGGATTCGTGCCTTCCAACCACTTCCACGTTCAACAACACCCTGTAAAATATTTACAATTTGATAAAGAGAAACAGGATCAGAAAGTTGTTCTTTATCATCCTTTACTTCCGGTGGCAAAGATGCATCAACCCATTCTATACTACTGCAATTTTCACATTCTCTTTTATCGTTTTTATAGATAGTTTTTCCGTTTCTATCCTGTACCCTATCAATGATATAAGTATCAATATTTTTACCACCGTTGATAAGTTTGGCAAAAGCCGAAGTCAAGCCCAAAAGTGTTGTATCACCACTTCCCAATGCCATAGAAAGATTTGGTTCATCAACCTTTTTGTAAACACCAAACTTTAATGCATTTTTAAGAAAAGTCTTAACACCAATATCTTTCGCAATACGGATTGTTGGATTATTCTTTGACTTTTCCAATGCTCGTCTCAAAGTAATTTCTCCGGAAAAAGCATTATCATAATTTTCAGGACGCCACAATTCACCATCAGCCTTTTCCAAAACAACCGGTGCATCAAGTATCACAGATGATGGAGTGTATCCATTTTCAATTGCAGTCAAATAAACAAATGGTTTAATTGTTGAACCAGGTTGTCTGTATGCCTGTGTTACACGGTTAAACTTGCTTCGGCTATATGAAAAACCACCAACCATAGCAAAAATTCGACCAGTATGAGGATCAAGCACAACCATCGCACCATTAAGTTCAGGCACTTGTTGTAAAGAATATGAACCATTTGCCTCATCAACAGCCTGCACAAAAATAAAATCGCCAACCTTTAAAACTTGTTTCATATTTGTAATAGAAACAGGTTCATCCTTACCTTGTGGAATATACTTATTCCAACCAAGATTCGGAATTAAAATTCTTCCACGTTTTCCTTTTGAAAGTCCGATACTTGCAGAATTTTCATCCACAGAAAGCACTATTGCTTTTTTCCAACCTTCATCTTCCAATCCAGAAGCCATATATGTTTTTGAAAGCCATTTCTGCCAAACATCATCCTGTACCAAAGCATCTTTTGTAAGTTCTGGTTCTAAAAGAGTGTCTTTATTTTCTACAAATTCAACTTCTACTTCTGTATTTTCTGTATCTATTTCCGGTTTTACACCTTCCCTACTTTTCTTATCTATATCAAAAGCATTCTTTTCAGCACCTCTCCAACCACGACCTTTATCATAGTCCAAAAGAGCCTTTCTCAAAACCTTTGTCGCAATTCTTTGATATTCAGGATTAACAGTAGTTCTCACAGCCAAACCACCACTGTAAAGTTGTTCTTCACCATAAATTCCAGACAAAAACTTTCTTACTTCCTCTGAAAAATAAAGTGAATATTTTTGATTTTTAGAAATAAAACTTTCACTTACTTCTATATCATCATTTTTTGCAACCAAAGCCTCCTCTTCGGAAATATAGCCATCTTCAGCCATTCTATCCAACACCCAATTACGACGAATAATCGCCCTATTTTTATTTGTAATAGGGTTATAGTTATTAGGAGCTTTAGGAAGAGAAGCTAAAAAAGCACACTCTGATAAACTTAATTCATCCAAAGATTTATTGAAATAGTTAAGCGCCGCTGCAGCCACACCATAAGATCTAAACCCAAGGAATATTTGGTTAAAATAAAGTGTTAAAATATGACGTTTTGAAAATGCTCTTTCCATTTTCAATGCTAAAATAATTTCCTTAATTTTTCTGGTCAAAGATTGCTCTGACGATAAAAAGAAATTCTTTGCCACCTGTTGGGTAATAGTCGACGCACCAACCATTCTTCTACCACCACCCAAAAGTTTGTTTTTAACGTTTACAATAGTTGCCCTTAAAATACCAACCAAATCAATACCAGAATGAGTCCAAAAGTTTTTATCTTCCGCAGAAATAAATGCATTAATCAAGTTTGGAGGAATATCCTTAAGTGGAACAAAAATTCTTTGTTCTGTTGCATACTCAGTAAGCAAACTTCCATCACCAGCATAAAATCTACTTGTAACAGGAGGTTTATATTCAGAAAGTTGGTTATAATCAGGAAGATTAACACCATACCTCATAAACACAAAAATAAAACTAAATAATGAAAAAAGTGAAACAAAAAACAATGCCATAAAGGCAATTTCCAACTTGCTTCTTTTCCTCTTTGTTTCGGTTGAATTTTTCTTTTCATTAACAGACACAGACAAAGTTTTAACTTCATCTTCTTTTTTTACATTATCTGCATTTTCAATAAATTGCATATCTCGTTTCCCAATAAAAAGTTAATCTCGGATTATTCTAGACTTAAAAATACTAGGTTGCAAGATAAAAATCAATTAAAAAACAAAGAAATAATTAATCAACAGAATACAAAGAAAGTCCATTTCTGGAAAGCCATTTTTGAGCTTCATCCACATCCCCAGAATAAATATCTTTCACAACTCGCCAAAATTTATATGAATGGTTAAGTTCCTCTAAATGAGCAACCTCATGCGCAACAATATAATCTATAACAAAAATCGGCGCAAACCCAAGCCTCCATGAATACGAAATATTTCCATTACTTGCACAACTTCCCCAACGAGAAACAGTATCTTTCACAGAAACATTATTAAATTTTTTACCAATTTTTTTTGCATAGAACCTTGTTTTTTCAGTAAAATATTTCTTCATTTCAACTTTCAAGAAATCCTTAACACGTCTATTCAAAAATTCCGGATCCCCTGAAACGAAAATATAGTTTTCCTCAAACCAAACACCACGCCTTGCATTAGGTATATTTGATATTGTATATTCATGCTCTAAAAAAGTAATTTTTGCCCCGTCTTTTATTTCAACTTTTTCTGGTACTTTCTCAAGCTGTTTTGCAACCCAATTTTTCTGTTTTTCCAAAAACGCAACTGCCCTTGAATGTAAAACATACACAGGATAAGTTACCCTTATAACCTTTTTTTGAAGCTGTGGAGTAATCTTAATGGACTTTGAACGAATAGAACGTTCAAATTCAACCGGAATAACTTCACTTGTTCCGTCCCCACGTTTTATAACAAAAGAATATTCATAAGCCTTCATCTAAACTAACTCTGAAATTCCACGTCTTGCAAGTTCATCAACACATTCATTTTCTGGATGTCCATTATGTCCCTTTACCCAATTCCAAGAAATATTTAACCTACCTGAAAGAAAGTCAAGTTTTTCCCATAATTCTTTATTCTTAACAGGTTGTTTTTGAGAATTTCTCCAACCGTTTTTCTTCCATCCAAAAATCCAATCAGTAATACCATTTTTCACATACTGACTATCGGTATAAATTTCGACCGGAACATTTACATCACCAATAAACTCCAACGCCTTTATTACAGCAGTCAACTCCATTTTATTATTGGTTGTTGCATGCTCTCCACCATAAAGTTCAGTTTCATTTCCGGCATTTATAACCAAAGTACCCCAACCACCATCACCTGGGTTTCCACTACATGCACCATCAGTGTAAATTATAATTTTATCATTCATTTTCTTGCTTTTTTCTCCAAAATATTGTTATATAGAAATACTAAAATAAAGGAGATAAAAATGCAACAAAAAGAAATTGAAAAAATAAATAATATGGCAAATGCCGTTCGTTTTCTATCAATCGATATGATTACAAAGGCAAAATCCGGCCACCCTGGTCTTCCTATGGGATGTGCTGAACTTGCAACAACATTATTTGCAAAACATTTAAGATTCTCTGTAAACTATCCAAAATGGGAAAACAGGGACAGATTTATTCTATCTGCTGGTCATGGTTCCGCACTACTTTATTCTTTATTATATCTAAGCGGATACAAAGACATTACCATTGATGACATAAAAAACTTCCGTCAAATAGGATCAAAAACAGCCGGCCACCCGGAATATAGATTCTTGGACGGTATTGAAACAACAACCGGCCCACTTGGTCAAGGTATTGCAACATCTGTTGGTATCGCCATTGCCGAAAAGATAAAAAAATCAAAACTCGGCTCAGATATCATTGATAACAAAATTTATGTTTTAGCCGGTGATGGTTGCCTTATGGAAGGTATTTCAGAGGAAGCTATTTCCCTTGCTGGAACACTTAACTTAAACAACCTTATCGTTCTTTGGGATAATAACAATATCACAATAGACGGTAATGCAACCATTGCAAACAAGGTTGATATGAAGGCAAGATTCAAAGCAAACAACTGGAACGTTTTCGAAATAAAAGATGGTTATAATATAGAAGAAATTGATTCTGTAATAGAACTTGCAAAATCATCTAATAAACCTGCATTCATCGATGTTCATACGGTAATAGGTCATGGATACAAACCTGTTGAAAACAGTGCTTCTGTTCACGGTTCTCCACTTTCCGAAGAACAAATCATCGAAGCAAAATCTTCTGTAAATTACCCAGAAATTCCATTCGAAATTCCATCAGAAATTCTATCATCTTGGAAAGAAATCGGGCACAAATTTGATACAGAAGCAAAAATATTCAACGAAAAAGTTGAAAATCTACCTGCTGATAAAAAGGAATTTTTCAACCTTATAACAAAGAAAACTTCTTCAAATATTGATTCTGTTATAACATCACTAAAAGAAAAATTCATAAAGGAAAATTATTCAAAGGCAACCCGTAACGCAAACGGTGTTATTGTTGAAGAAATAGCTGGTCTTATTCAAAACCTTATTGGTGGAACTGCTGACTTGGCTGGCCCAACAGTTGTGAAAAATAAAAACACAAAAGATATTACAGCCACAGATTTCTCGGGAAACTTCATTCACTATGGTATCCGTGAACACGAAATGGCATGTGCAATGAACGGTCTTTCACTTTCCGGATTAAAAGCTTTTGGTTCAACATTTTTCACATTCTTTGATTATCTTAAACCTGCATTAAGACTTTCTGCACTTATGCATCAAGGTTGCGTTTACGTTTTCACACACGATAGCTTCTTTATCGGTGAAGACGGTCCAACACACCAACCAATCGAACATTTAGCAAGTCTTCGAGCAACACCAAATGTAAATGTGATTCGTCCAGCCGATGCAATAGAAGCTGCCGAAGCATGGCAAATTGCAATAAACGAAAATACAAAACCAACCGTACTTTTGTTCTCTCGCCAATCCGCTCCATTATTAAGGGCTGATGCGACAACAGAAAACAAAGTTTCACGTGGTGCATATATCATAAGTGACTTCAAAGAAGGTAAAGAAAAACTTATGACAATAATTGCAACCGGAACCGAAGTTGCCACAGCAATCGAAGTACAAAAAATACTTCTTGAAAAACACAACATCAACACACGTGTTGTTTCAATGCCATCAATGAACTTATTCGAAAATCAATCTGATGAATACAAAGAAAGTATAATAGATGACGAAACAATCACTGTTTCCATTGAAGCAGGTTCAACATTCGGATGGGCAAAATATGCCGAAATAAACATCGGTCTTGATACATTCGGCGCATCTGCCCCAGCAAAAGATTTACAGGAAAAATTTGGATTTACTTCTGAACAAATCACACAAAAAATATTGGATAATTTAAAATAAAATTATTCAGTAGTATTATAAAAAAATCCCCCGAATACACTTGCGTTCGGGGGGATTTTTAAGCGAAAAAAGCTAAACTGCCATAACAAAAATATTATGCTTATTTGCAAAAGTTATAACTTCTTTTTCATTATCTATAATTGTTTTCCCTGCCTGTACCACAACACCATCAAATCCAGCATTAACCAAAGATTTTATGGTATTAACACCCAAAACCGGAATATCCGCTCTAAGCTCCTGCTGTGGTTTTACAACCTTAATCAAAATCGCCCCCCTTGAATTTTTAAGCTTTGACGCACGATTAATAAGTGCATCCGTACCACTAAATTTTTCAGTTGCGATAACAGTTTTTCCCTTAACAATCACAGATTGTCCCTTATCTGTTAAGGCAAAATTCACAGCCTCCGGCACACCAAATTTAACATCATCCATATTCTTTAATGAGGGCAAAACATCGGTTAAAACACCCTTTTTAATCAAAAGATTTGGCATCAAATCCTGTATTCCAACAACTTTAAATCCAACCTTTTCAAATTCGGTAATAACCAAACGTAAAATTCCATCATACTTGTTTTTCATAAACAAAAGTTTGAAAAACATACGTACCAAATCAAAAGTAAACTTAAATTTTGCAGTATTAACTCCACCAACAAGGACAACCGTATCCACACCACTTTCTTTAAAAAATAAAATAGTTTTTGAAAGCTCTGTCAAAAAAAGATTTTTATAATTTTTCGCATCAACCTTTTTTGATAAATCAGAATTAACACTTCCCGCTATTCCAACAATACTCAAAGGAATTTTATTCTTCTTCGCAAAATCCGTCACCAAAACAGGTAGATTTTTATCCCCAGCAACAAGCCCAATATGATTTACTTTAAAAGGCATACCAAAAACCTTATTCTGCACCTTCTTCAGCAGAAGATTTTTTATTTCTTGGTTTACAAATAATACGTCTGGAATCATGTTCTATGAAATTAAAAATTTCATCAGCAACTGTTTTTCCAGAATATACCGACTTTGCCATTGCAAGACGTTCACTCCACAAACCTTCATCAGAAATAAACAAAGCTTTATAAACTTCTTTTATTGTTCTAATATCTTCCAATGAAAACTTGTTTCGTTTAAGTCCAACAAGGTTAAGCCCATCCAAACTTTGAGGATTACCATCACTCATAGAAAAAGGAATAACATCTTGTGTAATCTTTGAACAACCACCAACAATCGCATACTTACCAACAGTACAGAATTGATGTATCGCAGTACAACCGCCAATAATTGCCTTTTCCTGAATAATAACTTCACCACCCAATGTTGTAGCCTGTGAAAGAAGTGCACCATCACGAACTTGACAGTCATGACCAATATGAGTATGAGACATCAAAAATACATGATTTCCAATCCATGTCCCCTTTGCACCCAAAGGTGTTCCAGCATGAATATTTGTAAATTCCCTGATATCACAGTTATTTCCAATAGTAACAGTTGTAGCCTGTTCAGCAGTAAACTTCAAATCATGAGATTTATTTCCAATAATAACAAATTGGTGAATAAGGTTATCATCACCAATAGTTGTCTTACCTTCAATAATAACATTTGATTTCAAGACATTATTTTTACCAATTTTAACATCAGGTCCAATAATACACCAAGGTCCAATCTTTGTACCTTCGCCAATTTGTGCATTCTCATCCACAAAAGATGTTGGATGAATTTCTACATTTAAAAATTTTTCATTACTCATAACAAATTCCTTATTCTTTATAAAAGAATAATATCTTCTGTACAACACATCAATACAAGAATTATTTCAAATTGTTACAAAAAATTGATTTGTAAAAATCTCCTAAAAAAAGTAAAATAATCCCATTAACACAAATAAAAGGGTAAAAATGAATAAAGAAGAAACATTAAGTAAAATAAAAAGTTATGGTGAAAATTTCGAACTTGGCGATTACGTTATTTTGAAAAAACCTGAACTTTTAACTATTGGTCATGATTGTCGTATTGCTGATTTTTGTCGTATTTCATGCGAAGCAAACATAGGCGACTATGTTGAAATCGCCCCATATACATCAATCGCAGGTGGTGGTGGAAAATTTTCATTCACTATGAAGGGATTTTCTTCACTCTCCTCTGGCGTAAGAATTTGGCTCTCCAGCAATGACTATGTGAATGAGCTTGTAACCCACGCCGTACCAACAGTACGCGAAATTATGGGTAACGTTACAATGGAAAAATATACTGGTATCGGTGCAAACTCTGTAATTATGCCAAATAACCACATTCCAGAAGGTGTGACAATCGGTGCCCTAAGCTTTGTTCCAGAAAATTATCCATTTGAGGAATGGACCGTATATGCCGGTTGCCCAATAAAACCTATTAAAAAAAGAGATAAAGAAAAAGTTCTTAAACCTCTTTATGATTTAGGCATCCTAAAGAAATAAAAAAACTCCCTATCATACAAGGTGGGGAATTTTTTACAAAAGTTAAAAATATTATATCTGGAATTTCAAACCTACTGTTGCAATATGAGCCTCAAGCTCTGATTCTAATTGAATATCATAAACAGTCGTTCCATTATCCATACCAATATCAGTTTTTACATAACCAAAATTATAATATCTGTAACCTATATCAAGGGAAATATAGTTGTTAAGTCCGGCAGTAAATCCTGCACCATAAACAATAGTTCTATTTCTTTGATCTTTTCCAGCAATAGTAAATGAATTACCAAATCTGTCTGTAAAAGCAATATCCCCAAGATTTATTTCTGTTGCACCAATACCTGCCATCACATAAGGGACAAACAACAAATATGGTTTTTGTCTTTTTCCAACTAAATCAAGATAAACATTAACTGAACCACCCTTTAAATCAATAGTTCCATTATATTTTTGTGAATAATCTTCAACAATATTCAAACCTTCCATTTCAATTTCTTTTCCAAGACGGAAATAAGAAAGTTCCATACGGAATATATTTGCCGAGTTAATACCAAACGAAGCAGAAAGAAAATAATCATCTTTGTATTCTACATTAAATGGATTTGTTACACCTTCCTCAGAACAAAAGAATGCTGACTTATACGCACCATTACATTTATTTACATCTTCAAAAAACATATCATTCTTTGTATAGAAATAACCACCATAAACACCCAAATAAATACGTTTAAGTCTTGGAAGATCCTCTTCTTTTTCTGAAAAATACTCATTATTTTTAGTTTGAACATTATCTTCAACAACTTCATCATCATAATCATAAGTTTTCTCAGGTTCAGATTTTTTATAAACTTTTACCTCTGAATTCATATCACTTTTTCTTGCAAGATACATTCTTTCAACATTTTCCTTTGAAGTAAATAAATCCTGTGCAAAAGCAGGCATACTCAAACTTGCAAGCCAAATTAAAACTAAACTTTTAACAGTATTTTTCATTTTATTTCCCCTGTTTAATTTTCAATTTAGACATAAATTACAACAAATATTTTATTTTGTCAAGCATTTTGTACACAAAAAGAAAAAGGCGACAAAATCGCCTAATCTCAAACAGATAAAAATAATTTTATTTAATTAAATCAAAAATTTCGCCACGTATTTCGTCCAAACCAATAGCTTTTTCACTACTAGTCAAAAGAACGATAGGATGCATTGCGGCATGCTCCTTATAAATAGCAGAAATATCATCCTTAACCTTCAATGCTTCTTTTTCCGAAACTTTATCAAGTTTAGTAAGGACAATCTGATAATTCACGGCCGACACATCAAGCATCTTCATCATATCCAAATCAACCTGCTTTATCCCCTGCCTTGAATCAATAAGCAAAAACACACGACGAAGTTGAGCCCTACCCTTTAAATAAGTATTAACATTGTCGTTCCAATTTTTCACAACATCCTTAGGCGCCTTTGCAAAACCATACCCAGGCAAATCAACAACCATAAGCTTTTCTTGCATATTAAAGAAATTAAGTTGTTGTGTACGTCCCGGAGTAGCCGAAGTCTTTGCCAACCCCGGTACATTAAATATTGCATTAATAAGGGAAGACTTTCCGACATTCGACCTTCCAATAAATGCAATTTCCTTTAAATTTGAAAAAGGAATTTGCATAACACTTGGAAAACTTCCAATAAACACAGGTTTAATTTTGTAAAAGTCTTTTAAATTCATAGTAAACTTCCCTTATTTAATAAACTTTTGTTGAATAATACTCAACACATTATTTACAGTCCAATAAAGAACCAAACCACTTGGAAGACCACCAAACATCACAACAAAGATTAAAGGTAAGAACTTCATCATCTTTGCTTGAGTAGCATCAGTCGAAACCATAGGCTGCATTTTTTGTTGAATATACATTGTTACACCCATAAGTATTGGCAATACCCCAAGATGTGGAAGCCAAGAATATGGTGTGAATGGCAACAATCCAAAAAGATTAAATACACTTGTTGGATCTGGTGCTGATAAGTCCTTTATCCACAAAATAAATGGAGCTTGTCTCATCTCAATAGAAATCACCAAAGATTTATAAAGAGCAAAAAATACAGGTACCTGTACAAGCATTGGTAAACATCCAGAAAGTGGATTTATACCATGTTTTTTGTAAAGCATAGCAAGTTGCATATTCATCATTTGCTTATTTCCAGCATACATTGTTTGAATACGCTTCATTTCCGGTTGCATTTTTTTCATCTTTTCCATACTTTTGAAAGATTTCTGTGCAATAGGGAACAACAAAGCCCTTATCAATATAGTAAACAAGATAATTGCGACACCAAAATTTCCAGTAAAATCATAGAATAATTTTAAAATTTTTGTAAATGGTTTTGAAAGGATATAAAAATATCCATAATCAATCACCAAATCAAATTTTGGAATTGAATACTCTTTTTCATACTTTGAAATTATATCTGACTCTTTGGCACCCAAATAAGCTCTTGCAACAACAGATTCTGTTTTTTTAGGGGCAACCTTCACAACATCACGAACATAATCTGCCTGATATTGTTTATATCTCACAGAAGAAGTTTTTGGAACAGAAGCATCCCCAATTTCCAAAACTCTGGCTGTAAAGTTTTGATTATTTTCATCAGGAACCAAAACAGACATAAAATAATCTGATCCAAACCCAAGCCATCCATCCTTTGAATTAAATTCATAAAGTTTTGAACCAGAAATTTTGTTATATCTATATTCTTCCAAAGAATTATTCAAATATCCAACAAATCCAGTATGTGATGATGAAATTGGTGCATACTCATCATTTGATTTCACAACTCTAGCATAAGGGTAAAATTCCACATCAATATTTGAATTATTTTGAACCTTATCAGTCACAGTTAACATATAATCATCATCAAAAGAAAGCTCTCTGATAAACTTAATTTTTCTTGAATTAGTCCATTCCAAAACAATTTTGCTATCTGTTTTTGAAACAACTTTCCACTCTGTTGTATTTGTTGGAAAAAGGTTTTCCCCTTCCTGTGCAGGAAGCAACCCAAACTCCACATATGATGATTTTTCGGCATCATCTTTTTCATCCTTCACATATTTCAAAAGCTCTACATTTTTGGAATTTTCAGCCAAACTTTTCTTATATTTCTTAAGGATTATATCATCAATCCTTAAACCAACGGTATTGAAATTTCCCTTCAAAAGCTTTGTTTCAAAAGGCACCAAATTTCTTTTTACCTCAACCTTTTTTGTAAGGCTAATTGGATTTATAGTTTTTAAATCCTCCTTTTTCTTTCCAAAAAGGATATTAAGAACCATAAAAACAAAAAATACATACAAAAAAGTTTTAAAAAAACTTGGACGTTGCATATTTGGAGTAACATTTTTTTCCATAATTATTTCCTTTCACTTTTCTTTTCCGGAGGAGGATCAAACCCACCATCACAAAAAGGATTACAGCGTAAAATTCTCTTTATTGTCAAATAACTGCCCTTAACTATACCAAAATTTTTTAAAACTTCAATAGAATAATCCGAACACCTTGGGAAAAACCTACATCTATACCTTCCACCAAACAGTGGCGATATAAATATCTGATACCCACGAATAATCATAATAAAGAATTTTACTAACATACCAAAAAGATACTTGTAAAATAAATAAAACTCAAGTTAATAATTGATTTAAATTTCTTTTATTGTAATATAGTCTTTCAAAATAATAAATAACAAAGGAATATCATGCCACTTAACAAAGAAGATTTTGAATTTATACATTTTGAAACCATAGACAGCACAAATAACTATGCAAAAACTCTTTGTAAACTAGGGGTAACAAACCGCGTGGTAATTGCCGATACCCAAACTGCGGGCCGTACTACTAAAAAGCAAGGCTGGATAAGTCCAAAGGGAAACCTTTACTTTACAATGCTTCTTCCATTAAAAGATACCAAAAATCTTTCAAAATATTCATTTCTATCTGCACTATCCATTGCCCAAGCGGTAAAACAAATTGATACAAAGAACAATGTTATCAAAATAAAATGGCCAAATGATATTTTACTTAATACTCAAAAACTTTGCGGTATTTTAATAGAAAAAGAAGACGATAACGTAATAATTGGTATTGGGGTAAACATAAATTCATCCCCAGATTCAAACCTAACCCGTTACCCAACAACAAATCTTTTAACAAACGGAATTATTACTACTCCTAATGATTTATCACATCTTATACTTGAAAATCTTATAAATAATGTGAATTTGTATGAAAGCAACGGATTCGAAAAAATACTTTCACTTATCACACCATATATGTATAAATTCAAAGAAAATATATTCATCGCCACACCAAACAAAACCATCACCGGTATATTCGAAGGCCTAAGTCCTGATGGTGCACTAATTCTAAACACAGGAAATGAAACCCAAATTATAATATCGGGTGAAATGACAAAGGAAAATTTCATATAAAATTTCCTCGTTTTTCCATAATGTTATAAAAATACAAGAAAAAAATTAAAAAAAATTTTCAAATCCCCTGTTGCAAGGACCTCAAAAATGTGATATTATAAAAAAGTCGAAATGAGGGAACAATGGCAGGAGAGAAAATAAATCTTTTAAAATTTGTGAGTATAGTCTGTTTAGGGCTAAGCTCCTGCCGTTCATCTCGAATTGATAACAGAATTTCCTTTAAAAAATCAGAAAAGAAAATGAAACTAACTGAGTTAAAATTCTCCGATCTTCCAGGTTGGAAAATTGATAACCCGGCAAAAGCGTTAGAAGCATTCCAAAAGTCTTGTATAAAAATAATGAACGAAGGTGATTTTGTTGCATCCTCCCAAATCGTTATATCGGCAAGCTTTATGAAAGAAGCATGTGCCGCTATCCCTGAAACTCCTATCACAAAAGAATTGGCAAAAACATATTTCGAATATTGGTTCGCTCCATACAAGGTTCAAACTATGGACGATTCTGATAAAGGTACAATCACCGGCTATTACGAAACCGAACTTGAAGGTGATATAAAACCATCTTGTACATACCTTAACCCAATATACGGAAGACCATCTGACCTTCCAATAAACGGCAAAAAATATCTATCAAGAAAAGAAATCGAAAGTGGTAAATTAAGAAACAAAGCCCCTGTTCTTTTCTGGGCCAAAAATCAATCTGACGTAATTTTACTTCATATTCAAGGTTCTGGTGTCGTAACCACACCAGATGGCAAACACTATCGTGTTGGATATGCCGGAAATAACGGATACTCATTCAAAGGTATTGGTTCTATTTTAATGAGCCATAATATAAAGCCAGAAGGTGGCTATTCCATGACATCTGTAAAACAATGGCTTGATACCCACCCTACACAAACAAAACAACTTATTCTTGAAAACGACAGATACATATTCTTCCAAGATATCGAAGGCGAAGGTCCAATCGGTGCAATGGGTGTACCACTTACACCAGAACGAAGCATCGCCGTTGATCCAGAATTTATCCCTCTTGGATTACCTCTTTTCTTGGAAACAAAAGATGCTGACGGACAAAAGATTGAACGTACTGTTGTCGCCCAAGATATTGGTGCCGCAATCAAGGGAGCAATCCGCGCAGATCTTTTCTGGGGAAAAGGCAAACGTGCATTCTCAAAGGCCGGCCGTCAACACGCCCAAGGATCATACTACATCCTTCTTCCAAAAGAAGGTAAAAACTTTGCTGTAAAGAAATAAACATTTCTTTTTGTTTACACATTTCATCCAATACCAGAAATACAAAATTTTCAGTTTCTTCGACAAAATTTCTTACTTTTAAAGATAAAAAGGAATATATTGAAAAACGTATACTTTAAAGGAAAATTTAAAGTTTTTGTTTACGTGGTTCCATTATGTTCAATATCTTTAAAAACAAAGATTATCTACCGACATATTGTAAATTAGAAGCATGTTCTTTATGCCAACTTAATTGCAGAACTTGTTTTATGAGATTAAAAAATTATGGAAAAATTGGTAAAGGTTATTTAACAGCAAAAAATTTTGAAAAATTTCTTAAATTAAACCCTCAAATAAAAAAAATTGAATTATCAAATTCGGTAAGTTTTTCATAAAAATTTCTCCATTTTACATTCAATAAAAATCCTTATATCGGTTATATTAAGAATAAATCAAGGGAACAAATTATGAAATCAAAAATATAACCAATCTTT
>CACZYB010000008.1 GCA_902785275.1 uncultured Pseudomonadota bacterium
AAGAATAATGATTTTTATCATTTGTTTTTTTCAGATATTTATTGGAATGATGATATTGGTGAAAAAATATTTATTAGTGAAAAATTTATAAAAGAAATAGCAAAAAGTCCGAATGCTAGAACGTTATATTTTATCTTTTTTACATATCCTTGGTGTTTTGAATTTGAAAATTATTCTTTTAGAATCATAGAAGATGCAATTTATGATATTTTAAAGAAGGATTAACAATGTATTAGGAAAATTAAAATGAAATCTTTATTAGATAATTTTCATATTTCGAAATTAACAGAAGATGAATTATTTTCAGTTAAAAATTTTTTAAAAAGTAATTTTGATTTTAAACAATCTTCTTATAGTGGAATTGATGATAAAGTTATTAATGTGTATAAACCAATTTTTAAAAAATCTTATTTAAAGAACAATAATTTAGTTTTAATTCCTTTTATTCAAGATTGGGATGAAATAGACTTTTTATCTAAATTGTTAGATTACTATAAAAAATTAAAAGTAATAAATAAGGTATATGTATGCAATACTCAAATATTATATCAAGAAAATATTGATAAAGGATTTAGTATTAATTTTAAATTTAACAATAATGGATTAAGTCTAAAAGATGAAGCTAAATTTAGATATGATTATACGATTATCTGTCCAGATAATTTTTCTTTCAGTGTTATTTTAGATAATGATGATGATTTTCTTTTTGCAATCAATAGAAATGAAATATTGAAAATAGCATCAAATGATGAACTGAAATCTTATTACAATATTCTAGATTTTAAATCAAAAGATCTTTACTTGTCTTTATATCAAAACTTTTGTAATTGTGATTATTATAAGGATTTTTATTTATATAAATGATTAGATTTTTAATCTATGATTATAAAGTTATAGGAGAGTATAATGGAAAAGCTGAAGTAAGAAAAATCGAATCAGAAACTATAGATATGTTTAGATTCAGAGATCCAGATAGTTTACCGGGAAATAAAGGAAGGCACTAAATGAAAAACAATATTTTTAAAATTTTACCAAATGCTGAAGGAATCTTTTTTATAAAAAAAAGTGTGAAAGTTTTATTTGGAATGACAAAAAATTCTGTGGATAATTTATTTGGAATTATTTCAAATTTTCACAGTAAAGTTATTTGTAAATATCCACAAAATAAAATAATTATAGAATATAAATACATTTACAAAGAATTTTCCTTATATATGACGTTTATTGATGATAGTTTGGAACTTATACAATTTAATGGAAATAAAAATTCCTTACAGTTTGATAATATAGAATTAACAAATAATGATTATAAAAATACTTTAGAAAATCTAAAAAAGATGAAAGTTGATATAACTAAAAATTCAGTACCAGTTTGCGATGAATATTTTGTTAATAAACTTTGCTGTTCTATTCTAATTTGGGAAGGTAAATTTGATGTTGTTAATGTATACTCTAAAAATTTTCTAGCTAGAAGAAAAAATGATTTAAATAATTTTTTAAGTAAAATGAGTAGAGATGAAGATGATAATGTTGTCATTAGATATACAAAAATTAAAAAATAAATGACTAAATTTTTAACTTACATATTTATCCTTATAAAACATTTTATGACATAAAAAAGAAGTAACAAAGGGAAAATAAAATGATAAAAGCAAAATATGTAGAAGATATATCAAGTATCAAAAATCTTCTTATTATAGATGGCAAAAAGTGTAAAACAAAACAGGACTTATTTAAAGAATATGCAACAGTATTAAAATTTCCTGATTACTTTGGTTATAATTGGATGGCTTTTGATGAGTGTATTAGGGATTTTGATTTCCCAGAATACGATGGTAAAGATGATATCTTTGTTTTTGTTAAAAATATAGAGGATGTTCTAACTGAAGAAAAATTTGAGAAATGTACATATTTTAGAACATTTACAAATTTTTTTGAAAAAGTTAATTTTGGAGAAGAATGGGATAAAAATATTTATTTTGTATTTGATAAATATACTTTGATATTTTTACGAAAAGAAATAATTAAAATTTTTGAGGAAGATTATGATTATTTTCATCCTGTATTTTTTTCAGATGTTTATTGGAATGATGATATTGGTGAAAAAATATTTATTAGTGAAAAATTTATAAAAGAAATAGCAAAAAGTCCGAATGCTAGAACATTATATTTTATCTTTTTTACATATCCTTGGTGTTTTGAATTCGAAAAATATTCTTTTAGAATAGTAGAAGATATGATCTATGATATTTTAAAAAAGGATTAATAATGTATAAGTTAAAAAAAATTAAATTAAATCTTGAACAATATAATGTAGTTAGGGATGTTTTAAATTTATCTTTAATTGATAATAGCATAAAGATAAAATTAAATATTAAACAGTACGATATTTTGAAAAAAATTTTAAAATTACCACATTCAGATATCCTTTATTTGAATGAAAATGAAGAAATTATGAAGGATTATTGTGTTGTTTCATATTTAGATTTAAGAGAATATAACGAAAATGATGGTTTTCAAATTGATAAAATACAAATGAAGTTAAGCATAAAAGAATATAACGGATTAAAAGACATTTTAAAATCTTCACAAAAAATAGATTTAAGTGAATATGATTTCGATTATAAAACGCTAAAATCAAACATAGAATTTATAAAATATAATAATGATTATTTTATTACTGGAGATATAGATAATTTACTTAATTTAAGAGAGGTTATTGAAGATTATTTTTTGATGAATGGCTTTAAAAATGATGAACCTACAGAAGAAGGACTCTTATATGAGGATTTAATAGATTTATTGTATTTTTAATAATGAAATACTGAAAGATAATTGTTCAAATTTCAAATAAATATGATAAAAATTGGAAATGGCCTGCTAACTTAAAAGAAAAAAAATAGGAATAAAAATGTCAATAGAAGAAAAAATATTACCTTTGTTAAAAAAAATTAATTTACCAACAATAATTTGGAATGATAATGTTTTGTTGTTTCATGTTGCAGATGTATTAAAATTTATGGATTTTTGCGATAAAAATAGAATAAATATATTGGGAATGGAAGGTTTTAGAATTTTAAAAGATAAAATACAACCAGATTTACAATATATATATGATGGAGAAACTACAGATATAAATCGTAAATTTTTTCAAAAAGATCTGCAAAGTAATTTTAGTCAAATGAAAGATTTGTATTTTGAATTTGTTTTAGAAGAAATTAAATGATTAGATTTTTGATCTATATTTTTCTTTTATTCTTTCCATTTACCTCATCAGTAAATGCACAGGTGGCGGAGGATATTCAACGTCATCAGCAGAATTTGATTGATGCTGGATTTCAAAAGCAAGAACTTGATCGTGCAATACAGCAAACTCCCGCTTCAACATTCAAATATGCTGAACCAATTGATATAAGAAAAATAGTCTTTGATAATGCGGCAAATCAATGACAACCTACGGCAATTAGAAATTTATAGAAAGTGTTAGATGTAAAAGTCGATGGTGCTATTGGTCCTGAAACTTTAAAGGCTGTTGAAAATAGAAATTTTGATGAATTAAAAATGAGATTAACAGAAGAAATAACAAATACATATAAAGATATTATAAAAAGAGATCCTAAACAAATTTATCACCAAAAGGGTTGGTTAAATAGGACAAATAGATACTAAATTATTTTGAATTATAGGGATGTAAATTGTATAATTTTAAATAAAGAATATCTTTATTTGTTTTAGAATTACAGTATTTTTCAAAACTTAAAGGGGTCTTGTATTTTTCTATATACTTCCTATTATTCCCGTCTTGTAAAATAATTTTGTCGCATAAATACATAATATTTTTTCTGGTTTCTAAATCCCCTTCCATTATATAAAAATTACAAATACCTTTACAATCTGTTATTGAAACATGATAATATTTTTCAGTATTATTGGGAAACATTTTTCCCATATATCCAGTAAATTTTTTGTTTATAATATCATTAATAAGCAAATTATCATCTGCTTAAGAGCTATTTATTTAAGAATTTTTATTATCTAAAATCGTTGTAGCTCCTTATTTTCTGCAATTTCATAACCTGTGGGGCGGTTGTATAGATGTTCTATTTAATTGGAATGAATTAAACTTATCGTGTATTAAGAGTTTTAGCTTTATTTAATGCATCTAAAAGATGTAAAGTTCTATAACAAGGTTTACCTTTATTATTTAGAACAACTATTGAGTTATCTTGTAGAACAATTTTGTTTTTTCCAACAAACAAAGTATTATTTATCATTTTCATATAATACATAAGTTGTTCTTCTGCAGAAGGTAGACCTTCATTTTTATTGAAACGATTTTGCCTATCGAATTCTTGTTCTAAATTGAAATAACACATTGTAATATCCTAAAAATAAACAGGTAACATAATGTATTTATTATAAATAAAAAAGCAATTTTATCAATAAAATTGTAAGTTATTTGCTTTGGTTTAAATTCTTATATTCCTACTGTTAAATTTCTATTTTAAAAAACTACCAAGAGTGAATATTTTAATCATTTTAACGTTAAAAATACAAATTCGGATAACTTTTAATATTATTCTTTTTCATATTTAATTTGACTTTAATCTTGGGTGTTCTATAATATTTATAGTGTAGTTTAATAGGAGTTTTTATGAGAAATTTAGTATTGCTTCGTGGTATTTCTGCATCTGGTAAATCAACATGGTTAAAGGAAAATAAACTTGAACAATATACTGTATCGGCAGATAATTTAAGGTTATTGTATGCTGGTGTTGAGTATAATGCAATTGGACAGCAATGTATTTCACAAAAATCGGATGTAAAAGTATGGCGTGAGTTGTTTAATATTGTAGAAACTCGTATGAAATATGGTTTATTGACAATTGTTGATGCAACACATACTTCTGAAAAAGCTATTAAGGCATATGATAGTTTGTGTGAACAATACAATTATCGAATGACTATTATAGAATTTGATATCGATGTAGAGGAAGCTATAAAAAGAAATTCAGAAAGGGATGAATACAAAAAAGTCCCTGAAGATGTAATTAGAAATATGGCAAAAAAGTTAAATGATCCTTTATCTTCAAAACATCAAAAATGTATCATAAAAAGCAATTCTCTTGGTGGAAATAGTCCTACATTGTTTCAATATTTATCAAATGATTTTTATGATTTAGGCAAATATGATAAGATTATTGTATTTGGAGATATTCATGCATCTTATTCTCCATTAAAGGAATATTTTGATAATGCTCCATATTCTGAAAAGAATTTTTATATATTTATAGGGGATTATTTAGATAGAAATTATCAAGCAAATGAAGTTGTTGAATTTATTTTTGATATGATGCAAAAGGACAATGTCATACTTTTACAGGGTAATCATGAAAATCATATAAAAAAGATTATTCGGGGTGAGTCTTTTAAAGAAACAACTGATGAATTTGTTAAAACTTGGTCTTTGTTATCTGAAGAGAATAGAGAAAAATTAAAAACAATTGGGAAAAAAGTTCGTCAGGTATTCTGTTTTATGTATACAAATAAAAATGACATTAAAGATAGTTTTATTTGTACACATGGAGGTATTCCTGTTCCGTATATAAATACAGAAATACCAACTTCGCAAATAATTTGTGGTGTTGGAAGATATTCTGATATGCAAGGATGTGATGAAAATTTTGCAAAATTAAGCAAAAATGAAACTATTAAAAATCATACTACTATATATTCTATTCATGGACACAGAAATCTTGAAAATGTTGATATTCAAAATACAGATAGAACATTTAATCTTTGTGATGATATAGAACATGGTGGATACTTACGTATTTTGGAAATAACGAAAGATGGATTTAATCCAATAAAAATAAAAAATAATGATTATATAAAGAAATCTGATCAGTTATACACTAATGATATAGTAAAAAAATTACATGAGTGTGGATATGTAAAGGAAAAGTTATTAGATGATGGTATCGTATCATTTAACTTTACGAGAGAGGCTTTTAGAAAAAACAATTTTAATGATATTTCTGTATTGGCAAGAGGTTTGTTTGTTGATTCAGAAAGTGGTAAAATTATAGCTAGAAGTTATAATAAATTCTTTAATGCATGGTTTAAAGAAAATGAAACTAATTCTGAAAAAGAGTATGGAGATTGCTCTATCTATTCTCTTGAAAACAAACTTAAATTTCCTGTTTTTGTTTATAAAAAAGAAAATGGATATTTAGGTATTGTTTCGTGGAATTACAAAATAGATGATTTTTTTGTGGCCTCTAAATCTACTAATCAAGGGGATTATGCTCAACATTTTAAAGAAATGTTTGAGGAATATTTAAAAAAATTATCTGATGATCAAAAAGAAAAATTAATAGAAATTGTAAAATCAGGTAAATCTATGATATTTGAAGTAATAGATGAAATTTTTGATCCTCATATAATTCGTAACGAAAAACCACAAAAATTTGTATTATTGGATATTGTAAACAATGATTTTTCAGAAACCTATATGGGATATGATGATTTATTGATTTTGGGGCAAAATCTTTTATTAAATGTAAAGACTAAAGTTAAAGAAATACAAAATTTCAAAGAGTTAATTGGTTGGTTGGAAACTTATAATGTTTATAACTTAGATGACATTACTTTTTCCAATGATTTTGCAATAGAAGGGTTTGTTATGAAAGACAGTAATGATTTTAGATTTAAGTTTAAAACAGCCTACTATTGTTTTTGGAAGAGTTTACGAAATAAACTTGAGGTAATAAAACTTGGTAATAAAGTTAAAAACTGGTCAAAAGATGAACTAAAGGTTATGGATGTTTGTGGCGATAAACAATTTGATAATGTCCTTGAACTTAGAGAAGCGTATTTTAAAGGAAAAAACTAATGTATAAATTAAAAAAATAAAATTAAAATCAGAAAAAGATAAAAATGAAATTTAAAGCAAAATTATATATAAATACAGATATAAATGGTGGTAAAGGATTTCAAATACCACGTAGTTGTCGAACAGGTTTTCATTTTTTTAAGGGTAATTCCGGCTTTTGGAGTGGACAAATACGTTACTCTGAGAAGTATGATATTATTTATCCTGGTCAAACCTATGATATTGATGTTTGCATTTATTGGGGGAAGTCGTTTTTTTATCGTATAAACTATTCAAATGAAATTTTTATATCATCAAAACCAGATCATGTTTGGGGTAAAATTATAATACCAGATGATGAAATAAAAAAAATAAAACAAGAATGTAAAATAAAAATCATTACAGAAATTTTACCAAAAGAAATAATACAAAAAGGCTTTATTACAGAAACTAATGATATTGCTTTTTATGCAAAAGAAATTTTTCAAATTATAGAAATACTTAAAAATAACAATATTGCGATTTTAGGCGGAAATGTTTTTGTTAAAATTGACAATGTAATAAAATATAGTTCAGATTCTGGAAACTGGCATTGTGATATGATGTTAAATGAAAGCTTTAAGGATTTTCAAAAAAAATCATTGAAAACAACAATTAATTATTTAAACAATCTATCAAGAAAAGATGATTATTTGTATAACCTTATTCCTATAGAAGAGTCTGAGTTTTAAAGGAAAATAAAATGCTTGAATTTACTTTAATAGATAAAATAAATTTTAAATTTGATGTTTCTGATATTTCTGAAATAGATCAATCTGTTGAATTATCTTTAGATATAACTTTTCTGTATGGAAGTTCACAAATTAATTATAAAGATAAATTGTGGTTTGACACACAAAGTATTAAGTTATTTATTTCTAATTTAACTATGGAAAAAAATTGTGTTTTTACAAATATTGATGAAAATTTTTTAATGACTATAAAAAATAATAAATTAAATATAGAAATTGATAAAAAAGGATATTTTTTATCTCCATTGAAAATAAGTTTTAACACCAATATTGATGATGAAATATATAAGATAAAACAATCATTTGATTCTTTATATATATAATAAACATTAAGGAGAAATAAATGTACATAGATCAAGATTTAAAAAACGATATAGTAAATCAAAAAATTATTGGTGTTTATATTGGAATTGATAAAGATGTAAGTCTTACTTTAGAAAATTATGCTTCAATAGGTATTATCAATTCTTTTACTATACCAGATAGATTTGAAAATTTAATTGAAAAAAAGATAATAGATATACAAGAAAAATCTGATGCTTATATAAAATTTTTATTAGATGATAAAAGTTGTATTGATGTAAATATGAGTGATAGTGGATTTATTAATGGTCCAGAAGCTCTTGATATAAAAGATTCTAAAGATAATAGATATATTATACGAGGAGTTGATGATATTTGTGTGTTTTAATCCATTCATGAAAAAACGCATATTAATGTTGAATTAAGATCAGAGGGTATAAATGAAATATTTTGAATTAGAAGTGATAATGACTATGTATTCTGAAAAACAAGACTTTCATGTTCAGAATATTGATAATTGTGGTAAAAAAGATGCTAGAATTGGAATTGTAGTATTTACGCAAAATAAAGAAGTCTTGAGCAATAATAGCTTTTTATTAATAGATAAAAGATATACTTTAGAACCATCAAAATCATATAATTTTGTTATAAAACTGACTGTAGATGAAAAAAATATCCAACATATAAAGTTACAAAATGAAATTATAATACAAATTGGTATAAATAATTTTGCAAATGCTATAATAAAAAATATTAAAGAAATATAAATGACTAAATTAATAACTTACTAACTTACATAATCATTTGGTGGGTAGTTTCTTTATAGCTTACTATTTTTAGTATAGAAACTTACTTTCTTTTTTAAGTTTGGAATTTAATTTTGAATCTAGGATTAAATCAAGTTGGTATTGGCGGGTGGTTTGGCTTTCCTCATCCATTTCGGTTATTAAGACTTGCTTTGTCTTCTTTAATGTTTTTAATGCCTTTCGTGGGATTTCAGTTAGCTTGATTATTTCGTTTTCATCGCGGAAAAGAGCCATAGTTTTCTTGCCGTCAAACACCAAAAATGGATTTCTTTGTGGTGTTGGGCGAGAGGATATTATTATCATAACCTTTTCATCTTTGGTTATAATTATATCAAATAATGGTTCTAAAATTGTTATCATTTTTCCACCTTAAGTTTAATATAGCACATAATTATTTTTTTTTAAATATTTTTGTTCTTTATTTTATTATAAAAATCTGTTATCATATAGGAAAATATAAGAGGTGAAAATGACAAATTATTCTGATAATCCTTCAATGGATGAAATTTTAAAGCGTATTAAGAAGGCTTTGGCTGATAGAGAAAAAAGGGCCGAAGTGGAGATGTCTATTGGTTCGGATGATAGTGTCGAAAGCTTTCCTTTGGAAATTTCGCCTATGGATAGAAAAGTAGAGGTGGAACAGAAAAAAACTTCGGATATTTTCATTAAACCTAATGTTAAATCTGAAAAATCAGGTGTTTTTGTTTTGACCAAAGATATGAAGCTTAATTCTATGGCAAAGATTACCGATACCGATTTCCAACAACTTTGCTTTAATATTGCAGATAAGATGTCAAAGGATTTGGCAATGGCTTATATGGGGCCAAAGATGGAAACATGGCTTTTGAATAACTTTTGGGAAGTTGTTGCAAAATCGAAAAAGAATCTTTTTTAAATAACTCTTATTAACGAGTGTAAGTTTTAAGTTCTTCCTGTATGTTTGTGGCATTGCCGTGGCCGGGGAGAACTTTTGTTTTTGGAGGAAGGGTTAAAAGCTTTTTTATGCTTTCAAAGATTTCTCTTTCATTTCCGGTTGGAAGATCTGTTCTGCCATAGGTATGGTAAAACATTGTGTCGCCGGAAAAAAGAGTATCTTCTAAGAGAAAGCAGACGCTTCCTTTTGTATGGCCGGGGGTTTCAAGAATTTTTATTTGTTGGTTGCCTATTGTGAAGACTTTGTTTTTATCAAAATATTCGGTAATTTTTGGAACTTCGGTATAGGAAACGTAATTTTTTATGCTTTGGATTATTTCTTTATCATTTAGTGGAGCAAATGTAGGGATATTGTATTTTTCAAGGTGATAGTTTACGCCCATTACATGATCGAAATGTCCGTGTGTAAGAAGAATATATTTTAGATTTGAGCCACTTTCCTTTACAAAATTCATAATTTCATCGGTTGGGCTTGTGCAATCGATTAGTACAGCTTCCTTTGATGCTTCATCCATTATAAGGTAGTTATTGTTTTGGATTGGACCTTCTATAAATGTTTTTATTTTCATCATTATTTCCTTTTTCTTTACCTTTTATCGTATTAGAAATACAGGGATTGTCAATAACTTTTGTATTATTATGTAGTTGATTTTTTCAAAAAAAATCTATAATATTTAAGCTATGGAAAGACTTAGTATTAAATATTGTTGCAAAAATAAGGCAGACCGTAAGTGTGATTTTTCGTTTAGGGGGCTTTCGACTTTTATTGCTTCGGGTATTGTTCCAAAGGATGCGGAAAAAATCGCTCTTTTTCTTTTGGATAGGAAGAATGACAAGAAGATTATGAAGTATTGGAAGAAGGTTCAGACGGATGAAAAAAAACTTGAGAAATATGATGGAACGTTGGAGCAGTTGGAACAAGCCAGAAAGATTGCAGAGGAAGTTGGTATTGAAAATGTGTATGCCAATGCATTGCTTGATATTTCGTATTACTGTCCAAAATGTCATAAATTTCAGGTACAGTTTGGCTTCTTTATGACTTGGCAGGATGCAAAGGGAAAACAAAAGATATTTAAGTTCGAACACAAATGTAAAAATTGTGGGGCGGAGTTATTAAAGCTTACCGGTACATCAAAACAGACATCAAAACTTAAGTGCCCAAAATGTGGTGGGGCGATTGAGGTGGATAATTCCTCTGTTATAAATGTTGTTACGAGGTATTAATTGATTGAGCGTTTCTTTATAAAGTATATATGTGAGCATACAAGAGATAAGACTTGTGATTTTACTTTTGATTCTATTGTAAATTTTCCTTACTCAAACATACTTCCGAAAAAACATGTTGATATAGCGAGGGATATTTTATCCGAGTCATAGGATGATGCATTGAAAAAATTACAAAAAACTCATCCAAAGGTTTATTTGCGTTATAAGGCTGATTTACCAAAGCTTAGGGAAGCAAAGAAGATTGTTGAAAGAATTAGATTTGATAATTTGTTTGTTTCTGCTTCGGCTGAAAAGGCAAAAGGAACATTTGAAAAACCAGCTTTTGAAAAGAAAGGTGGCAAAGGACCAATGAAACCTACATTTGAAAATGGTTGTCTTTCTGTGAAGAATGTAAAGGGACCTATGGCTGATATGTCTACAAAGGCAGATGCTGATGGCGATGGTTGTGTTACAGAAGCTGAATTTGATACATTTATGAAAGAACATAAACCATCAGGAAATCCTCCTAAACGTCCAGATGAAGAATAATATTAATAATATATCTCTTGAACCACCTTTTTTTATATTAGGTGGTTTTTTATTTGTAAATTTTATATAAAGGCATATAATCCATAAAAAACGGAGCCGGTTATGATTAGAAATTTTGATGATTTGAAAAAGTTTAAACCTGATATAGATCCAAAAATCAAACAAGTGATTGAAAAATATGGTGTATTGATTACAGATTATTATGCTTCTCTTATTGATTGGAAAAATCCAGACGATCCACTTTATAAATTGGTTGTCCCTTCGATTTTAGAGTTAGATGATAAGGCCGATGAGTTACAGGACCCTATTGGAGATGATAGTGCAGAATTTAATACTATGAAGACAAAGATGCTTATCCATCGTTATCCTGATAGGGTTTTACTTCTTTCTACAAATAAGTGTGAAAGTAGGTGTCGTTATTGTTTCAGAAAGTGTAAGGTCTTTGGCAAAAGGGATATTTTTGATGATGTGGAGTTTGAAAAATCTCTTCAATATATAAAAAATACAAAGACTATTTCTGAGGTTATTCTTTCGGGTGGGGATCCTCTTTGTATGCCAAGGGTAAAATTCAAACAAGTGTTTGAATTTATTGTTTCGGAATGTCCGCATATAAAAGGAATAAGAATTCATTCGCGTGCTTTTGTATATAATCCTGATATTATTACGGATGATTTGGTTGAATTTTTAAATAGTATAAATAAAAAGCTTCCTGTGGTTTTGGTTACACATATTGTTCATGAAAAGGAAGTTACAGAAAAGCTTTGTGATAAACTTGGTAAACTTTGCTTTCTAAAAGTTAATCAAACCCCATTATTAAAAGGAGTTAATGATACGACAGAGGATTTAGTTAATCTTAGCTGGGCTTTGGTTAGGGCTGGTGTGCTTCCTCATTATCTTCATTATTTGGATAAGGCAAGGGGGATATCGTATTTTAGAGTTTCTATTGATAGGGCAAGGGAATTAGTGGCAAGTCTTTGGGGACATTTGGGTGGACATTTAATTCCAAAGCTTATATTGGATTTACCGGATGGACATGGTAAAGTTTTGCTTAATAAATCATTTATTGTTTCTGAAAATTATGATGATGGACATATTTTAACTGTGCAATCGACTTATTCAGACAAGGTAAGTGAGTATAAAGAGCAAGATTGTTAATATATGCTTAAGATATAAGAATTATTTCCAAATATTTCATAAAATTGTTTTGCATAGCCTTTAGTTGTAGGGTAAAATTAACTTTATGTTTTAAATAAAATGAAAGGAAATTTTTATGTGTGGAATAGTAGGTTATATTGGAAACTCTGATGTCGTTGATATACTTACAAATGGACTTAATACCCTTAAATATCGTGGATATGATTCCGCTGGGGTTGCTTTGTTTGATGAAAATAAAATAAAGATTTATAAAGCTGTTGGCAAATTGGAAAATTTGAAGGCAAAGCTGGAAACTGTTAAATCAGAAATAAAAAATCCATCAATGGGTATTGGTCATATAAGATGGGCTACTCATGGAAAGGCAAACGAAGTTAATGCTCATCCTCATACTTCAACTTCTTCGGATATAGTTGTGGTTCATAATGGTATTATCGAAAATTTTAAGGAACTTCGTGAAGAACTTACTAAGAAGGGATGTGTTTTTAAATCAGAAACAGATACCGAAGTGGTAGCTCATCTTGTTTCAGAAGAATATAAAACAATAGGTAATTTAAAAGATGCTGTTAAAAAAGCTTTGGTTCAATTAAGGGGAGCTTATGCTCTTTGTATTATGAGTATAAATGAACCGGAACATATTGTTTGTGCAAGAAAGAATGCGCCACTTATCATTGGTATTGGTGAAGGTGAGAATGTTATTGCAAGTGATATTCCTGCGATTATTTCTTTGACTTCGAATATTATATACCTTAATGATGAGGAAGTTGCAGTTGTGAAGAAGGATAGTGTTTCAATAGAAAAGTTTAGTGGTGAAAGTGTTCCTTTGAAAATTGTGAAAATTGCAATAGAAACAGATGCTATTTCAAAGATGGGCTATAAACACTATATGCTTAAGGAAATACATGAACAACCAAGTATTGTAAGAAACCTTTTGAACGGAAGAATTGTTGATATAAACAGTCCAATAGAGCTTCCTGAAATAAAAATGTCAAAGGATGTTTTACAAAATATTTCAAAAATTCAGATTATTGCGTGTGGTACTTCTTTGCATGCAGGGCAGATTGGAAAGTATTTGATAGAAGATTTTGCTGGTGTAAGTGCCGAAGTAGAATCTGCTAGTGAATATATATATCGTAAAAATACTACTGATAAAAATAGTTTAGTTATTGCTATTTCTCAAAGTGGAGAGACTGCGGATACTATTACTGCGGTAAAACAGGCAAAAGAAAAGGGTGCATATATTTTGGTTATTACAAATAGACCAGATTCAAATATTACCCGTTATGCCGATAGTGTTTTGAATGTGAATGCGGGAATTGAGGTTAGTGTTGCTGCAACAAAATCTTATACTGCACAACTTTTGACACTTTACTTATTTGCAATTTATCTTGCTGAAGTAAAGGGGGTAGATGTATCAAACTTTTTAGAAATTAAAAGAGAGCTTTTATCTATACCAACAAAAATGGAAGAAGTTTTAACAACAGAGGGTGATATTGAAAAGAAGGCGGAAAAACTTTCTGGATTTAAAAATGTTGTTTATATTGGTCGTGGTGTAAATCTTTCTACTGCGATGGAAGGTGCTTTGAAGCTTAAAGAAATAAGTTATATAAATGCAAATGCTTATCCCGCTGGGGAGTTAAAGCATGGACCTATTGCTCTTCTTGATGAAAATATGCCGGTTGTATCTGTGCTTATTCCTGGTCATATATCGTATGATAAGACAATTTCTAACTGTGAGGAAGCAAAGGCAAGAAATGCGAAGCTTATTACCGTTACATCATCAAATGATGAAAAGCTTAATAATCTTTTTGATGTAATTATAAGAATTCCAGAGGTATCAAATGTATTGTCTCCGATTTTGGCGGTGATACCATTCCAGCTTTTGGCTTATTACATAAGTAACTTTTTAGGTAAAGATGTTGATCAGCCAAGAAATTTGGCAAAATCTGTTACCGTTGAATAAAAATAAGGGCCTTTTAAAAAGGCCTTTTATTTTGCGTGAGGGTGGGCCGAGTTATAATTTTCTATGATTTTACCCATATCGACTTTGGTATAAAGTTGAGTTGTGGAAAGGGAGCTGTGTCCTAATAATTCCTGTATAGTTCTTAAATCTGTACCATTTGCAAGAAGGTGTGTTGCAAAGCTGTGGCGAAGACTGTGGGGGGTGGTTGTTTGTGGAAGTCCCAGATAATCACGAGCCATTGCAATATCTCTTTCTGCAACACGAGGAGTGAGTCTTGCACCCTTTACTCCACGAAAAACAGGAGTGTTTGGTTTGAAATCGAATGGTGCGATTTTTAAGTAATCGAAAACTTTTTCCTTTATTATATCAAGTATTGGGATAAGTCTTTCTTTGTTACCCTTACCGGTGATGCGTAAGACATCGTTGTTTGATATATCTGATATGTTAAGGTTTAATGCTTCGGATATTCGAAGTCCACAACCATAGATTAGTGTGAAAAGGGCGATGTCGCGTTTGGCAATCCATTTTTCCTTTATCAAATCATTAAAGCTTTCGAGTAGTTTTATTACATCCACAGTAGCAATGGATTTTGATAATTTTTTTGGAATTTTTGGGGAATGTAAAATTTGGATTGCTTGGTTATTTGCAATTTCATTTTGTTGCATAAATTTGAAAAAATTTTTAAGGCTGGAAACATTTCTTGCGATTGAAACGTTGCTTTTATTTTGGCGGGTAAGGTGTGCCAAAAAACTTCGGAATGTGGATATGGATATATCATTTAAAAATTTTGCATCAATTTTTTTTAACTCTTTGGTTTTTGTAAGAAAATCGATAAAAAAGGAAATATCCCTGTTGTAATTTTCAAGGGTATTTATGGATACACGACGTTCGGATCTTAAAAAATCAAGCCATAATTCTTTTATTTTTGTTATGTGCATTTTTTCTTGTATATTCCCCTTTATTTTTTTATAATAACACAGATTTGATTAAAAAGAAAGGAGTTTAAAATGCAATGGGATGAATATTTTCTTGGGATAGCAGAGCAGGTTGCTTTGAAATCAAAGGATCCTTCAACTAAGACAGGAACTGTTATTGTGGATAAAGATTACAGACCGGTTTCGTTTGGCTATAATGGATTTATCAGTGGTTGTAATGAACAAAAGATGACACAGGAACGTCCAATGAAATATCATCTTGTTCTTCATGCAGAAATGAATGCAATACTTTTTGCAAAGCGTGATTTGGATAATTGTATTTTGTATACTTTGTATGCTCCTTGTGAAAATTGTTTGAAACATATTCTTCAGGTTGGAATTAAAAGAATTATTTATAAGTATCCATTTGTTCAAAGTAAGGTTCATAAAGATTGTAAGTCTATGTCAACCGATGTTCAGACCGAAGCATTGACACGAATTTTGCAATCATTCCCAGATGTTGAATGTAGAAATATTAATGGAAAAACTTATTTAGAAGAGTTGTGGGGCGATTGTGAAATTCCAAATTATTAGTATTTGGTTAGTCTTCTTCGCTTTCAGCTTCATCATCGGAGTCATCATTATTTGATACTCCGTTTTTATTTTCACGGAGTGATTTTTCAGAATAGATTGGTGGGGTTTTATATTTTTCCTTTTCCGGTGTGTAATTTATGGATGGTTGTTTTTCGTTGGCTTCTAATTCTGAATACACATCCTCTATGGAATAAATTAATTTGTATTTTTCCTGGGATTGAACGGGAAGTTCACTTTCCTCTAGATAGTATGGAGGTTCAGGGTCTTCATCAAGTTGAGCTGGACCTTCGTTAAAAGCTTGGGTATTTTCATCCAATTCGACACGACCAAATTCATCTTTTTTATATGAAAAACCACCGAAACGTGCCGGAGAAGCAAATATTTCGTTTGAAAAAATGCAAAATAATAAAACTAATCCAAATTTTCTCATGGTTTAAGTGTAGCATATTATTGTTGATTTTTAAACTAAAAAAATATATCATTTGGTTTGTGGACAGTCGGGGAACTGCTGTATAGCTTGCTATATAGAGGAAAGTCCGGACACCTCAAGGGAAAGATAGTGGGTAATGCCCATCCGGAGCAATCCGAGGATAAGAGCCACAGAGACGAGCCCATTTAGTTGGGAGTGAAACGCGGCAATCTCTATCTGGTGCAAGACTAAATAAGAAGGTGTTGATTACTCTTGGGAGCCTTCGGGTAAGTTGCAAGGAAATATGCAGTAATGTATATTCAAGATGAATAGTTCTCTATTACAGAATCCGGCTTATAGATTGTCCACATTTTTTTAAAGGTGATATTATGGTTTCAACAGCAAACAGAATAAAAGTTAAAGTTAAAACTGCAAAGTATAGAAAAAAATCTTCTACTCGTTGGCTTCAACGCCAGCTTAATGACCCTTTTGTTAAGAAGGCACACGAGATGGGGTATCGTTCCCGTGCGACATTTAAGATTATGGAAATTGATGATAAATTCCATATTTTTAAAATGGGAAAGAAGGTTGTGGATATTGGTTCGGCTCCTGGTGGATGGAGTGATGTTGCTGTAAAGCGTGTTGGTAAGGGTAATGTCGTTGCTATTGATATTTTGGATATGAAACCTATTGATGGTGTTCATTTTAAACAAATAGATTTTAATAAGGATGAAGCAAAGGAGTTTTTGATGTCGGCGTTAAATGGAAAGGCTGATGTTGTGATTTCTGATATCGCACCGAATACTACGGGAAATGCTACACTTGATCATTTGCAAATTATGGCATTGGTGGAGCAGGGGTTTTATTTTGCAGTGGAGGTTTTGCGTGAAGGTGGTGCTTTTGTTGCAAAGGTTAGACAGGGTGGTACAGAATCGTCTTTGCTTTTGGAAATGAAGAAAAAATTTACTTCTGTAAAACATTTTAAACCAGAATCCTCAAGAAAGGAAAGTGCAGAAACATATGTTGTTGCACAAGGGTTTAAGGAATAAAAGATATAAAAATAAAAATTAAAAATTCCCGCATATTATTTTTGTGGGATTTTTTTTATTAATTTTTATGGTTTGATTTATATATTTTGGATTTATAAAAAAATAAAACGCCACGAAAAAGAATCGTAGCGTTTCGAAACTTTTTATTTTTCAAAACTTGGTTATGCAACCTTTGTTTCACAACAACATGAAAGGGATTGCATAGAGGAAATAGCTTTTTCTTCTGTGAAATACTTTCTTTCATAGAATTCGGATTTTTTACCTTTGTTGAAATTTGATACAGGACGACAGTAACCCATAGCACGTGTCCAAACTTCACATTTAGTTCTTAGTGAATTATCTATTGTTTCGAATGTTTTCATTTTTATTTCCTCCCTTGTTTTTTATTTTACCCTTTTTTGTGTTTTTTTTCAATCAAAAACTAAAACTTTTTTTCAGATTTTGATATTATCTCCTCGTCGCATATTGGACAATATTCGTGTTCACCCGCAATGTATCCGTGTTTTGGACAGATTGAGAATGTTGGAGTTATTGTTATATATGGAACGCGATAGTTTTCAAATACACGTTTGATTATGTTCTTACAGTTATTGATGTCAGAGATTCTTTCTGCCATGTATAAGTGAAGAACTGTACCACCGGTGTATTTTGTTTGCAAATCATCCTGCATATCAAGAACTTCGAATGGATCATCAGTATAGCTAACTGGAATTTGAGTCGAGTTAGTATAGTAAGGAGCATCCTTTGTTCCTGCTTGAATGATGCCTGCAAAGTGTTTTGCATCTTCCTTTGCAAATCTGTATGTTGTACCTTCGGCAGGTGTTGCTTCTAGGTTATAAAGATTTCCTGTTTCTTCTTGGAATTCAACCATTTTATTTCTTATGTGTTCAAGAAGATCAGATGCAATTTTGTGTCCACGTGGATCGGTTATATCAAATTCGTCATTTGAGAAGTTACGAATCATTTCGTTTACACCGTTTACACCGATTGTCGCAAAGTGGTTACGAAGTGAACCGAGCCATCTTTTTGTGTATGGGAATAAACCACCATCCATAAGTTTTTGAATTGTTTTTCTTTTGATTTCAAGACTTGTTTTTGCAAGTTCCATAAGGTGATCAAGTCTGTAATACAAACCTTCCATATTACCCTTATAATTATAACCAAGTCTTGCACAGTTGATTGTTACAACGCCGATAGAACCAGTTTGTTCCGCAGAACCGAAAAGTCCGTTTCCTCGTTTCAAAAGTTCACGTACATCAAGACGAAGACGGCAACACATTGAACGAACATCAGTTGGTTTCAAATCTGAATTCATAAAGTTTTGGAAGTATGGAAGACCATATTTTGCAGTCATTTCAAAAAGAAGATCTGCATTTTCACCTTCCCAGATGAAATCATTTGTAATGTTGTATGTTGGAATTGGGAATGTGAATGGACGACCCTTTGCATCACCATCTGTCATTACTTCGATGTATGCTTTGTTAATCATATCCATTTCTTTTTGTAAATCGCCGTATGTGAAGTCAACTTCTTTACCACCGATTTTTGGATGTTGTGGCGCCAAATCCTTTGGACATACCCAATCGAATGTGAAGTTTGTGAATGGAGTTTGTGTACCCCAACGGCTTGGAACGTTAAGGTTATAGATAAGTTCCTGAATTTTTTGTTTTACCTGTTCATAATCAAGGTTATCAAGTCTTACGAATGGAGCAAGGTATGTATCAACAGATGAGAAAGCCTGTGCGCCAGCCCATTCGTTTTGAAGGGTACCCATAAAGTTTACCATTTGACCAACTGCAGAAGACAAGTGTCTTGGTGCGATAGATTCAATATGACCAGGAACGCCGTTGAAACCTTCTTCTAATAATGCACGAAGTGACCAACCTGCACAGTATCCTGAAAGCATACTTAAATCATGAATGTGAAAATCACCGTTTCTGTGTGCTTCACCAATTTCTTTTGGATATATGTATGAAAGCCAATAGTTTGCAACAACTTTACCAGATATATTAAGAATCATACCACCCAAAGAGTAACCTTGGTTTGCATTCTCGTTTACACGCCAGTCAAGTTGATCAAGGTATTCTGTGATTGATTTTTCAACATCGATTTTGATTTTTCCAGCATCACGGTTTTGTGCACGTTTTTCACGATATAAAATGTATGCCTTTGCTGTTTCATAGTAGTTTGAATCGATTAAAGCTTGTTCGATAACATCTTGGATTTTTTCGATGAATACGGTTTCATTACCACTGTATTTATGATTTAAAAATTTTGCGACTGTGTTGGTTAATCTTAAAAGTTCTTCTTCTGAAAATGGAGTTGTAGCTTCTCCAGCAAGTTTTATGGCGTTTGATATCTTTTCAATATCGAAGTCAACGACTTCACCATCTCTTTTTACTATTTTTGTTATATTAAGTTTGCTTACTGGGTTCATTGATACGATGTTTGTATCTTTTGAATTGTCGATAGCCACTTTCTCCTCCTTTTTTTATTTGTGTCCTTTGTAAGAAAGAATCCATAAACTCCTTACTAAGTGTTTGTTTTTTTAACCTTTCTCCTTATGTCTACAATATATAGTATTTAAATGGTAAAAGCAAACTATATTTTGTAGTTTTTTATAAATAAAATTCTTGACTAAGGAAAAATACAGAAAAATCTACAATTTAAGATTTTTTTGTGATATAATAGTTTTGAAAATTAATAAAATATGGGAGAAAACTGCGATGTCTGTGCTATATTCTGTAATGGGAGTGATTTGCTTTTTATGTGTGTTTTGGGGTTTTTGGGGTAGTCATTATTTTCTTTCAAGCTACGGTTTTGGGGGAGTCGCAGAAGTTTTACCGAGTGATATGTCGTATGTGTTGTTTGCAGTAGGACTTCCTATCTTAATATTACTTATGATTGCTTTGGTTATTTATGTTGTGGTTTCTATGAACCAGACAAAACAGATTATTGCCAGTCTTTTACAGATTTCAAGATCAGAAATGTCTGGTATACAGACTGTTGGTAAGTCATTGATTGAAGTAAGAAAATTAGGTTTTTCAAATCAATTTTTTATTAATTTCCCTGTTATTTTGAATGATATGAGTCAGTTTATTGCGAATATTATTACAAAGGCGGGAATCGCATCGGATGTTGTTGTTTATGATGCTCTTTCTAAGACTGGGGATAGCAGACTTTATGCTGTTTGCCGAATAATTTTAGATAAAAGAGAATCTACACCTCATTTTGATGAAAGTTTGCGTCGTCTTCTTAAAAGGGATGAGTCTTTGGCTGGAATTATTTCAATATTTTCAGATAAATACGATAAATTGTTAAGAGTTGTTGGAAAATATGACTTGGACGGTTTTGTTTCTTCTATAATAGAGGAAGGTGAGCTTGGAAAAGTTAGAAATGTTCTTCTTAACGCACTTAATTTAAAAGATGAATCTGGTCGTCATGCAAATGTTTTTGATTCAATTAGCGAATCTTCGATAAGTGTGGATAAATTAGATATTTTTTCAGGGGATAAATAACTTTTTTAAGTTGAAATTATCTTTACTTTGTATTACTCTTGCATCTTATAGACAATATAGAGATTAGCTTTGAAATGACTAGTGAAGATAAAATAAAAAATATTGCCGATAATGGAATCGAATATAAGGCTGGATTTGACCCTGAAATCCCTTTGGATGTTATTGAAAAAAAAGGTGTTTCTGAGGATGTCATTCGGTATATCAGTAAGAAAAATGGCGAATCCGAGGATATTTTGAATTTTAGGTTGGATGCTTATCATAAATGGTTGAAAATGAAGGAGCCTCATTGGGCGGTTTTTGATTATAATCCAATAAATTATGATGATATTTACTTTTTTGCGAAGCCAAAATCTGGAAAAATTGTTGATGATAAAATTGATGCTACTTATGAGAGGCTTGGTGTCCCATTAAAGGAACAACAGATTTTGAAGGGGCAGGCAGTTGATGCGGTAGTTGATAGTGTTTCTGTTAGAACAACCTATGGTAAAAAGCTTTTGGATATGGGAATTATATTTTGTCCTATTTCGGTTGCTCTTCAGAAATATCCAGATTTGGTAAAGAAGTTTTTGGCACATGTTGTGCCACCGGAAGATAACTTTTTCGCATGTCTTAATGCAGCGGTGTTTTCTGATGGAACATTTGTTTATATTCCACCAAAGGTAAAATGTCCTATTGAACTTAGCTCTTATTTCAGGCTTCAAACTGAAAAATTGGGGCAATTTGAACGTACTTTGATTGTTGCGGATGAAGGAAGTGAAGTTTCTTATTTAGAGGGATGTTCGGCACCTATTCGTGATGAAAATCAACTTCATTCTGGAGTTGTGGAGCTTGTCGCATGCAAGGGGGCAAAGATTAAGTATTCTACTGTACAGAACTGGTATGCTGGCGATGAAAATGGTAAGGGTGGAATTTTAAATTTTGTTACAAAGCGAGGTGTTTGTTTCGATGATGCAACAATTTCTTGGACCCAGTTAGAAGTTGGTTCTGTTAAAACATGGAAATATCCATCCTGTATTTTAAAAGGTGATAGAAGTAAAGGCGAATTTTTTTCGGTTGCACTTACAAACAATATGCAGACTGCAGATACCGGAACGAAGATGATTCATATTGGTCGTGATACAACAAGTACTATTATAACAAAGGGTATTGCTCTGGGAAAATCTGTTAATGGATATAGGGGTATGGTGAAGTTTGCACCTGCTGCGGAAAATGCAAGAAATTTTACAAAGTGTGATACTTTGGTTGTCGGTGATAATTCAAAGGCTTTGGCTTTGCCTGACATTATTAACGCGAATATGTCGTCTGTGGTTGAGCATGAGGCTTCGGTTTCATCGGTTAGTGAGGAACAACTTTTCTTTATGATGCAAAGAGGTATTGATGAAGATAAAGCTTTGGGGCTTATTGTTAATGGTTTTTGTTCAGATATTATAAAAAAGTTGCCTGCGGAATTTGCGGTTGAGGCAAAAGAATTAATTAATATTAGTATAGAGGGTTAAAATGTTAGAAATAAAAAATTTGAAAGTTAGTGTTGATGAAAAGCAAATTTTAAATGGTGTAAATTTGTCGGTTGGCCCTTCGGAAACACATATCCTTATGGGAAAAAATGGAAGTGGTAAAAGCTCTCTTTTAAGTACTATTGTAAAAAATCCAAAGTATAAAATTGATGGTGGTGATATTTGCTTTTGTGGGGAAAGTATTGCTGAAAAATCTGTTTGTGATGTTGCAAGGGCAGGTATATTTTTAAGCTTTCAAAATGCACCGGCAATTTCGGGGCTTTCTATTTCTATGCTTCTTAAAAACTCGGTTAATAGTGTAAGAAAAGCACGTGGCGAACAGGTTTTGACTGCACCTGAATATTTTAAATTGGCACAGGAATATTGTAACCTTTTGGAAATACCAAATGATTGGTTGAAACGTCAGGTTAATTTGGGGTTTAGTGGTGGCGAAAAAAAGAAAATAAGTATGCTTGAAATGCTATTTTTAAAACCAAAGTTAGCTTTGCTTGATGAACCAGATAGTGGTGTTGATGTTGATGCGGTTAATATTATTGCAAAGGCAATTGATTATCTTAAACCATTTGGAACTTCGTTTTTAATTGTTTCTCACTATGAAAAACTTATATCTTTATCCAAACCAAATTTTGTGCATATTATGCAGGATGGAAAAATTGTTGAAAGTGGTGATGTTACATTGGCTCAAAAAATTTTGAAAAATGGATTTGGCGATGATGAAAAGTAATTTTTCCATGATTGAAGAAAAAGAACGTATCCCTTTTGCACAAGGGTATAGTTTGACTGCAAAACCAAATATGCCAGAGTGGTTTTTGAAGTTTAGAAGGGCTGGATTTGAAACTTATTTAAAGGAATATGGTTCCATAGATAGTACCGTTAGAAATTTTATTTCTGGTGGAAATTTTGAATCTATTGCTGTTGAACTTTGTCCTTCGTTGGATATGCTTTTGAAATATAAAATGCTTGATATAGAGGCGTATACAATAGTCCTTTTGAATGGAAGGTACTGTCCGGAACTTTCGTACGAAGATGATCTTCCATTTTCTGTATTTTCTGATGGGTTGGGCCTTTCGTTATCCGATGATGAAAATTTTTTGAATGGTAAATTAAAGTGTGATAATAATCCTTTGGTTGCACTTAATTCTGCTTATCTTTCGAATGGTGTTGTTATCGAAGTAGAAGATGGAACAAAGCTTTTGAAACCAATACATGTTATATCTATTGTGTGTTGTGATGATGAAAAGTTATTTTTAAATCCTCGTGTTTTCGTGAATGTTGGTGCTGATGCTTCTGTGGATATTATCGAATCGAATCTTTCTTTTGAAGAAAAGTATTTCGAAAACAAAGTGGTGCAATTTAGTGTTGGAAAAAATTCTGTTGTTAATCATTATTCATATTATAATGTTTCGAAAGATTCTTTGATGACGGAAAATGACTTTTTTGAATTTGCTGATTACTCTGTATTTAATCAAATTTCATTTGTTAAGAATTCGGGGATTTTGAATAAGGTTTATGATTTTTCTGTTAATGAAGGGGGAAAGCTTAATTCATCCGTTTCTGTGGATTCAAGTGATAAAAATATTGTCGATGTAAGTGCAGTGATTAGGCATTTAAAAAGTCAGGGTGAAAGTGATGTTTCGTTGTTTGCTGTTGCCGAAGACGAGGCGGATATTAGGTTTAAAACTTCGGTTGAATGTGCGAAAAATATTTTTGATGTGAATACGAATCAGATTTCTCGAATCTTGCTTAATTCTGTTAATGCAAGGGGGCGAATTAAACCATTGCAAAATATTGCGTCCGAAAAGGTGAAGGCATATCATGGTGCGGTTGTAAGTGGCGTTAATCCAAAGGATTTATTCTTTTTACAGAGCAGGGGACTTGATGAAAAAAGTGCAAAGACTTTGGTGTTGAAATCTTGTTTGGCTAATATTTTACAAAATATTCATAATGAAAAAATTTATGATGCATTTTATAATTTAATTTGGTTATAATGGTTATAGATAAAAAAGGAGGTTACTATGAAAAAATTTTTATCATTTTTATTTGTATTTTTGGGGCTTTCTATGTCTGCTTTTGCATCGGAAACTGATGATGTAAAGGTTTATACACAAAAGCTTATCGATGATGCGATTGTAAGTATTTTTAAAACTGGGGTTGCGTCAAATGAACGTGTTGTTCCATTCAGAAAAGTTTTGAATGATAATTTTGATTTTCCTTATATCTCTAAATTTGTTCTTGGGGTTTATGGACGTGGGGCAAGTGATGCCGAAATTCAAGATTTTTCAAAACAATTTTCCGAACTTAATGTTTACAGTTATGTAAAAAAGTTCGAATCATATACAGATTCAAAGATTGATGTGATTGATGTTCAAAAGGGTAAGAAAGAAGGTCAATATTTTGTTGCAAGTAAGGTTCGTGCAATGACAAGTGGTGACAAGGATTACAGTGTTGATTGGCGAATCGTAAAAGATGGAGATAAATACAAGGTTATTGATGTTATTATTGAGGGAGTATCTATGGTTATGAGTTATAAAAACGAATATGCTCCTATTTTAAAAACAGCATCTGATGAAGGAAAAAATCCAGTTAAAGTTTTGACCGAAAAGATTGAAGATAAGGTTATAAAATTGAAATTGGCAAAGTAAAAATTTTATATTATTAAATAATAATACCTGTAGTTATCTGCGGGTATTTTTTTTATTATGTATTAAAAACAAGTAGTTTTTTGTTATCCTGTGTTTGATACTGAAATTTAGGTAAAATATTGAATCCTTATTATCTTATCCATAGTGTTTTGCTACTCAGATTATGGAAAAATATATATTTCAAAGTTAAACCTAAGTATAATAGGAAAGAAAGTTTAATAAAGAATTTTTCCTTAGAACATATATTTAAGTTTGATACCGTATTGTCTGAAATTCATATCGCCGGATGAAACACGACGTTCGGTCAAGGTTTGAATACCTTCCTCAGTTTCTGCATCAGAGGTACAAAGTGTGTATGCAGCATCAGGATCGTATGTACCATTGAAACCATCACCACATGGGTTTTCACCAGGATCTGTATTTGTATCTAAAACTTCTTCGTTATCAACAATATAGAATTCTGTTGTATCAACATCGTATGTTGAAAGTACTGTACCTGAAGTTTTTACCTTTCCATAATTATTTATTTTATAGAAGATATCGATTGAAAGGTTGCCCTCTAATTCAATAGAGAAGCCAAGTTCTGCACCTACGGCAAATGAACGGGTTGTTGCACCGATAAAGTTTAATTCTCCGTTAGAGTATTCTTCAGCAGTGTAAATATCTAATGGTTTAAGTTCGCCAAGAGCTTCATCATCATCAGCCTCTGGAATTTCATCACCGTCGGTATAACCTTCATCATCGTTTACGATATAATCCTTTATTGTGTTTTGAGCGATACCGATTTGGAAACCAATGTATGGTTTTAATCTGCCAAGTATTGTACCGAATAAGTTTTCAAGGTTGTATTTGAAACCAAGACCAATGAAGTTGGAATCGATTTGACCACCTTCGGTAACTTCGTATGTGCTATCATCAATAACGCTAGTTTCTTCGGTTTCTATGTTTCCTTTATCGTCTTCAATAGGATCACCGTTTTCATCAAGTTTTTCTTGTTCTTCGGTACTGTTGAACTTTACCCAATCGCCGAATTTCATTTTGTTATATTTGGAGTACATAAATTCAACACTTAATGTATTTGACATAACACGACCAACACCAAGTGTTAAGCCACTTGCGGTTCCCATACTGTCGTTTGCATCGGCCTCACCACTGTTTACTTCGCCGTGTTCAAGGTTTATACCACCTGTTGTTTTACCAGTTGAGTATGCTGCAAACATATAAAGTCCGTTATCAGAGAAAAGACCATCATCCTTTTTCTTTTGACCATAGAAGTATGTGCTTTTGTTTTTACCATATAGAGGAATCTCACTTACCCTGTTCATTGGTTTTGCGTATACAGAATTTATTTGTGGTGCAACGTAAAGTGTGCGTTGTTGATTTGGGTTTACGATTTGTGTGTTTTGTCCCATATATTGTTGTGAACCAACGTAACGCATACCAACAGGATTTACCCTTTGAGCAGATACAGGAGATGTATACAATCCGAAAATTGTAGCGATAGATAAGGATATGTTTTTAAAACTTTTTTTCATTTTTTATGCTTAGAATATTAATCTAAGTTTTACTCCTATCTCTGTTGTTTCAATTTTACCTTTTTCTGTTGCAGAAGTTGTGTACCCATTTTGTGTGTAAGATTCGCTTTCACACCAATCAGTATCTTCGTTCCATGCAAAGCCTTCTTTTATTGCCTGTGCAGTACAATAGTCAGTAATTTGGCCTTCGTCTGTATCTACTGTAGTTGCATCATCGGTTGGATCAACAATGTCAACAGCTTCGTATTCATAGTATACAACATCCTTTGACTTTATGGAACCATAATTTGCTTTTTTATAGTAGACATCAAGCATAGTCTTTTTATCAAGGTTGAATGTTAAGCCAGCTTCTATCGACCATGCAATATTGTTTGTCATTGCACCGAAGTGAGTTATTGTTCCGTCGTATTGGTAGTAACCAGCAAGATTATCACCTGTTGTTTCATCGTATGCAAGACCATCAGCGGTAGCTGGAATTTCTGCATTTCCGTATTCATCAGTTACAGTGTAATCACCGACAGTGTTAAATGACATACCGATACCGGCACCGATGTATGGTGTTACAAATGATGTATCAAACAAGTCACCGAACATTTCTGTTACAGGAAACTGTATATTTAACATCAAAGCGTTTGACTTTATTGAACCGCCGGTAACATCAGATTCATCAGCACAATCAAATAAGAAATCACCATCATCACCATATTCGGATGGACCGCACCATTGTTCTTCGGTATATGCGGTAGAATCGTATTTAAGACCGGAAATGTTTGTGTAAGAAACATCAATTCTTATATCACGATTTTGCATAACACCAAAGCCGAGGTTGAACATCTTTGGCTTTCCAAGTCCAGTGGATATATTATTCATAGGAGGAATTACCTTATCATTTGTAAGTCCAGTTCCATCAAACTTTCCGGAACCGTAACTTAGTAACAAATAATATTCTGTACCAAATTCTTCTGAAAGCTTTTTATCATTAAGTTGTTCCTGTGCACGTATTTGTGTTAGCACAGCTGGGCTTTGTAATACGTATTTTGTCGGTGTTTGATAACCATTTACGTTTTCGTAAAGTCTTTGATTAATAGTTGGATTTTTTGAGTAATCGACAACTGTTTTTGTTTTTAAATGAGGGGTTACAGTGTATGGGGTAGCATAGCTTCGAACATTATTATTTTGATATGCCCCAACGTGAGGAGGTAAGCGCATTTGAGAAGGATTGTTCGAATTTGCAGAATACACACCAACCTGTTGAGGAAGTGCCATGTTGGATGTTTGAGAGTATGCTTTACCACATAGCAAAAAGCTAGTTATCAATAAAAGATAATTTCTTGTTTTTACCACTTCTCTCTTCCCTCTCCATAAGAAATACAGCATTATTTTAACATAGAGGTGAAAATAAGTCTAGTGTTTTTTAATAAAAATTATAAATTTGAGCGGATTTTATCAAATTTTTTTGAAATAATGTTGTCATAATTTTTGGAAATTTTTTCAATAGCCTTTGAAATTTTTTCTTTTTCTTCAGAATTGAACTTTCCAAGGACGTAATTTACCACATCAATTTGAGGAGTATGATTGCGAGGGTGATCGATACCAATGCGAATCCTGTGGTAATTTGGTCCTATTGCTTTATCAATACTTTTAAGTCCATTGTGGCCGCCGTTGCTTCCACCTTGTTTTATTTTGATTCTTCCAGTTTCCAAATCTAAATCATCATGGATTATGATTACATCTTCGGGTTTGATTTTATACATAGAAGATAGTGAAAGTACAGCCTCTCCGGAAAGATTCATATATGTTGTTGGCTTTGCAAGGATTACATTATCTTGTTTTGTGAAGAAATATTTGTTTTTTTCTTTGAATTCTGGAAAATTATGTTCTTCCTGTATTTTTTCAACAGTCATAAATCCAACATTATGACGTGTGTTTTCGTATTCGTTACCAATATTTCCAAGTCCAACAATTAATATCATTTGTTAATAATTCCTGTTATTTATTCTTTTTCAAAATTTGTTAAGGCAATAATTTTTTGTTCTTGTGCTTTTTTTATATACTCTTCATTTTCGGAAATCAACTTTTTCATAAGGTTGGAATTTATTTTATCCTTAACGGTTGAAATAAGTTTATTTGTATCATTATAGTCATCAAAACCTTCGTTATTAAATTTTTTTACTATATCTTCTATTTTAATATTGGAGTTTTTGAGATTATTGATTTTTCCGATATAAAAACCTTGTTTTGTATATGAATCAAGACACGAAATCATACAACTGAAGCAGTCAAATGCGGAATTTGTATTCCATGAATTTTCACTGGTTACTATGTATGATTTGCATATTGCGTCAATTTCAGCAATGGTGTATATAATAGAGCAATCAAGTGGGGAAAGTTGCTTTGCATCAGTAAAAATACCTTTTTTATCCTGTAACATATGAGTTGATTCGTGGATAATCATACGTTTGAATTTTGTAAGGTTTTCTTTACTCTTTGTTGTGTTATTTATTATATTTCGTGGAATTTCGATTTTATTTTTACCTATACCATAGGCTCCATTATAAGAACTGTTTTCATTAACAATTTCCAAAACAGTATTATTTTTTTCTAAAGATTTGATAATGAATTGAGAGGTTTCGTTATCGTCTTCTATGTCATAGATAAGATTTTTAAGAATTTTTGCAGTATCTTTATCTTTTTCATCGCAAGAAATATTTATTTCTGGATTTTTTATTGTCGTTTCAATAGATGCAAGGGGCGCCTCTTCGGCAATTAGGTCGTTGTTAAATTTGTTATGTGATAAAAGAATTCCTGAAAGAACGAAAATCTTTAATAATTTAGATTTTCGTATTTTTATTGATGCTTTGTCAAAAATATCTTTCATTATTTATATATTTTTCCTTTTGTAACACTTTGTATATAATAACATATTTTGAAGGAAAATACTATTCTTATTTTCTTTTATGTAAATTTTATAAAATTTGTATAAAAAAATCTTGTTAATGTCTAAAGAATGTGATATGATATAGGTATATAACTTAGGAAAGGAAATTATTATGAAAAGAGTTTTGTTAGGTCTAGCCTTGGTTTTAGGTGCGTCTAGTGCTAATGCTGCAGGTCTTTATCTTAGTGCTGGTTATGGAAAGTCAGATCCAGATTTGTCATATACAACAAAATCAAAATGTTCAGATCCAACTAATCAAACAATGTGCACTGTTGAAAGTGAAGGATATGAAGAATCTTTGAAAGAATTGCCTGGTTTCCCAAATGGTTATAAGTTGGCAGATTATAATTCTTCTAAAAAAATTGGATATCAAGCTGCTGATTGGGGTGCTGGTCTTAATGAAAAATATGATTATAATACTAATGGCGGTGAGACAATGGCTCTTGCTGTTGGTTGGGATATTTCTCAAAACCCATTTAGATTTGAATTAGAATATCAAAAAACAAAATTTAAATCTCCTGGATACAGATGGACTGTAGTTGATCCTGAAGGAAACTATTTTATGGGTAAATACTCTAATGATGTTGATGAGTCTAATCCTGAAGGGTATACTAATTGTTTGAATGGTGTTTGTGTTAATTTGAATAAATCATTGCCTGCATCAGAATATAACTTTGATGTTTCATTCTATCAAGAAATGTCAGCGTCTGTTGATTCTCTTATGGCTAATGCTTACTTTGAAATACCAGGTTTTGGTCCAATTGATCCATATATCGGATTAGGTATTGGTAAGGCAAAGGTAGAATTTGATTTCGCTGTACCAGAAGCTGATGAAAATGGTACAATTACTGGAGTTTCAAACCTTTCTGGTGGTTCAGATGGTATGGTTGCTGCAAAGCAATTAATACTTGGTGTTGAATACAGATTTGAAGAATCTCCTCTTATTGCAGGTATTGAATACCGTCAATTTAAGACAGATTTTGATGAAAGAGATGATAAAACACCATACAAATTTGAACATAAATATGTTATGTTGAAATTAAGATATGATTTCATTTCTGATGAATACTAAAAAAATTCCTTTTCTTTTTCCCCATGGTTTTTGAAATCGTGGGGATTTTTTTATTTAAATATTTCTTGTCTTTTCTTGAGGTTTCATTTATTATTTAATATAAGTTAAATAAAAAAAATTGAGGTTTATTATGAAATTTTTGGATCAGGCAAAGATTTATTTAGAGGCTGGTGATGGTGGAAATGGCTGTATGTCTTTCCGTAGGGAAAAATTTATTGAATATGGTGGTCCAAATGGTGGTGATGGTGGAAATGGTGGAAACATTATTTTTAAGGCTGTTCGTAACCTTAATACCCTTATTGATTTTAGATATCAACAACACTTTAGGGCTGAGAAGGGGCGTCCTGGTGAAGGTTCGGAACGTACCGGTCGAAGTGGTAAAGATTTGATAATTAAGGTTCCTGTTGGTACTGAAATTTTGGCTGAAGATAAGAAGACTGTTATTGCTGATATGGTTATTGATGGTGAAGAAGTTTTGGTTGCAAAAGGAGGCCGTGGTGGTTGGGGAAATGTGCATTTTAAATCCTCGACTAATCAGGCTCCGGAACGTGCAGATCCAGGTAAGCCTGGTGAACAGTTGGCGGTTTGGTTAAGACTTAAACTTATTGCTGATATCGGTTTGGTTGGTTTTCCTAATGCGGGAAAGTCAACGCTTCTTTCTGTTTTGACCGCGGCAAGACCAAAGATTGCAAACTATCCATTTACAACACTTCATCCGAATCTTGGTGTGTTTTATGTTTTTGATAAGGAATATGTGATTGCGGATTTGCCTGGACTTATTGAAGGGGCAAGTGAAGGTGTTGGTTTGGGGGATAGATTCCTTGGTCATGCCGAAAGATGTAAGATTATTTTACACCTTATTGATGGAACACAAGAAGATGTTGTTGGGGCGTATAAAGCTATTGAAAAAGAACTTAAAAACTATGGCGAAATTTTAGAAACAAAGCCAGAGATTGTTGTGCTTAACAAGATTGATTCTTTGTCCGAAGATGAGGTAAAGGAAAAGGTTAAGGCTCTTAAAAAGGCATCGAAAAAAGAAGTGGTTGCTATTTCTGGGGTAGCTCAAATTGGGCTTGATGATTTAAAGAAAAAGATTTTTGAGGAGTTAAATTAATGAAGTTTTTAAGGAGTCCTATTGGGCTTGTCCTTCGTAAAATTTTTAAACTTTTATCTATTTTGATTCCTGTTGAAAAACCACGTCGTTTTGTTAGGGAGTTTTTTGATTATAAAAGTGCGTATCGTTTAAGATTGTATTTTAAACGCTATGTTCCTGTTGCTCCAAAGAGGAGGGAAAAGCTTGGACCTGCCTCTGATTATGTTTTTCAATGTTGGCTTCAGGGTGTGGAAAATGCACCGGTTTTGGTTAAAAAATGTATGCAAAGTGTGAAGTATTTTTGTAAGGGTAAGAAGTATGTTTTGATTACCTTGAAAAACTTTAAGGACTATGTTGATTTGCCGGATTATATTTTGGAAAAGTATGAATGTGGGATTATTTCTCATGCTCATTTTGCTGATATTTTAAGGCTTTGTTTGCTTTATAAATATGGTGGATATTGGATTGATGCGACAATGTTAATGACAGATGTTTTTCCGGATGAAATTGAAAAGTTGGATAATTTTATGTATTATTCTGATGGAAAGTTTTATTGGACACTTATCAATAATTGCTTTATTTATTCAAGGCCAAAATCTTATTTAATCGGGGCATGGCGTGATGCAATGTTTAATTTTTGGAAGAATGAAAATAAATGTTACAACTATTTCTTTGCACACATTATGTTTCAATGTTTGGTTAGAAATAATCCTTTTGCAAAGGCGGATTTTGAAAATATGCCTGTTGTTATGCAGACAAATAATCACACTCTTTTATCTATTTTCTTTAGTGAGTATGATAAGGAAAAATTTAAAAGTATTATTTCAAATTCTTTTATTCACAAGCTTACATATAAGCTTGAAAAGGGGATAAAGGAGCATCCAAATTCATATAAAAAGTTTGTTGAAGAAAGATTTTAATTACATCTTGAAATCTTCGCCAAGGTAGACTTTTCTTGCATCTGGGTTTGCAACGATTTCTTCTGGAGTACCTTCACACAAAACAACACCGTTGTGAAGAACGTATGCGCGGTCAGTGATTTCCAATGTTTCACGAACGTTGTGGTCTGTAATCAAAACACCGTAGCCTTTATCTTTTAGATGAGAAACAAGTGTACGAATATCGTTTACGGCGATTGGATCAACACCGGCAAATGGTTCATCAAGCAAGATGAAATCAGGGTTTGCAGCCAATGCACGTGCAATTTCAAGACGACGTCTTTCACCACCGGAAAGGGCGATTGATGGACTTTCACGAAGATGAGTTATTGAAAATTCAGCAAGTAATTCTTCTAGCTTTTGCATACGGTTATCCTTGTATTTTTCAACAACTTCAAGTACAGCCATAATATTTTCCTCTACTGTAAGAGAACGGAAAATAGAAGCTTCCTGTGGAAGATAGCCGATACCCTTTTGTGCACGGCGGTAAAATGGAAGCTTTGTAATGTTTTCGCCAGCAAGGGTTATTGAACCAAAATCAGGTGTTATCAAGCCGGTTATGCAATAAAAACATGTGGTTTTTCCGGCACCGTTTGGACCAAGAAGACCAACGGCTTCACCTTGTTTTATATTGATAGAAACATTTTTTAAAACAGGACGTTTTGCATAAGTTTTTGCAATATTTTTAACAACTATTTCTTTTGGATTTTCCATTTTTAACCTTTATTTATCTGATGTAGTTTGGGTTGAAAATACACCGCTAACCTTACTGTTTTTATCCTTTGGTAATACCTTTGCAATACCGGTATTCATATTGTATACAATTTTTCCACCGGAAAGATTTGCTTCGGTTCCCTTTTTGAAACGAACGTTTCCATCGATTGTAGCAAAGCCATTTTGAGGGTTGTATTCTGCACGGTCACCATAAAGTTCTTCCTCTCCGTCGATAAGTTTTATGTTACCGTCGGCGTGGATGTATTTAACTTGTTTTTTACCGTTCTTGTTTTCAAAAGTTATACGGATGTAATCAGAGAAAAGATGACGTCCGGAATGAATTATTTCGGCATTATCAGCAGTTGCATAGTTTTTGTTTTTGTAATAAATGATTTTATCCTTTGTGATAATCTTACTGTCGGTACCGGTCATAACGGTAGGGTTGCCGGTTGAAAATAAATCAACACGTTCCGCATCAATATCGTAAAGCATTTTGTCGGCAGTGATATTTTCAGTTGAGGATTTTATTTTTACATTGTCGTTTGCATAAATTTTATAAATCTTTTTATTGTTACCCTTGTAAAGAGCTTCAATATTATCGGCATTGAGTTCATAAGATGGAGTTTTTGCAGTTGCATTTTTATGCATTATTATTTTTTGATCCTTTTGGTTCCATTCAAGACCATCATCTGCGAAAAGTTCAATGTTTTCGGCATGTGCGGAAATGCTTCCTATGAATAAAAATACAATTAAAAATAGTTTAAACATACATAATCCTTTATTTGTGCCATTGTATTATAGAGTATATATATTTTAAAAACAATAATTATTTTTGTTCAATCAAAGATTTAAATTCATCTTCGGAAATAACTTTTATTCCGAATTTTTTTGCGTTTTCAAGTTTTGAACCTGCGTTTGTACCGGCAATGACAAGATCTGTTTTTTTACTTACGCTTGAAGATGGGTGTGCACCGAATTTTCGTGCGATATCTTCGGCATCTTTTCGTGAGAAATGAATAAGAGTTCCAGTAAATACAACAGTTTTTTCGAAAAGTGGATTTGATGAATCTATTTCGATTTTTTCTGGATTTTCTATTTCAATAAAGTTCAAAAGTTGGTTAATTAGCTCAACTTTTTGAGTGTTACGGAAATAATTTATTATATCCATTGCCATTTTATCACCAATTCCATATATCTTGGTTAGATCATCGAAAGTTGCAGATTTAAGGCCTTCTATTGAACTAAATTCGTTTGCAAGTATTATGGCAGTTGCCTCACCAACACCGAAAATTCCAAGGGAATAGATGAATTTATCAAGTTTTATATGCTTTGACTTTTCAATACTTTCCATAAGGTTTTGTATTGATTTTGGACCGAAACCTTCAAGTCTTTTTATATCATCAATATGGTTTGGGATAAGGGTAAAAATATCAACTGGAGTTTTTATCCATCCCTTTTCAAAGAAAAGTTCGATACCGGAATCGCCAAGTCCGTCAATGTTGAATCCTTCACGGGAAATAAAGTATTTTAGGTATTCCTTTATTTGTGCAGGACAAAGTGGATTTGTGCAACGGAAGGCAACTTCATCCTTTTTTTGTTCAAGTGGGCTTTTGCAAATTGGGCATTCCATTGGCATTTCGAATGGAATTGTATTTTGAGGACGTTCTGAAAGTACGACAGATACAACCTGTGGAATAACATCACCGGCACGTTGGATTATTACGGTATCTTTTTCACGGATATCTTTTTCCTTTATATAGTCACGATTATGAAGTGTGGCACGGGATACAATTACTCCACCAACATTTATTGGGTCAAGCTCAGCAACAGGTGTTACAACACCGGTACGGCCTACCTGTAAAGTTATTCCGTTTATTACTGTTAGGGCCTGTTCAGGTTGAAATTTGTGTGCGATTGCCCATTTTGGTGCACGAGCGATAAATCCAAGTTTTTTTTGAAATTCAAGGCTGTTTACTTTATAAACTATACCATCGATATCAAATGGAATCGCGTGACGTTTTGTGCCAACTTTGTCATAGAAGCTTTGCAACTCTTCGTATGTTGTGCAGGTTTCAAAAAATGGTTGTATTGGAAACCCCCATTCCTTTGCTTTTTTATAAAATTCGGTTTGGGTTGACCATAAAACATTTGGTTTTACCTCACCCCATGCGTATACTATTAAAGAGAGATTTCTTTTTTTTGTAACGTTTGGGTCAAGTTGACGGAGAGAGCCCGCAGCAGCATTTCGTGGGTTAGCAAAAAGTTTTTCTCCATTTTTTTCTTGGGTTTCGTTAAGTTTGAAAAAGTCCTCCTTTGACATATAAACTTCACCACGAATTTCTAAAATTTCAGGTGCGTTTTCAATTTTCAAAGGTAGTGTTTTTATGGTTTTAAGGTTTTCGGTAATATCTTCGCCGACTGTACCATCGCCACGTGTTGCACCGGAAATAAAAACGCCGTTTTCGTATCTTGCATTAAAGCTTAAACCATCGATTTTTGGTTCGGCATCTATTTCTACAACATCATTAGACATTAAACCTAAATCACGGCGAATTCTTGTATAAAATTCTTTTAAATCATCGTTTGTATAAAGGTTTTCAAGAGAAAGCATTGGAATAGGGTGGGTTATTTTTTTAAAGCCAGCCTTTGCCTTACTTCCAACTTTTTTGCTTACTATTAAATCGGCAAAAAGGTCATCTTGGGAAAGTTCCTTTTCCAAAGTTAATGCTTCGTTTTTAAGTTTGTCGTATTCAGCATCGGATACGGATGGGGCATCATTTTGATAGTATTCATCATCATATTGAGCAAGTAGTTTTTGTAATTCCTTTAATTTTATTTTCTTTTCTGATAATGTCATTGATGCCATAATTTTATCCTTTCCTATCTTATACCTATATTATAAAGTGAAATTATAGAAATTCCAGCAGTTTCTGCACGTAAGATAAGTTTCCCAAGTGTTATGCCAACAGCATTTGTTTTGGAAAGAATTTCAAACTCGGATGCATCAAATCCACCTTCTGGACCGATAAGAAATGATACAGGTTTATTCTTGTATTTATTTAAAATTTCAACAGTGTTTTGATCTGTGTTTTGTCTTTCATCAAGATAGATTAATATACGGTTTTGAAAATCGAATTTTGCGATTTTTTCAGTAAATGGAATTAGTGGATTTATTTGAGGAATGCTTAAACGGCGGGATTGTTCGGTTGCTTCCTTTGCTATTGTTATGGCACGTTCAGTATTTATATCCTTTATGGATGTGTTTTTTGTAAGAATTGGGGATAAAGTTTTTATACCAAGTTCTGTTGCTTTTTCAATCAAAAAATCCTGTCTTTGATGGCGGATTGGTGTGAAAATAAGTTCAACATCGTTAAGCTTTTTAGTATCAGGAGTTCTTAGTTGTGTTTCTATTTGAATTTTCAAGTCTTTTTTATTTAATTCTATGATATTACAGTCGAATTCACCATCACGTTCATTGAAAAGAATGAAATGTTCATCTTTTTTTAGGCGCATTACGTTTTTAAGATAGTGAAAATCATCATCATCAATACGAAGAAGACTTGAAATTCTTAGATTTTTATTTGAATAGACCCTTATTTTACTCATAATTTTACCTTTTTTATGTTTTTTTGTGTATTATATAATAATTTTAATTTAAAAAAAGAAAAAAATTTGTTATAATGTTATGGAGATTGGAAATATTAAAAATGAGAGAATTCTTTTTTAAATTTAAGTTTATTTGTTTAACGTTTTTTGCGTCAATATCTGTTTTATTGATTATATTGCTTTTTAGGCAAAAATTGGTTTCGGATGATGCGTTTAAAATGACTTATCCAGAGGTTGTTTTTGTAAATAAAGTTTCTATTGATAAGGATGTTGCGGTTTCATCTCTTCGTGATTTGATTACACCATTTTTGGAACAAGAAAAGCTTTTGGAAGTGGATATAAGAACATTGTCTTCTCAAATAGAGGAGCTTGCTTGGGTGGAAAATGTTGCTGTTATACGTGATTTTCCAAATGTTTTGAAAATTATGATAAAATCAAAAAATGTAATCGGGTATAAGGCTTTTGATGGAAATTATCTTCCTGTTAGTGAAAATGGTGAGGTCTTGAATTTTCCTGTGGATTATGAAGGTGGATTTTTAATTTTTGGTGATCTTTCCGAAGAAAAATTGCCTGATCTTTTGAACTTTTTAAAATCTTATCCTAATCTTTTGAATAAGACTGTTGGAGCACAGCTTATAAACGGTTTAAGATGGAATTTGTATTTATATTCTGTTGATGAAGATGGTATTTTGGTAAAGTTGGATAATTCTTTTTATGACGGAATAAAAAAACTTGAAGAGCTTGATTTATTACAAGGAATTTTAAGTAAAAATATTTCAGAAATTGATTTGCGTGATTTGGATAAAATTCTTATAAAACAGAGGGGTAATAATGGCGTTTGATAAGAAAAGTTCATTAGGTTTTATTGATGTGGCATCCGGAAAGGTGCGCGTTATGATTATGTCTATTGATAAAAATTCAAAATTTGTATTACAAGGGAAAAGTGAAGTAGAATCTGTTGGATATAAGGGTGGAAAAATTTTGGATTTTGATGCTTTTTCAAATTCTATTAATACAGCTTTGGAAATTGCAGAAAAACAGGTTGGAAAAAATATTTCTGATGTTGTTATTTCTTTGTCTGATTTTAAATATAAATCATATTTTCTTAAATCAAAAATTGATTTACCGTTTGAAAGAAAAATTACGGATGCTGATATAAAAAAATGTACATCGAATCTTTCTTTGAACCAGACTGTGAATTTTGATAAGGAAACATTGGTGCATGTAATCCCTGTTGAATATATTATTGATAACAATAGAGTTGTTGATAATCCTGAGGGAAATTTTGCGAAAAGTTTGGTTATAAGATATCATATTATTACTGTTGATTCAGGGATGTATTCCTCTTTGATAAAAATATTTAATAGCTTGAATTTGAATGTAAGAAAGGTTGTAGCAAGTGCCTATGCTTCATCTTTGTCTTCGTTGATAGATGATGATAGGCAGGTTGGAACATTGCTTATCGATATTGGTAAATCAACAATGTCTGTTGCTATATTTATTGATGATAAGTTGTGTTATAACTATTCTTTTCCTTTGGGTGGGGATGCAATTACCAATACTATTTCAAAACAGATGAATGTTCGTTTTTCAGAGGCGGAACGTTTGAAAATAAGGTATGGCGCAAAGCCTCCTATGGCATTGGATTTTTCTGATTATATAAATGTTTATATGATTGGGGATAATGGTGAAAATGATGAAAGGGAAATATTAAAGTCTGATTATTTGACTGTTTCAAGTAATGCAACAAGAAGTTTGTTCCTTATAATAAAGAAATATTTCGAGCAAGAAAAAGTTTTATCCTATATAAACCGTGTTGTTGTTACTGGTGGTGGTTCGAAACTTTCGGGTATAAAGGATATAATTTCCGAAGTTTTTTCTTGTCCTGTAAGGTGTGCAAAACCTGTTAAACAAGAAGAGCTTTCCGAAAATTTTGATGATGCAAATTATGCTACTTTGGTTGGACTTTTTCTCTTTTATAAATTAAAATCAGTTACTGATTATACTGATTTTTCTTTGGAAGGGACTGAACGTAAAAATGTTTTTGATAGATTTATGAAGTTTTGGATGGAAAATTTTGGATAGTGTTTTAAAATAGGACTAAGAATAGAAAAAGGATTTAAAATGACAGATACAAAAAATACAGTAAAAGATGTTTATTATGATAAGTCAAAATATGATATATCATCTATAATTGCTCCGTTTAAAAAGGAAATAAGAAAGGTTTTTGTTTTATCTTTCTTTATCAATTTTTTGACATTGATGATACCTTTGTTCGTTATGTTTTTGTTTGATGAAAAGTTTAGACTTGGGTTTCATGGTGAAGGACTTGTGAATTTAGTTGCTTTGATTGCGGTCGTTTGTTTTAACTTTTTATTTAGGTATGAAAGAGCATCTGTTATAAATTTTATTTTACGTTCTATTGATACAAATGTTTGTAATGGTATTTTAGAAAAGGTTTTTAAAATTCCAGCAAAGAAAATGGAAAAGAAAAATGATGCGTTTTGGCATTCTGTTTTTTCAGATATCGATGTAATAAGAAATGGACTTTCTGGATCATATATTATCAATTTGTTTGATATTCCGTTCGTTCTTTTATTTATGGGGTTGATTGGAATACTTTTGGGAAAGTATTTCTTTGTTATGGTGTTTATTGCTTTGTTCTATCTTGTTGTGGTATTTTCGGCAGGGTATACATTAAGTATTGTTGATGATAAGGAAAAGTTGGCGGTAAAGGAACGTGATGAACTTGTTTCAAACACAATTCGTGATTTATCATCACTTAAGACTTTATCTTTGGCTGAAAAAATTATGTATATGTGGAAAGATTATCAAAGAAGTATAATTGATAACACATACAAAAGAAATTATACATTGGATATGTTTTTGGTTATTGCTTTTGTGATTTATTGTGTTGGCTTGGTTGTATTTTCTCTTATTGGTGAACATTCCTATAATTTCGGATTTATGAGCTTGGGGGCTTTGGTTGCAGTACTTTTGCTTTTTTCACACAGCTTTTATATCATAAATAATTTTATAAAATATTTTCCACAGTATTTTAAGTTTTCAAATTCAACTGAACGTCTTGCACAGGTTATGGCAGAGCAGGTTGATGCAATTAAAACCGAGGAGATTGAAGATATTACTTTGGGTAATATTGAACTTAAAGATTTTACTTTGGAAGATAACAGAAATAATGTAATTTTAAAAAATGTAAACTTTACATTTAAGGATGGTTTATTGTATGTGATTAGGGCGAAAAATACATTTGAAGGTTCGCTTTTCTTGAAATCTCTTTTTGGTGGGTATGAAGCTTCGAATGGAGAAGTTCTTTTTGATAGATATAATGTGATGAACCTTAAGACAGATAGTTTGAAAGATTATATCCATTATGCAAGTGAGAATGCCTTTGTTTTGGAAGGTACAATAAAAGAAAATTTGACTTGTCTTGTTTCAAAAACTTCTTCAGATAATGATTTTGCTGGCTTTATGGATTATAAGGAAGTTTCAAAACTTCTTGGGTTTGATGAAGTTGTTAAAAACCTTCCTAATGGTTACAATACTTTGATTGCACCAAAGGCAGATGTGCTTTCATTGGAAGAATTAAAGCTTTTGAGTATTGTTCGTGTGTTTGTTGGTAACCCAAGGGTTATTCTTCTTGATCAACCATTCTTGGGATTACGAAAAAAGTACAAAGAAAATATTATTAAGCTTTTGCAAGATATTTCAAAAGATAAAATTATAATAATTTCTACACAGGAAAAGGAACTTTCGAAGCGTTTGGTTTTGAATATTGAAGATGAAAAGATTTCAACTTTGACTGTGGAGGCATTTAACGATGCGGCAAAGGATTTGCAAAACAAGATTTATGGGGATGATGATCCAACAGAAAATCGAGCTTTGTTTAGGAGAATTTTTAGGAAAAAGTAAGATGAAAAAAAATACAGTTTTAGTTGGAGCAAGCATTTTATCCGAAGATTTTTTTGATATTCAAAAAACTTTGAAAAAGGTAAATTCTTCGGATTTGGATTTTGTGCATTTGGATGTGATGGATGGTGTTTTTGTGCCAAACATTTCATTTGGTCCTGCGTTTGTAAAAAATATTCGTCCTTACTCGGACAAGTTTTTTGATGTGCATTTGATGGTGAAAAATCCGTTGCCTTATATTGAAAGGTTTGTTCAGGCTGGGGCTGATTTGATATCGGTTCATGCGGAGGCAAAAAATTCACGCAAGTGTTTGAATTTGATAAAACAGAGTGGTGTGAAGTGTGGGATTGTCGTAAATCCAAAGACAAAGGCTGGGGCTGTTAAAAAATATTTATCCGTTGTGGATTGTGTTATGGTTATGACTGTAGAGCCTGGATTTGGTGGGCAAAAGTTTATGGAAGATCAACTTTCTAAAATTTCAAAAATTTCTGATATGATAAAAAAATCTGGTTGTCAAATTAGGCTTGAAGTTGATGGTGGGGTTAATTTTGATACGGAAAAGCTTGCTTTGAAAAGTGGGGCGGATACCTTTGTTGTTGGAAGTTTCCTTTTCAAACAGAAAAATTTTAATGCTACCGTTAAAAAATTAAAGCTCGGATAAAGTTGGAATTTCAATCCAAAGGACATCTTTTATATTATCGGTATGGTTTGCAAGCATCATAAGTCTGTCTATACCCATGGCAATACCGGTACAATTTTCAAGTGTTTCAATCGCATTTAAAAATTCATAATCGATTGGAAAAGTTGTGCCGTAAATTTTCTGTTTTTCAGCTTGGTCGTGTTTAAATCTTTCTTCTTGGACTTTTCTGTTTGTAAGTTCGGTGAATGCGTTGGCAAGTTCAACACCGCAAACGTAAAGTTCAAATCGTTCGGCAATGTTTGGATTATCTTTTTTCGGTGCGGAAAGTGCAGCCTGGTGTATTGGGTATTCGTAAAGTACAGTTGGTTTTCCAATACCAAGGTTTGGTTCGATATATTCGAACATTAATTTTTCATAAATATCATCCCATGTATCAATTTCGCTTACTGATATATTTAATTTCTTTGCGAATGGAGTGATAAGTTTTGTTGATGGATTTTGTGGATTATCGATTGTTGAAAGAATATCGAAATTACAAAATTTTTGGAATGCTTCGGCAATAGTTAATTTTTCGATACCGTCTTTTATAAAACATTTTTTGCCTTTGTATTCGAAAAAATCGGTGTCGATAATTTCAAGCGAGCGTTTTAAAATTTCTTCACAGTCATCCATTAACTTTTCATAATTATATCCAATACGGTACCATTCAAGCATTGTAAATTCAGGGTAGTGGGTTGGGGAAACAACTTCGTTTCGAAATGTGTGGGTGAATTGGTATATATTTTTCATACCAAAAGATAAAAGTTTTTTCATAGAAAATTCAGGAGATGTGTGTAAATAAAGTTCCTGAGTATCTATACCATTTATATTTTTAAATAATGTTTGGAATGCAAAAAGATGTACTTCCATTCCAGGAGAATATTGAAGTATAGGGGTATCGACTTCGATAAAATCATCCTTTGCAAAAAAGTTTTTTATTGATGAAATAATTTTATTTCTATTTAAAAGAAAAGGAAGTTTTCTTTCGAAAACCTCCTTTGTATTTTGAAAATTGTTGCAATTATTTTGCTTCATTTTCTTTAGCAGCTTCCTTAGCAGCAGCTTTTTCTTCTGTTGCAGATGGAACATCTGTTGTTTCAGGAGCAGCAGTTTCTGTAACTTCTTGTACAGCAGAAGCAATAGTTGCAATTGTAAATTTTTCGTGTGATGCAAATTTCAAACCCTTTGGAAGTTTAATTGAGTCTGAGTGAATAGATTCAGCAACATCCAAATCAGAAACATCAACTTCGATTGCATCAACCATGTCAGATGCTTTACATACAATAGCAGCGATACGGTTAACAATGTTAAGAACGCCACCTTTCTTAGTACCCTTGCAAGTTTCTTCACCGATGAATTTGAATGGGATTTCAACAGTGATTTCTTTATTCAAATCAATTCTTAAGAAATCTGCATGAATTGGATTATCTTTTACTTTGTGGTATTGAATAGCTTGGCAAAGAGCAAGTTCTTTTTTACCAGTACCTTCGATTTCAAGTTCGAATTGACGAGTTCTGAAACCTTTGATTTGCATTTGTTTTTCCAAATCTTTTGGAGTGATTGCAATCAATTCAGGTTCTTGTTTGTTTCCATAGATAACAGCAGGAATAAGACCAGCTCTTCTTGTAGCACGTGCGGCCCCTTTACCACTGTTGTCTCTTTTTTGTACTTTTAATGTAACTTTATTAGCCATTTTTTAAGTCCTTTTTTTTATTAATATTATATTAGTTGCCTCCAAGGGTGCAAACTAATGTGGGGAATTATATCATATCATATTGTAAAATCAAGAGTTTTTTTAAGAAAATAACTTTTATATTCTCTTTGAAAATTTTTGTTGACAAACTAATATTCTGTCAATATAATTTGTCACGTGGTATAAATAATATAAAAAAAAGAGGTATGATATGGATAAAAAAATAGTAATTGATGTTGATAATAAACAATCATTCATTCTTGATAGAAATAATATTCCAGAAGTTGTTGTTTTTAAAAAGAATACAAGTGCTACTACATCACTTATTGGTGATAAGTATAATGTTGAGAAAAAAAGAGATTTGATTATTGCTGCTATTAAAATTAGAGATAGCAAAACAGTTTATCATTCAGTTGTTTACGAACCAATTTTTATGAAAGAAATTGAAGCATCTTTCAATCAATTCGTTATGATTAACAATTTGAATGTTTTGGACAGTGTTACTTTGAAAGCTAATTACTCAAGAGGTCCAAGATCTGTTTTGGGTAATGGTGGTTTTAAGGCTTCTCAGATTTTTGATAAAGAATATTATAGTTAAACTTTATTTTTGTGGGGGTATGTCGTGAAAAGAGTAAAATTTGACAAACTTTCAAACGCTTATTTGGTTTTGATTTTTGGAGCACTTTTGTTGGGTGGAAGTGCTGGGTTGGAAGTTGCTAATCGTGTTGAACATGATATTTATGTTAAAAAGATGGAAGTAGTTAATAAACTTAATGTAGTTTCTGCACAGGCTATTTCTGATGTTAAGAAAACTGAACAAAATGGTCGTAAAAGTTATTCCGTTGATGTTGATTTAGATAATAATGGAACGAAAGATTGGACTGTTAATTTACTTGATAATGTGAAATATGTATCCCCAGAACGTTTGAAAAAAATAGAAAAAATCAAAAAAGATTCAAAAATTATGTTTGAATGTTTGTATGATTACAATAATACAGTTGATGTTGATGGACAACGTATTTTTATAAATGAAAATATAAGTTCTATTTCTGGAAGTAAGAAAGTTGGTCTTGTTGATGATATATTTGTTATTGATGGAGATGTTGTTGGAAAACCTCAAAATCCACATAATAGAATGTCATTTTACTTTGCAGGTGATACATTGGATTGTGGAGAAGGTTTTGAAATGCCAAAAGAAAAAATCAATGATAAAAAATTTCATATGTTTTTTGCTTCATACCTTAGACACAATGTAAAATAAAGTTTTCTTATATTTGTTATATTTTTAAGGGAGGTTTTATACCTCCTTTTTTATTCTTTGAATTCAAGAAGCCCGATTTGGCAAGATTTCCAAAGGACAACATCAATATAACCAATGGATAAACCTGTTTCTTTTTCGATACTTTTGAACATTTTATCACAGGCTTTTTTTGTTTCTGGGCAAAGTTGGGATGATACTGTCATGTCATTTTTACCACAGATGGATATACCCAAACGTTGTATCCAAACATCGTATTTAACTTTGTTTATACCGAGGTTACGTGCAATGTGATTTTTTGTGATTGCGCCTATATGTGGAAGTTTTTCAAGGTAGTTTAATTTTTCATCGATACTTTGTAATTTATAAAAGTTTTCACAGTATTCTTCTTTATTATTCCATACCTTGCAAATTGCATTAATTTTGTTTTTGTTGCCAAAGATTTTAAGCAAATTTTCTGGGATAGCTTGGTTTTCCTTTTTTATAAAATCGGTTATTTCAAAAAATTTTTGTTTTGCAATTTTTTGTTTGAATCCACTGGCAAGAATTACGTAAATTACTTCTTCTGCAAATTCGGATGGAGTAAATAAAGGTGGGTTTTGAAGATGTGATTTTATTACTTCAAAACTATCCTTATCCGATGCAAGACCAGAATTAATTAAGTATTTTTCAAGAGCAAAGAAAACTCCCTTATCTATTTTTGAGATAAAGGAGTTTGTTAGTTTGCAAAATACTTTTGTCATTAGATTGCTTTACCTTCTTGAACCCAATCCTCTAAGCGTGGAAGATTAGATTTTGCAACATCATCGATTGTTTTAAGTTGAGTTAAAACTTCTTCCATATACATCAAAGGAATTGCATTCCAGATATCGGAACCTCCCTTTAATGGTTCTGGATGAGTTTCAATAAATACACCACCAACGTGACCAGTAGAAAGTGCAGCACGTGCAATGATTGGTGCCATACGACCTTCACCACCGCTTGATTCACCCATAGCAGCAGGTTTTTGAACAGAGTGTGTTGCATCAATAACAACAGGGTATCCTGTTTCTGCCATTGTAATCAAACCAGTTGTATCAACAACCAAAGCTCCATAACCGAATGATGTTCCGCGTTCTGTTAAACAAAGGTTATAATTTTCAAAATGTTCGTACTTACCGATAACATTTTTCATATCCTTTGGGGCCATAAATTGTGCCTTTTTCAAATTGCAAGCCTTACCAGTTTTTGCGATAGCAGCAGATAAATCTGTTTGGCGAATTAAGAATGCAGGTTGTTGAATCATATCAACATGTGGGGCGATAATTGCAGCCTGTTCTTCTGTGTGAACATCTGTGATTACTGGGATACCAAGTTCGTTTCTAATTCTATCAAAAATCTTGATGCCTGTTTCGATACCAACACCACGTGCTCCATTGATTGAATTACGATTTGCCTTATCAAATGAAGCTTTGAAAATGTATTGGATACCAAGTTTTTCGGTTAATTCCTTCATATATTTTGCGATTTTCAAAGCTAATTCTTCATCTTGTAATTGGCAAGGGCCAGCAATAAGAGTAAATGGTAAATCATTACCCATTGTAACTTCTTTTACAATGCCACCACCAACTTTTATATGTTTATTTTCCATTGTAATATCCTTTTTGTACTTATTAAAAACTTCCTATATTTTACTGTATTACATGGGGAAAATCAATATGAAATTATTATGAAGGTATTTATTTTACCTTAGGATTTTGTATTAATGAATATAGATATGTTAGGAGAGATTTAGTTTTAACGCGTAATTATCAAGTGTTGTGTGAGCAGAAGAGAGAAGTGGAGTTACTTTGATTACAGAGTGAGAATTATCATCAAAATTAAGTAATATACTGTCCCCAACTTTTGGAATAATATCTTTTGGTAAAGAATATGCAAAGACGAAAACAATATCCTTATTGATTGTTCCGCATACTTTTTCGATTTTATTGTTGTGTATTAATTTTATGGATTCAATCATTTTATATTCAGTCCTTTCTTTGTGTTTTTTATTTATCCTTATGTAATACAGGGTATACAATATAGAACATAAAAAGAAAAAATCAAGAACAAAATATAAAATATTTTTTTATTTCTTAAAAATCTTGTTTTTCAAACCAACCCACCATGGGTCTTTATCAACTTGTTTTGCAAGTTTTAAAATATGAGCATCTTGGAAGAAATATTTGTATTTATTCTTTTTTGCAACTCTTATAGTCTTTTTTAATACTTTTAAAAATTTCTTATATTCAGGATGGCCTGGTTCCCAACATTCATATTTTTCGTGATCTCTACACATTGAAGATGTTTCACTGTGGCATGGTTTGAATTTTTCAAAACAAACAACAGAGTTAAAATTACTTGCTAATTTCAAGAAATCAGGCATTTCTTTATAATTTAATGATGAAATAACAAACATTAATTGGATGAAAGTCTTTTTATTTATATGTTTTATATTATCTAAAACGGTATCAAAATCACTGCCACACACAATTTTATTATAGGTCTTTTTTGTTGCAGCGTGAACAGAAACAATAACATAATTTAATCTATCGATAATTCCCAAATCTCTTAAAATATCCTTTTTTAATAATAAACCATTTGAAAAAATAATAAAAGAAAGATGAGGGTAAGTTTCTGCCAATATTTTTATTAATTTTCTGAAATGAGGTGATGAAAGAGCTTCACCTTCTCCATTAATAGAAACGGTTTTTGCGTGTTTACAAATAGGAACTATTTTTTCAATAAATTTTTCTTGTTTTTCTGTATCTTCTTTTGTTTCACAAATTAGTTCATCACGACACATTTTGCATCTTACATTACAAAACTTATTATATGCTAAATCTATACATTCAGGATAATTGAAATTAGGTTCTTCTGATTTTTGACCTTTTGATTGTTTTAAAGTACAAAATTCAGAGCAATATTTATAACTTCCGTCTAAAATTGTTTTTCTAAATGCTTGAGCTTTTTCACCAAACCATATATCTTCAAACGAATCTTTGAATATATTTCCTAAAACATATTTACTTGTCCACCAACAGAAAAATACATCTCCATTTGGAAATATTCTAATTAATTGAAACGGAAATTTGCAGCAGTTTTCCATAAATTATCCTTTTACTTTTTTATTGCTCCGTAGGTTAAGGTTAAGTGGGTTTGGGCATTATCTTTGTATTCCAATATTCCTACACTTTCTAACCT
>CACZYB010000009.1 GCA_902785275.1 uncultured Pseudomonadota bacterium
GCCAAGATTTCTGCTCTTGCAACTGATGGCACAAGTAACAATGCAGCTATGATAAATTTTTTCATCATTTCTCTCTCCTTTTCTATAAAGAATTAAGGGGTTTGCGGGAGGGTGGATAAAAGTCATGAAAATTCTCCACCCATACAAAAAATCACCCTTTTTTGTATCTCGTTTTTTTAAGATAAATTTGTTGAAAAAATATGTTGATTTTTCAATTATTTACTTGATTTTTTAGGAATATAGATAAATAATCAAAATAGTAAAGAAAAAAAGGTCCTTTTTTGTATATCACTCAAAATCTTCAATAAATGGCTGTTTCCTGCGGGATACAGAATTTTTGTATTGCATAAAATTAGGCTTTTATGTACAAAAAAACACCCCACCAATTGGCGGGGAGTTTCATCTTTAAAAGAATTGTCAGAAATTACTTTCCAGCATTCATTTTCTTTGCAAATTTTGACATAGTTCTTGCCATTTTATGTTTTGAAACAAGACCTTTTTTAACACCTTTTGCAAGTTCACTGTTTGCTTTTGAAAGAGCAACTTTGATTTCAGCAGCATCTTTCTTTCCAGTAATCATTTCAGAAACTTTCTTTACAAAAGTACGAATCTTTGACATGCGACTTTTGTTAGAAATTCTTTTCTTTTCGTTTCTAAGAATTCTTTTCTTTGCAGATTTATGATTAGCCATTTTTTAATCCTTTCTAAAGTTGACCATATACTATCGTTTAGAGAATTGGAAAGAACGACGAGCTTTTTTATGACCGTAGTGCTTTCTTTCAACAACTCTGGAATCACGAGTTAAGAAGCCAGCTTGTTTAATAACAGATCTTAATTCTGGTTCTGCAAGAGCCAAAGCTTTACTGATACCATGTTTCAATGCACCAGCCTGACCAGAAAGACCACCACCAACGATTGTTGCAACAACATCGTATGCACCTTCACGTTTTGCAACACCAAATGGTTGATTGATAACCATTTGAAGGATTGGACGACGGAAATATGATTCATAATCTTTACCATTTACAGTAATTGAACCTTTACCAGCCTTTATCCAAACACGTGCGATAGATGTCTTTCTTTTACCAGTTGCGTAAACGCGACCTTGAGCATCTTTTACAGGTTTTTCTTTTTTAACTGTTTCTTTTTTAGCTTCTGTTTTTACAACTTTTAAACCTTCAGCAAGAGTTGCAGGTTTTGCCTCAGCAGTTTTTGTTGCACGAGGTTTTTTAACAGTTTCAACTTTTACTTCTGTCTTTGCAGTAGTCTTTTTAGCAGTTGTTTTTTTTGCAGGTGCCTTTTTAACAACTTCTTTTTCAGCTTCAACTTTTTCTACTTTTTCAACCATTATGCACCTCTTTTCTTGTTTTTAGAGTTCATATTTAACACATCAAGAACTTCTGGTTTTTGAGCAGCATGTGGATGTTCACTTCCTGCATAAACATGAAGTTTTTTCATTTGAGCACGACCAAGAGCATTTCTTGAAATCATTCTTTCAACAGCCTTTATAACAAGACGTTCTGGATGACGACCACCAAGAATTGCACTCCAAAGTCTTTCTTTAATACCACCAATATATGCAGTATGCCAGAAGAATTTGTTTTGTTCTAATTTATTACCTGTGATACCAACCTTTTCAGCATTGATAACGATGATATGATCACCACAGTCAATGTTTGGTGAATATGTTGGTTTATGTTTACCACGAAGATATGTTGCAACGATAGCAGCCAAACGACCAAGAACAACGTCCTTTGCATCGATAACATACCATTTTGCCTGTATCTCAGATGGTTTTGCACTATATGTTTTTTGAACCATTTTATTTACCTTTTTGTTTGTTAAACACATCTCATAATACAATAAAATTTTTAAATGTCAAGCAAATTAAGAGATTTTCTTGCGTTTTTATTGTATGGTAGTATAATACCATATATTTTTGCAATAAAAAAAATACCCCATCCAGAAAGATGAGGTACTTTTGATATTTTTAATTTTTACTATTTATTGTTTTTCTTATATACATCATTTCTGATTTGTGTAAGAAGAACCAAAATTCGGTTTGATTGAGCAATGTATACACTAAACAAAAGACCGAACATACAAACAACAATAGCAAATAAATATGTCATACTTGCATCACCTCTTACAATGATAGGCGCAAAAAGAATAAATATAATAAAAGAATATAGCCATTGTTGAAATTTTATAAGTTTTGTTTTCGAAAGAGCAGAATCCAATTCTTTAAATTCTGTATTAAAATCCAACAAATTAGTATTATTTACCTTTTCAACCTTTTGTTTAGATTTTACAGCTTTAGATTTTGTTACTTTTTTATTTACCATGAGCTTTCCCCTTCTTATTAATTTCACACTAAAATCTTCTTTAGTATACACTAAAATAGGAATTATAGCAACATATTTTTAAATATCTGATTTAGTAATTTTAAAAGCACGAATAGAATCAAAAAATAAAGTACTATTAAATTCCTCAACACATTCAATTCTGTCTTTAAATTTTTTGTAAAGATTTTCCCAATCACCATCAGGAGAAATAATCAAATCATCTTTTGTTAACTTCTCATCTGTATACCACTTTACATTTTGATTGATTAATTTTAAACAAAATATAATTTTATTAAAAATTCTTTCATTCCAATGCGATGGATTGAATATATATACATTTTTACTTTTATAAACTTCAAAATTAAAAGCCTTAGTTCTTTCAATTCTCTTTACATTAAAATTATAATTAGACTGAAAAAACATCGTATAATGATTAAACATATATATAAAAAATAAACAAATTATTAATTTAAAACTTTTTCTTTTTATATTCATCAAAAAATAAAATATTACAGGTACAAAAAAAACAAGCGATGGAATATAATAGTAAGAAAGACCTAAATTCAGGATAAAATAGGCTATTGTATGAAAAAAGCTTGCATATAAAAAGGAATAATAAAGTATTAACTTTTTATCTATACTTATTTTTTCAGAACAATAATAAATCATTTTAAACAAAACAAAAAATCCTAAAATTAAAGAAATTGTAATAAAAATCTCTTTATGTAAAAAGAAGTAAAAATTATTCAAATTACCGAATTGCATTTCTTTATAAATTAAATAATGCTGACTGGAATTATAAGCAAAAATAAAATACAAACATAAAAATAAAATACAATTTGCAATAATAGCAATATTTAACAAATTGAAACATTTATTCTTTTTATTAAAAAGAAAATTTATTCCAGAAATTACACCCAAAGGTATAAATAGAACTTCTTTCATATACAATAAATAAACAGATGAAATCAATGAAATAATAAAATACTTTGCTTTCTTTGTAAAATAATAACGTTGATAAGCAAAAATGAACAAAAATATAAATAACATCATTGTTAATTCAGCATATCTTAGACATCCTAAAACACCTAACATCATATCATTACAAAAACAAATTGCAAAACAAAACAAAAAAATCAGATTGTTTAACTTTAATTTATTAAATTTACAAATATCCTTTAATATCAAAAACTCTAATAAAATAACTATCCATAATTTAACCACTTGATATGAAAAGAATAAATTATTTATTGAAGCTAAACTAGTATTATTATAAGGTATATGAAGCAATAGCAATATGTTATAATCAATAAATTGAAATGGTAAAAAACGAGAATACTCCCAAACTCTATTAGATATACCTATATACTTTTTCTCGATAAAATAAGGAACCAAGAAATCAATTTCATCTTCATACAGAATGACACTGTTTAATATATATTTTGATAAAACTACACCAAATATTATTAAGCAAAAATAAATGATAAACTTAGATTTTTCCTTAAAAAACTTAAATGTCTTAAAAAACAAATCTTTGTTCATATTTCAACAGCCTTACAATTCTGACAATCTTTGTAATTGATCTTCAGTAATAAGTTTATCAATAACTTCATCCAAAGCTTCACCACGCATTACATAATCAAGTTTATACAAAGTAAGGTTTACACGATGGTCGGTAACACGATTTTGTGGATAATTATATGTTCTTATCTTATCACTTCTATCACCTGTTCCAACCTGTGATTTACGAAGGCCAGCACGTTCGGAATCAATTTTTTCACGTTGAGCTTCATAAAGACGAGAACGAAGCATCTTCATTGCACGTTCCTTATTTTTAAATTGAGAACGTTCATCTTGACATTGTACAACTGTATTGGTTGGAATGTGAGTAATACGGATTGCAGAATCTGTTTTATTAACGTGCTGACCACCAGCACCACTTGCACGATAGGTATCAATACGCAAATCTTTATCAAGAATTTCAATATCTATTTCTTCTGCTTCCGGCATAACAGCAACAGTTGCAGCAGAAGTATGAACACGCCCCTGAGATTCAGTTTCTGGAACACGTTGAACACGATGAGCACCAGATTCAAACTTAAGACGACCAAAAACACCCTTTCCTGTGATATTGGAAATAATTTCCTTAAAACCACCAGCTTCGTTTTCATGATAACTTATAACTTCAAGCTTCCAACCTTTAAGTTCAGCATAACACTTATACATATTAAATAAGTCACCGGCAAAAATAGCAGCCTCATCACCACCAGTACCAGCACGAATTTCGAGAATAGCATTTTTATCATCAGCTTCATCTTTTGGAAGAAGAGCGATTTTAATTTGCTTTTCAATTTCTGGAAGTTTTGACTTGCAGTCATAAAATTCCACTTCGGCCATTTCTTTTAACGAATCATCCTTCATCATTTCTTCGGCCTGTCTCATATTATCTTCGGTTTTAAGATAGTCATCAATAAGGACAACAACTTCCTTTAAATCAGAATATTCTTTTGAAACTTTTGCCATATCTTTTGGATCATCAAATGTACCCATAAGTTGTTGCTCAAGCTCTTTATATTTATCTTTTATCTGCAATAATTTTTCATCAAAATTCATAATATTAACCTTTTTATATTAAACCTTTTATTTAATTATTTTTAATGCATCATTTATTGGCAAAGTTTGTTGATCACCGGTCTGCATATTCTTTAGTGAAACGGTATTATTTGCAACCTCATCTTCACCAATAATCACAGCATATTTCGTACCAACTTTATTTGCATATTCCATCAATTTTTTAAACTTTTTATTTTCATAAATAACCGAAGCAGAAAGATTTGTTACTTTAGATATTTCGTTTTTCACATAAAATGCCATTGAGTAGCAATTTTCTCCTTGTGGAAGAATCAAAATATCAACAAGACTGTCTGATATTCCGGAAATTTTTCCATCTTCAATCAACGGAACAAAAATACGAGAAAGTCCGATTGAACCACCAACACCGCAAATCTTTTTATCTGTATAGTTATCGCAAAGATGTTCGTAACGACCACCACTTGAAACAGAACCAAATTCTGGATAATTTTCAAGGAAAGTTTCGAAAACAGTTCCTGTATAATAATCAAGACCACGAACAATTGATAAATCCACAGTAAATCTTTCTTCTGATACAGATTTTAGGGATTTTATCACAATTTCAAGCTCACGAATACCTTGCCTCATTTTTTCATTATCTTTTATAAAAGCAAAATCCGCATGGTATTTTTCAGGAATTGAAATTCCAACATTTGGAATGAAATCAAGTTCAAATAACTCTGTAATTAACTTTTCAACTTGTGGATTTTGAACCCTTTCAGCAAGAGAAGAAGCAAAAACTTCTGGTGTTATTTTCGCCTTTTTATCAATAATATTCATTATTGAAGCCTTTTGTTCACCAGAAATATTTAATTGTTCAAAGAATCCATCCCAAATCTTTCGGTTGGAAATTTTCATTTTAAAGTCACCAAGAGAACATAAAGTAGTTAAACTTTCGATAGTTTTTGCCAAAGTCGAAATAACATCAACATCATACATAACAGATAATTCATTTTCTGCAACAACATCGATATCAGCCTGATAAAACTCACGATAACGCCCCTTTTGAGCACGTTCACCACGGTAAACCTTTGCAATATGGTAACGTTTGAAAGGAAAAACTAAGTCTGCATAATGTTCAGAAACGTACCTTGCAAATGGAACAGTTAAATCGAAACGAAGGGACAAATCATTATCCCCTTTTGTAAATCTGTAAACCTGTTTTTCGGTATCACCACCAGCCTTTGCAAACAACACTTCTGACTTTTCGATAACAGGAGTATCTATTGTAACATAACCAGCTTTTTTATAAGATGTCTCAACAATAGATTTTATGTTATCAAATATAATCTGTTGCTTAGGTAATAATTCAATAAAACCCGATAAAACCTTTGTATTTATTTCTTTTTTTGACATTTATTCAATTACCCTATTTTTTACATACGCTGTACCATTTTTAAGCTTTTCAACATTCATTTCAATGTTATGACGGGAAACTTCTTTCTTTGAAAGAGGCGCAATTTTTTCACCATCAGCGTAAATTTCAATACCCAAAGCATTACCGATAGTTAGGTAATAATTTTCACCCTGTGGAACATAGTAAGTATCACCATTATCCAAAATTGTTTCGAATACTGTGTTACCACTTCCAATATCACCTTGTTCACTATCGTATTTGTAAAAACCATCTTTTTTAAGTTTTATCCAAACTTTCTTATTTGCCTTTACATAAATTTCAGAGTTTTCTTTATTTTCTAAACCATATTCCTTTGCAACATGTTCTTGGATTACAGGTTCTTCTGTTGCTACTTCTTCTGAATTTTTAGCTTCTACACCAGATTTAACTTCAGCAGGAGCAACTTTATTTTCAACAGGTTTTTCTTCAGATTTTGGAGTAACTACTGTATTATCAACAAAATTTACACCATCAATTTTTGTTTCAAAATATTCTGTTGGTGTACTGAAGTTCAAATTAATACTTGTTTCAGAAGGAGCCAATCCCTCTTCCACAACAGCTGTTTTATCCTCAGAAGAAATATTTGCGTTTTGCATAGAAATTTCAGTATTTTCAGTTTCCTGTGACTTTACAGAGATAGGTTGAGTTTCTGATTTCTTTGAACTTAGGAAAGATACAAATATTATTCCAAAAAATACAACAACACCTGCAATTATTATATGATTACTTGTTATCACAGGATCCTTTATCAAAGTATTTTCATCTTCGATAAAGTTTTGAGAATTTTGAGCAAAGACACCGGTTTCCTGTTTATACTGAATTATAACATCATTTACATCAAGACCAAGATATGATGCATAAGATTTTATAAAACCGATAACGTACGCACTTCCAGGAAGATTATTAAATCTATTTTCTTCCAAATCAGACAAATATTGAGATTTAATTCTTAAATAATCAGAAATTTCATCCACAGTTTTACCTGTTTCTAAACGTTTATTTTTAAGAATATCACCAATTGTTTCCTTTTTTGAAGGAAGTACTATTGTTTCTTTTTCTTTCTCAAGCTTTGCTTGTAATTCCTTTTCATTGTAAGCCATGTAAATTCCTCTTTTCTTTTAATTTACCTATCTTAGAAAACAGCCTACTATTATTTTTTTAAGGAATCAATATTTTTGTGAAAATTTAATCATTTTATTTGAATAATTTCTCTATAAATTCATAAACTTCACTTATATTTTCCGAATTATTAACAAAATTTCTAAATTCTGCCGAATTTCTTAATCCTTTTGAATACCACGCGATATGTTTTCTAGCATTTAACATACCTGTTTTTTCACCATAATAATCAATCATTGCTGAAATATGCTTCAAAAGGATTTCCTTTCTTTCAGAAATAGGAACTTCAGGCAACCTTTCGCCAGTTTTCAAAAAATAGATTATGTGATACAAAAACCATGGAGTACCGTAAATTCCACGACCAACCATAACACCGTCGACACCGGTATATTCCAACATACGTTTTGCATCATCTATGGTAAAGATATCACCATTTCCAATTACCGGAATTGAAACAGAAGATTTTACCTTCTTTATTGTATCCAAATCGACCGTTCCGGAATAAAGTTGGCTTCGTGTTCGACCATGGATAGCAAGCATAGAAGCACCAGAATCTTCAATCATTTGAGCAAATTCTGGAGCATTGATATTTTCTGCATTCCACCCAGTCCTTATTTTCACAGTAACAGGAACATTTACCGCAGAAACGACCTTTTTTATTATCTTAGAAGCAAGCTCAGGATTTCTTAACAAATCAGAACCACAGCCATTTTTCACAATTTTATTTACCGGACACCCCATATTTATATCAATAATGTCCGCACCAAGTTCCTCATTTATTTTTGCACTTTCGGCCATAATATCAGGATCATTACCAAAAATTTGAACGGAAGTTAGTGTGTTTGAACTGTATCTTTCGTAAAGCCTTTTTATTTTTGAATTACTTTTCTTCTTATTTAGTAAATAAACCTGAGATGCAGATGGAACCATTTCAGAAACAGTCAAAGAAGTGGAAAATTCCTCGCCGCCAAAGCTTGATACTAAATTACGAAATGGCAAGTCTGTAATACCAGCCTGTGGAGCGAGTATTACAGGATTTTTAATTTCCAAATTTTTAAGCTTAATAGATTTTAACAAATTAACCTCTTGTTCTAAACTAAATAATATGATACAATCATCATAAGTTATAAATGAGGTAAAAACAAATAAAAAATGCAAACAGATAAATTTATAAAGTCTTTACTTATATTAATTTTTGTTGTTTTTCTAAGTATATTTGGAATAATTTGTATACTTAATTTGACTATTGGAGAATCAAGTATTTTCAAGTACTTCAAAAAGAAAAACGAAAGCATTACATTAGAGGAAAAATTAAATAAAAAAATAGAAGATAGAAAAAATTTATTGAATGAAGTAAACATACTTAAAAATTCAAATGTTATAAATTTAGATATTTTAGAAAAAGAAACAATAAAAAAATTAAATAAAATTCCTGAGGGTTATAAAATTATTACAGAATAAAGAATAAAAAAAACTCTCCGAATCGTGGAGAGTTTTTTTTGAATTAAAACACTTGTTTGAATTTTTTATAAAGACTACTTATTTTCTATAAAACAAACGTTTGATTAAACGTTTTCTTCTTCAACATCATCTGTTTCAGAAAATTCAGTTTCTTCTGTTTCTTCATTTTCTTCAGAATCGTTTTCTGCGAAGTAATCACCTTCTTCTGATGATACATCTTCTTCTGCAGAATCTTCTACCATAAGAGGTGTTTCCTCTGTTGTTGGTTCAATTGATGCAACTTCTTCACTATCATCTTCAACAACAACCTCTAGATTTGTTGGATTTGCGGTAGCAACATCTTCTGATTCTTCATCCGAATCGATATCTTCATCAGCTGCAACTTCATTTACACTTTCATCTTCTGTATCAACATCTTCTGTAATAACATCAGATGCAACAGTTTCAACAACAGAATCTTCTTCATTTTCTTCATCTTCTGAAGAAGTATCTGTTGTTGCGATTTCTGAAGGTGCAGATTCTTCGACATCTTCTGCTACATTTTCACTTTCTGTAACAGTAGCAACTTCAGCTACATCTTCGTTTTCTTCATCAACAAGAGTAGATTCTTCAACAACAGGAGTAATTATTTCATCACTTTCAGCATATTCCTTTGTAAAGTCAGTTACAACCTCTGTCGAATCCTGATTAACAACATCAGTATCATCATCAGAATAAATGTTTTCTTGGTACACAATTTCTGTTGTTGCAGTCAATGGAATAAGTGATGCTTCTATTTCCATACTGTCAGCAGCAGCAGTTTCAGCTTCATCCTTTTCAGCGATAGCAGAAAGAACAGCAGCAGCACCACCTTGAGCTTGGATTGCATTATAAACTCTAGCCAATATCTCTAATTTTGCAAGAGGACGACCCAAAACATCAAGTTCGTTTTCAATTGCTGCATACAAAGCAGTAGCTGTATTATTTGCATATTCATATTTCATAACAAATTCATTAATTACGTATTCATAGAAATCATAGTATGAATTTGTGAAAAGTCTTAATAAATATTCATCGTTTGCATACTCTTCATAGTTGATATTTTCTTTTAATGTATAATCATTTTCATAGTATGCATCATAGCTTGCATTACGGAAATCATTCCAATAATGATTCATTTTTTCAAGTTCAGCAATTTTCGAATCGTCTTCTAATGTGAAGAAATTGTTTCTTAAATATGCAATCAATGTCAAATATTGGTCGCCAGCGATAACATTTTCAACGTATTCTTTCTTTGCGATTTCCAAAGCTGTATTTTTTGCAGTTTCGGCAGCTTCATTAGCTTCTTCGTTATCTTCAAATTCAACACTTTCTATTACAGTATCAGATTCTGTATCTTCATCATCTTCTTCTGGAATGTTTGTAAGGTCCTCATCATCTTCAACAACTTCTTCTTCTACAACAGGTTTGTTTTCAACCTTTTTAGGAGTAGGAGCAGCCTTCTTTGGAGCAGGTTTTACCTTCGATACTGGTTTAGAAACAGCCTTTGGAGCAGAAACCGGTGCAGGAGTAACAACCTTAGCTGGTTCTTCAACTGGAGTAGGAGTAGGTTCAGAAACAGGAGCCTCTTCTACAATAGGTTCAGCAGGAGTTTCCTCTGAAGGTGCTGGTTCAGAAACCGTTTCTTCCACATAAGCAACCTCTTCTACCGGTTGTTCAGAAGCTGGTTCTGCGGTAGGTTCCTGATAATTTTGTTCAACATAATTTGAGTTATCAACATATGTTTCTTCACCTTCACCAGAAAGAAGGAAGAATAATCCAAATACTATGATTAACGAAACCATAACAGATGCAACATACATCCAAACCTTTTTATATTTATCATCAAGCACATCTGTTTTGTGTGCAAATTTCACACCAGAATCCTTTGATGTATCCTGAACTGTATCATCAACAAAAGGTGGTTTAAATTCAGTTGTTACTTTTGAATTTTTATTTTCTGTTTCTTTAACCATAATATTCTCCTTCACAGGTAAAGTTGTTCCTATTTTTTCTCCTGAGTCATTATTAGCATTTATATTTTCAATTGTCAAACTTTCTATTTTCCTATTTTCAACATCTTGATTTTGCGGTATTTTTTCAATATAATTTAATTGCTCAGACACAGAATCTGGATAATTAAATTTCGAAAGAATCCTATTTTCACTATTTTTCTCATCCCTAAGATTTAATCTATTTTTAATCTCTTGAATTTGAGATCTTATTAGCGATAAATCATCAAAAGCATTAGTTGAACGCTTCTTTGCACGCTTTATACGACGTTCTGTTCTTTTTAATTTTTCAGTATTATCGTACATCTTTTGAATAAGTTCAGCTTTTAATGCCTCATCCACCTTTTCAGGGTTAGAATCAGCCAATTCCTCCTGATGTTTTAAACGTTTTGTAAGATGAAGAATCTTTTTCTTTAGATTTTCAAGCGTTACAGTAGCCTTTTCAATAGTTTGAGTAGACTTGTTATAATTAAGTAAATTTTCCGATTCTCTCTCATAAGCATTATCCAAGGACAAAAGCTCCTTATTTTTCATGATAGAATCGAACAATTCATCCGACTGATTTTCAGAAAAAGCCTTATATAAAGACAAATCAGAATAACTTATATCTAGCTTTTTATATTTAGTATTTTCCTTTGGTCTTATCTTTATTGGATCGATACCAAACTTTGTTTTTAGAATAGAATCCCACTTTGTTTTTGGATTTTTTTCACCCCTATCCTCAGGCAAAGCTTCAATAATAAGAAGATTGTTTGGTGAAATTATATCACATGTATTATCAAGCACAAAAATAGGCTCTTTATCACGGAAATACACGACAAAAGAACATTCTTTCGAAGAGAAATGAAACTCTTGAACATCATTGTAAACACTGTTTACCAACCAAAATGTATTTGAACCCTCCATATCCTCTCCTTTTTAAAAAACTATTCAGTTTCTTTTTTTACCTCTGGTTTTGTTTCAGGATTTGCTTTTCCTGAAGATAATGTCGTATAAGCCATTGCACAATGTTCTAGACAATAAGGCTTGTTTTTAAATACTTTTTTACCACAGAAGTGGAAATTTTCAGAATTCGGATCATCCACAGGCCAACAGCAACGGTCTGAACCTAAATCTATTAATGGAACACCGCCTTCTGGTGCAGACTTTTTCTGTTTTGTTGAAACAGTATTAACAGAAGATGGGGTTTCAACAGTTTTTACCGATTCGGTCTTTTGTACTGGTTTTGAAACCTTATTTTCAGTCTTATATACAGCTTCAACCTCAACTTTCTTAGATATTTCCTTTATTTTTTTAGTAGTTTGAACAGGTGTTTCAGTAACAGTTTTTGTTGAAACTTTTTTAACTTTTTCAACAACCTTTTCTACTTTTTCAGATTTTGTTTTGATAGGAGAATTTCGATTAGACAAGCCAAGACGATGTACTTTTCCCACAATTGCATTCTTTGAAAAATCCAAGCGTTTTCCGATTTCTGCAGTAGGCACACCCTTTTCCCAAAGTATTTTCAATTTTTCAATTTTTTTGTCTGTCCATGTTCCCATGATAAAAAATCCTTTTATTTTTGTTCAATATGTTTTAATCTTATTTCATAAATTTTAAAAAGGAAACAAAAATGTTTACAAATAAGATTTTACTCTTTGGATTATATTTTTCAACAGGTTTTTTCATCCCTGTTTTAAGTAGATTTTTAATGAAATTCTACCCTTGCTCTATGCATAGCTATTTTGGAGATATATTAAAGTTTTACTTTAATAAAAATAGATATAAAACAAAACTTTATAATAATAAACGTAACTTATTGAAAAAACAATATTTTTATAATAAATTATTATGGGGGTTTGGGTACGGAATTTTATTCACTACTTTAGATACTTTAGCTCCTATATATATAAATAAAAGTTATCCTTTAATATTATTATATATTATATTGTTTTTACTTGGATTTTCCGCAAATATTGATGCAAGATGTAAACTTATACCAGACATCATAACATTTCCTTTATTATTAACTTGCTTTTTATCAGCAGTTTACAACACAAATTACAAAGTATTCTCTCCATTATTCATATCATCTTTTGACAGTATTTTCAGTGCGATAGCCGGCTATACTTTATGTTTTATATTAGCGTTAATGTTTTACTTTAAGAATCCACACTCTTTCGGTGGTGGCGATGTAAAGTTAATTTCAGCAATTTCAGCCTTCACAGGTATAGTAAATTTATCATGGATTTTAGGTTTTTCATTTCTATTTGCGTTAGTATTTTTAACACTAAAAAAGGAAAAATATTTAGCCCTTGCACCACTCACTTTTACATCGTTCATTTTGTGGCTATTTTTGAAAGTTTTATATATTATATAAAAAACCTTTTCTTTTACATTTTTTATGATATACTTTTAGTCGAGAGAGAGAATTTGCAAAAAATGAGAAAAATAATAAGCATTTTGCTAGCTTTTAACATTGCTTTGCTACCAGAGATTTCTTTTGCACAAAAGAAACCTTCTTCAAAGCAGAGAAAAGCAAATGGAAGATCTTTGTCTCAAGCAAAAAAGAAATCTTCCTCTACTAAAACATCCGAAAAGTCAGATAAAAAACAAACAGAAGAAAATACAAGCGAAAATTCAACATTAACCTGTGAAGAAAAATACGATCTTTGCATGGATAACGTTTGCGTAAACGAACTTGGAGTAAGATCTGATTGTGACTCGTCCATAGATAGTTTCGAAACAGTAAACAAAGATGGTGAAAAGTTTAGAGTTGGAAGTGATTTGTATACTTTTGCAAGAGGCGTTTGTTCCGATACATTAAAATCATGCGAACTTAAAGAACGAAACCATATAGAAACAACTTATAAAGCAAAAATTATTGAAGACAGCCTTACAAAGAATTACTTGGAAGCAGTAAATTCTGCATCAGACGAAACTCAAGAAGCTGTTTTAAAGGAATATATGGAATGCATGGCTCCGCTGTGTGGTGCAAATTTCTCTAATTGCTTTACAATTAAAAACGTAGAAAGAAGAGCTTCTAACTGTCAAAATGTACTTGCAAAGACAAGCAAACCTTTGACTGTAAAAGGAATGTTTTATAAAAAATTACAAGAAGAACGTGAAAATATATGTAAAAACTCCGGTGGATATGTCGATTACGATTCAAAGATATGTACCGTTGACGTAACCTATGGCTCATTGGAAAAATTAAAAGATGAAGAAGGAAAATTCTATTACTCTGGCAAAATGACAAAGTTTGTTGCAAAAAAAATGTTCAAAGTTGGAGAAATCGTAGAATGCACACAAGAATACTTTAATGCAATGAACACCGATAAACCATTTTTAGCTCGTGGACTTAAAGATATAGCAATGGGTGCGGTAAAATCAGTTGCCGGCGTTGCATTGGTTGTTGCCGGCGCGGTTGCAACCGTTGGTACAGTCGGTTTAGCCAGTGCAAACTCTACACCTATGATTGCGAATGGAGCTTCATTAATCTGTAAGGGATCTGCAACAACACTCAATGGAGTTGTAAAAATCAACACCGATGTAAGAGTAGAAAGCGGATGTTTTATAAACGGAAAAGCAGTATCTCTTATGGGACAATATTTTAAAGTAAACTTTAAATTTGATTAAAATAAAAGGTTTAAATTATTATGTGTAACATTTTGAAAAATAAAGAAAAATTTTTACTGATATTAAGTTCATTTTTAATATCATTTGCTTTGATTTCAGATGAGATAAATGCACAAAGAAGTTTAAAAAGAGTTGGCGGAACAAGAGCAAAAAAAAGTGGCAGAGGACAATCAGCCAAAGCAAACTCAGTTTCTGGTAGAGGTAAAAATTCAACCTCATCCGCAACAAAAAATTCAGATATAAAAAAGACTGATATTTCAAATAACGAAGAAGTTAAAGATACATCACATATAACAAAATATAATTGCGAAACACTTTATAATAAATGCATGAATCAAAAATGCTATACTCCAACAAATGGAAGATGCAGTTGCAATGTTGAAGAAAAATTCAATTCAGTTGACGCCGAATGTAAATACATTTATAACGCATGTCCTAACCTCGCAAAAGATATTGTCGATACATATAAAAGAAGTGCAAAGTCGGATTGTTCAAATTTTACAATTTCAAATATAAAAAATACAAATGTTTCACTTTCAAATATTCTTTACGAATTAACAACTTGCATGAAACCAAAATGCAAATCCAAATCAAACGAATTTGTCGGATGCTTTGACACAGATAATTTTGAAAAGAAATTTGACGCATGCAAAAAGGTTTATGAAAATAAATCAAGTGAAGATATTGCATTATTAAAAGAAATGTTTAAGGATAGTATTTCATCGTACAAAGAAAAATACTGTAATGAAATTTACGGAACAATTAAAAATGACGGCGAATGTTATTTACAAATTGGTTTTGGCGCATCATTCAAAACAATACAAAAAGTAAAAGAATTCAAAGTTGGAGATAATGTTATTTGCTCCGAAAATGAATTTGGCACAGAACTTGGAGAATCAAAACAACAAAAACTTAGACATATAAAAGAAATTGTTTTGACCGGCGTAGATATTGCACAAAAAGGTACTGCATTCGCAGGACGTATTGTTGGATCTATGACTGAAAAAATTGATGAAAAATCAAAACAAACAATTGAAAAGGTTGAAACGAAAACTACCGTTGATGCAAATGGCAATACTTCAACAACGACAAAAGGTACAGGAACATATATGAATGTATATAAAGGAAGTGGGCAACTTACATCTTCTATGTCAGGAATAGAATCCATTAATGCTGTAACAGAAGGGATGAATGTACTTGTTGGAAGTGAGCATCTTGCCGGCGGTATTGGAGCGGTCTTTGCATTAAAAGAAGGAAACTTTAAATACAAAGGATATTGTTTTGTTATAAAGGGCGATATAAAGAAAGAATTATTCGGTGCTTCGGATGACTACTATTATAAACTTCGTTGGGGTGAAAACTGGAATGAAGCAATGTTTTCAACTGCTCCAGTAGAAGGAGATAAGTAAAAATGAAAAAAGTTAGTTTATTGATACTTTCATTATTTATTGCTACCTCTGAAATTGAAGCAGCAAGCGGAAATGGTACAAGAAAAGCTTCTGGCGGAAACCAGAAAGGAAAAAGGATTTCGAGCAAAACCGGAAGAAACAGTGCAAAAGCAAAATTGGATAAAGCAAAATCAACTTTATCTACCGAAAAAAACACAAAAGAAAGCAATACTCAAGATGAAACTTCTGTAAAAAAGATAAATAAAAAACCAGAAGTTTTAGACAGAGCTGTTTGTGATTCCGAATATACTCGCTGTATGAATAAAGTTTGTGTTAATGATACTTTGGGTAAATGTGTTTGCTATGAAGACAAGACAACAAATTCCACATCAACAAGCTTTCTTGAATTTGATGGAGTAAAGGTAAGACAAGGATTTGAAGCACTTGAATTTGCAAAAAAACAATGTCTTTCAGTACTTGATAAATGCGGAGACAACAGAAGATCTGTTACTGAAAAATACAGAAATTCAGTACAAAAAGATTGCTTAATGATTTCAAAGAATGAAATTTTAAAACCCAAAGGTGTATCAGGTGATTTAATTGAATTAAAGCAATGTGTAAGGGATGCATGTACTGTTAAAACACTGGAAGGATACGAAAATTTCACATTCCCAGAATACAGTCTTTGCTTTAACGAAGCATATGCAAAATTCAGTATGGATGCATATTGTTCAAAAATTATCGCAAAGTCTGCGTCACCTTTGGGTCTTAAACAACTATTTTTGGATGAAATGGCTTTGGGTCGCGAAAAATCTTGTAAAACTTTAGATGGAACACTTTCAAACGACAGAAAGAAATGTTATGTTAACATCAAATACGGAACAAGTAAGGAAAATATAAAAGCATCCAAACAATTTGCTATTGGTGAGTATGTCGAATGTTCAGCAAGTAACTTTGGCACAAAACAAGGCGCAACATGGGAAAAAAGACAAAAAGATTTGAATTCAATTTTATCCGTTACGGCAACTGCATTTAATACTGCCGGTGCGGTTTTGGGTATGGTTGGCTCATCGGATCCAATAGGAGGATTAGTTTCAAATGGTATTGATATAGTAGAGGCAGGTGCAAATCTTGGACTTGATATAAAAGATTATAAGGATGGAAAACTTAATGCTCAACAATTATCATCTTCTGTAATCAGTAATGGTTTATCAATAAGTATGAGTTCGGTTTCTTTGGCAAAAAGTGCAAGAGCCGTTTCTGGAACATTGAAAAACACTCAAGCTACAAATGATTCATTGAAGGCTGCGGGATTAAGCACTGAAAATATAGTACAAAATTCCGATGGTTCCGTTACACAATTATCCGATGCAGCATTAAAAGCAAAAAAAGCAGCAAAAATACTTAATTCAGTAAGTATTGGATTTGCAGCAGGTTCCGAAGTTGCGGATAAGGTAATGGAAAACAGAGCCGATAATATGCAAATGGCAGAAGAAGAAAAAGGTATTATCAAACACGCCGAAGTCAACAGAAATACTGGAACTGGAAAAATTGCAGACACCCTAACAGAAAAGGGAAATTGTTTCTTGAACGGCGAATGGTTTGCGACAGAAAATGAACTTATCATGCTTTTGTGGAAAAATTAAAATAATGCTTTTATTTTAAGGGAATATGTGGTAAAATTTGTATTAATTAGGAGATGAATTTGGTTTCTGTAAAGAAGATATTTGTTTTATTACTTGTTTGTGCATATCCTTTTGCTATGCAGGAGGATTGTTTTGCAAGAAAAAAACATTCTTCTAGATCCTCAAAAAAATCAAAAGCAAAAAAACGTACTGCATCAAAAAGTAATGTTGAAAAAGTTACAAAAGAAACTTCAAATAACACCGAAGAAGTAGCTGAAATTTCAAACACAAATACAGAAACAGTACAAACTTCATCTGTGAAAACAACGACATCATCATCAAGTACAGCGACAACAAACACTTCAACCGAAACCGCTTCTTCTGAAGGGGATGAAGTTGGTTCTGGTGCAGCAAAAGAAGTAAAAGATATGTCAAAGGATGAAAAATGGGAAGATTTCAGACTTTGTATGCAAACAAGCTGTGCTGGAAGCGATGAACAACCAAATAATGTTGAATGCTACAAAAGTTTGAATTTTGATAATGCGTTTATGAATTGTAAAATGCTTGTTGATGAAAATAAACGTGAAGATTTCAAAAATTATTTTACAGGACCTTTTATCAGGGCAGAAAAAAAAGAATTTTGTGAAGGCGATTTTTATGGTGGAAAATTTGATGAAGTTACTGGAAAATGTGCTATTACTGTAAAATATACCCGACCTTCATATAGCGGAAAACAATTTAAGTGCGACAGAGAGTCAAGATCTTTAGTATGGTATATTGATAACAGAAATTATGTTTGCGACGCAAGTTTGTTTGGTGTTGGAAATTGTTATCAAGACAGTGCAAACTATACTTCGGCACAGATTAAAAAGTGGACTGGTGTGGCACAGTTGGCTGTTGGTACAGTTATGGGTGTGACTGCCGGCGTTACCGCAGGTATGAAAAATGTTAAGGAAGAAGTAACAACAAAAGATGCAGATGGAAATTACAGAACCGAAAATGTTACTGTAAAGAATGCCGATGGTACAGATAAAAAAGCAGGAAAATTAGAAGGAATTTCCGCCGGATTACAAGCAAGTTCGGGTATGCTTTCAACCGGTGGTACTGATTTGGCAACTGCCCTAATCCTTGAAAAAGAAAAAGGCGACAGAATTTTTGGTGTATGTAACTTACCAAATGGTGAAACTATACCAGAAGGAAATTCTAAGAAGCTTTCATGGTAGGATTACCCTACTCTTTTAATCTTTTTAAAATTAATCTTTTATTTTTGGGGTTGGATTTTGTTTTCGATAAACTTTAGTGCACGATTTATATGATGTTCCAAAGTTTTATAATTCATATTCAATGAACCAGATCTGGCTGTAATAACAAAATCATAACCTTTAATATTAAAATTACGGATATTTTTATTGATTGCATATCTTAACCTGCGACGAATAAGGTTTCTTTTGTTCGCACGTTTAGATATACTTTTCACAGAAACAGTAAAGCCAACATGCAAATTTCCATCATTAAAGCGAGTTTCCGCCCAATGAATGAAAAATGCAGGTGTCAAAAAAAAGTTTGGGTTATCATCAGGACGTTTGGTCCCCTTTTCAAGAATACCCTTTCTAATCAATCTGTTAAAACCACGATTTATTATGGCAACAGGATTAATTCTGAAAAAATCGAGTTTACGACTTTTCAAAATACATATTTTAACAGGACTGTTTTTCTTTCTTAAAAAATTTACCATGTAGAAAATAATATCAAAAAGTTTATTTTTTTCAATAAAAAAAAGGACCATTACATAAACGGTCCAATTTAATTCTATGAATTTAAGTATTAGAATTCAACTTGTACACAAAGGCGTTTTCTACCTTTTGCACGTCTTGCATTCAATACTTTTCTTCCGTTTAATGTTGCCATTCTTGCACGGAAACCATGTCTTCTTGATCTTACAATCTTTGATGGTTGAAATGTTCTTTTCATAATATTCACCCTTTAGTTTTTAAAATAATGTGGTTATTTTATATATAAAAGACAAAAAAGTCAAGCACAAAATAATAAAAAATTACTATCTTGTAAATGGTGTTACACAATTATCGTATACAATCTGACAACATTTGCGATGAGCATTATCCCAAACCGGCACACCACTGGTCCCCAAAGAAGAAAGCGCGAATACTTCTTCGTTAAGAGGACATGCAGGATCGGTTTTACCATTTTTTACCTTTAATTCATCACAAGTTGCCTGTTTTTTACAGTGTTTACAGTCATGTTTGATAGGAACAAGCAATTCGTCACTGTCTTCCATATTACATGTAGAAACCAGACCATATTTTTTCAAATTTATATCTTCCCTTAAAATAGGAGATACAGGTTCATTTGAATAACTAGATACAACCTTTTGCAACTTTTTTAAATATGGACATTTGCCAGAAACTTCCTCTGGAGAAAAACCAATATCGGCACATTTTTCCCTGTTTTTACATTTTATATTGTTACATTCAAAGGAAATTTCACCAACAAGTTCCAAAAAGTTTTTATCGCTACCTTTATTTATTAGAACAAGAGAAGAGAAACCGGAAGAACGTTTCTTTTTGAACTTTCCGTTTTCATTTTTGTATGTAAGTATCATTTTTCTATCCCTTTTATTATCTTGTTGGTTCGTAATAATCTTCTGGAATATAAAGACTGCAATCACAGCCATATTGTTTGCTTAGTCGATTAAAATCAGAAAATGAAGTTCTTTCATTAGAAGAAAAAACCTCACCTGTTGTATTGTTTACGATATGTACCGATTCAGAATCATTGATTTTAAAATTTTTCTTATTTTCTTTAGTATTTCTTGTAATATTGTTCATTTTTCACCTCACTTGTTTTGACAAAATATATCTTGTTTACAAAATAGTCAAGATGTATTTAAAGAAATATATTGACAATTTGTAATTTTTGTTTATTATATTATCTAACTATTTAAGATAAGTGAGGCGAAATAAATATAATCAAAAAAAATAAATAAAAAGTTATTTCAGATATGAAAAATACTTTATTATGGAGAGTATTGCTGGTATAGTAAGACAATTTAATAGAAAGGTATAAAATGAAAATAATTAATAACGAAAGTAAAAAAAGAAAAATCTTTTCAGAAGATGAAAAAATGTTTATCTGTTTGGAAGTAAAAACCCTTGCAGATATGGGTGTTGGGATTATGGGAGCAATGACTGAAGTTGCAAAAAAACATGGCATTTCTTTAAAAATGATTCAACGCTGGGATATGAAATTTAGAATCTTTAGTTCTGAACAAAGAAATTGGACTATAGATGAAAAGGTTGAAATCTGCAATACAGTGAAAATCCTTATGGATATGAACAAATGCTCTGCACGTCACGTAATTGATTACCTTTACAAGACAAAAGGAAACAAACTTCCTGCTATTGAAAGTATTTACAGATTTAATAGAGAACTTGGCGGAATCTTTTCTGTAAAAGATAAAGTTACAGATGTACCAATGAATTTAAGTATTAAAAAAAATAACTGTCGTTAAAAATGGAGATATAAAAATGAATATAGTATTAGATGTAGAAGAAATTAGAAACACAACAAGACTTTCTGAATACGAAAGAGAAGCAATTTGCCAAGAAGTTAAAGCTCTTATCGACAACGGAATGGCTACTATAAGAGCAAAGAGTACTGTTGCAAATAAATATAATATTTCTATATCATCAATATCAAATTGGGACAGAAAATATGGTTTCTTTACAACACCTTATCTTACAGATGATATGAGGAAAGCAATTTGTGAAGAAGTGCAAAAACTAACTTTTTCTGGCTTAACAAAAAAGGAGGCCGAAAGAATTTTGGGAAATAAATACCATATATCCCCTGAAACAATACGAAAATGGGACTTAAATTTCAGAGAATTTAGTGCTGAGAAAAAAGAATTCACAAATGATGAAAAAATTGCAATCTGTAAAGAAGTAAAGATGATTATTGATGCTGGTGAAAAAGCTGAAGATGCAAAAAAAATAGTAGCTGAAAAATTCAATATTCACCCAAGCACAATACAACTTTGGGATATGGAGCTTAGAATCTTTAGTAAAAATCACAAAACTGAAGAGATGAAGATCCAAATTTGTCAGGAAGTAAAAGCCCTTATCCAATCAGGAAAGAAAAGTAAAGAAGCATGTAGAATTATTTCTGAAAAATATAATCTTTACCCAAGTACGATAAGAACTTGGGACTTAAAATTCAGAATTTTTTCTGGCAGAGGTAGATAAAAATATCTTAAAATAAAGATAGATAAAAATAAAAAATGGGGCTTTTCTGTTGATAGGAAAGCCCCAAACCCCACTTTAAGGGTTCTATATCCTCAAAGAATTTGGTTCGCTAAGCTTACTATTAAGCAGCCATTGCGAAAGAACGATTATCATTTGCGTTCATTTTTTTTGACCCGATTGAAAGTCGGAATCATCACTTGATACACCTTAATCCTTTATTGTATCCGTCGATGCTATTTTACCCCCATATATCTTTTTTTGGTGGAGGTATGGGGTACCGCCCCCCAGTCCGAAATACCTATTCCAATTAAGATTTAGTATCATAGTCATTGCTGACATTTTCCAGTATACAAAAAATAATAACTTTTTTCAAGAGCAATTATTTCTTAATCAAATCTGTTGGAATTAATTAAAAATTGTGATACAATACTGGTATTTAATATTCAAGGGGTAAAAAATGATTATCGAAAACATCAATGTAAAAGATAATAATATCGAAGAAATTGTAAAAACATACAAAGTTGATAAAGACTTACTTCTTGATGTGCAAGATTCAAGCGAAATTGCTCGATTTTTGGAAAAGAATAGCTATACCGAAGTTATTCTTAAATACCCTATAAAAACAGAAGTTTTCACACTTGGAGTTTATGTGACAAAGGATATAATGTTACTTCTTCATACAGAAGAATTTCCTTATGAAATAAATGTTAATCACAAAACCAATCTTCTTGTTTTGGTGGATATTATTGATAAGATTACAGAAACTTATTTCAAACTTCTTAAAAATGTTGATAAGAAGATTAAAAAGATAAAAAGTTCATCAAAGACACGTGTTAAAAACTCCAGTCTTCTTTCCCTTTTTGAAATCCAAAACAATTTGGATGATTATGTGATGGGAATGAAAGGTAATCTTATTGTTATTGAAAAGATTTTACAAATACTTCATGGAAACGAATTTGTGAGCGATGCAAAGATTGAAAATAATCAAGCATTGGAAACTGCTCTATCCTATTCAAAAACTGTTTCAAATTTGAAAAGTACATTGGAAATTATCACCAACAACTTAACAAACAAACGTATGGAATCGCTTACTATCGTTAATGTTTCCGCCCTTATTATTACAAGTATTTCTGGGCTTTATGGAATGAATGTAAGACTTCCATTTGCGGAAAGCTATAATATATTTTATTGGCTTTTGTTTGGTGGATTGGGTCTTGCACTAACAATTGGATTTTATATAAAAAGAATTTTTGCAGATAAAAAATAGGCAAATCTGAAATATTTAGCCTTGACTTATTTGTGATTAATTATATAATTTCTTTCGTTATTGGGGTGTCGCCAAGCGGTAAGGCAGCGGTTTCTGGTACCGCCATTCGTTGGTTCGAATCCAGCCACCCCAGCCAAAAAAGAATTGTCATGAAAATATCTAATAAATTACAGAAATTGGTGGACCAGGGATTGATATCTGAAAAGCAGGCAGAAAAGATTATGCTTTCGGAACAGGCAAAATCTTCTTGTCTTGCGTGGAAACTTTTGTATTGGATTTCTGGGTTATTTATTGGATTGGGATGCATTTTGGTTGTTGCATCCAACTGGGAAAATATTTCTATAAGTATAAAATTAAGTACAAATTACTGTATTTGGGCAGGGCTTCTTTTTGGTATATATTGGAGTAATAAAAATAAAAAGAAGTGGTTAAAAGAAATTTTTCTGACTAATTCATTTTTATTTGTTGGGGCTACAATTGCTTTACGAATGCAGATTTTTTCATTGGATTATGATTGGCAACATTTCATAAGATTGTGGTGTTTGTATAGCTTTCCATTCGTAGTATTTAGCAAATTAATCTTTCTAAATCTTATCTGGGTTTATTTTTTATTTTCGATAATTGGTATTAGTGAATTAATTGATTATTTAGATGATTTTGATGATTTTATCGGGATTTGGATTGCAAGTATTATAGTTTTTGGTGTTTTTACTTACGTATTTGATAAGATTTATAAATTTATCAACAAAGCAATAATTTTACCAAAGGCGCTTTCTGTATTTTCATGTAATGTTATGTATATTATTGCGTTATTAGGTGGAGCAATTATTGAGGTTGAAGATAATGATTTTATAAATTTTTATGTATTTATATTTTTAGGAATCAGACTATTTTTATCCGCTCATAATAAAAACATTAAAGCCTTTATTATGAATATGCATTTATTGGAATTGTATATTTTATTTTTGCTTTTCAATAATTTCAAAGATTTATTTACATCTGGTATTGGATTAATTTTAGGTGGAATTTTACTACTTTGTATTATTTTCGTATTAAAAAAGACAACAAAAATTATTAAAAATCTTCCTGTATTTAATAACAATAAATAAAAGTTTAAATTTTATGATAACACTATAAAAAAACTCCCCAGATTATGAGGAGTTTTAATTGTATTGAGCATATATAAAAACTATCGTTCACCAAAAAGCTTGATACCAAAGAACGAATAAGTCTTTTTATTAACATAAGTAGACTTTCGTAAAAATGGAATCAAATCAAAAAGCTTATATAACTTTCTATTCAAAACAATACTTTCCAACGAGAAACCATGTTCCTTTGCATAGTTTTTAGCCAAATTGTTCATATACTTGTTATCATGATGAAGTTTTTTGTTTTTCTTTCGATTTTTAAGGTTAAGAATTGATTTCCCGTTGTATCTGTAAAAATATTGAACACTTGGGCAAGTTACAATCTTATTTGCATTTGTAAATGCAGGTATTGTGAACATAACATCTTCCATATAATAACCAACCATAAATGAAAGTTTTTGTTTTTTTACAAAAGATGTTTTTATCAAATATCTCCAAACATATTTGTATTTAAAAGCATAAGTTTTTTCGATTTTATCATGCAAATTTGTAAAAATATAAGAGTTTGAGAAACGTACAGACTCGCTTGGATGTTTTTCAAAATAAAAGCCACCACACACAATATCCGCATCAGTAGAACCAATGGCATTTACCATTTTTTCATAGTAATTAAGCGGGATAAAGTCATCACTATCAATAAAGTGGATATAATCACCGGTTGCATTTTTGATACCGGTATTTCTTGCCGCAGATAGCCCCATATTTTTTTGGTAAACATATTTTATACGTTTATCCTTTTTAATATACTCATTACAAATATCAATAGAACCATCTTTTGAACCATCGTTAACAATGATAATTTCAAGATTTTTATATGTTTGATGAATAACACTTTCCAAACATTGTGAAAGGTATTTTTCAACATTATATACAGGTATTATAACAGATATTTTATACATTCTTACTCCAAATTTTTAAGTATTTTACTATACTTAACAGTATATTGTCAATAAAAAGTAAAATGAATAGATACTTTGATTTAAAAAAAATACCTATGGCAGGCACAGGTATTTTGAAAATTAAATTTTATCTTGTCTTATCTTTGGATACCATAAATTGCATTTATAAACTTTGCATCTTCGATATCTTTGTTTCGAACATAATCTTCGAATGCTTGTTTTTGAGTTCTTACATTCTTGCCATCGAAAACTTTTTGATAAGTTGCTTCGTTTGATGGAACACGCAATTCCCATTTATATGGGCATAATTTTTCTCTGTTAGCGCCAAGTTCTAAAGCTTCTGGAACAAAGTTCATTTGTTCGATTGTTACAGTTAAATCCAATTTTCTTCTTACTGCTTCAGTTAACAAATAATAGTAATCCGCAGCACCAAATTCAGAATCGTTTATATCATAATTATTTGAAAATATTATTCCATCAAATTTTCTTAATGTTTTTAATGTTGAAATACGATTACCATCATCATCAAGTCTTTTTGTTATAAGAATAATATTTTGAGAATCTTTCATATTCCTTTTTACAGAATCGTAAAATGCTTCTACTGGAGCAAAATCATTTGATTTATCACCTTTTGTGAATGAACGAAGGCCATGGAAAACAACAACACCGTTTCTTCCATCTTCTGCAAACATACGACCTGCTTCAGAGAATACTCTTGTAGAGTTTTCTTTAAAACTTCCATCAGGTAGTGATACACGACCACCCATAAAAAATACTTTTCCGCCTAAATCCAAAGCAGAAAAAACAAAATCATCAACGACAGGATTTTTTGCAATAAAATCATTTGCTCTTTTATACATCTCTTCCTTTGTAGGGGATGCAACCAAATCAGCATTGTAACCAGAAATTGAAACTTTGTTATTTTTTACACGATATTTTTCAATAGCTTCCTCCGGAGCAATAACGGTTAAATCATTAAGATTTTTCAACTCTATATCATAGAATTTATCACTTGAAAGAACATAAGAAATATTTTTCTTTTTTAATTTACCAAGTTCGTTAAAAAATTTAATTCCCATATCAGCAGCACTTACAACATTAACAAGATATTTTTCTTCGGAAATTTTCTTTATTGCTTCTTCAATACTAGTTTCACCAATATCAATAATTTCTTTATTTTTAACATTTTCAAGCAAAGCTTTTACTGTTGAAGAGTAACCTTTATATTCTTTTTCATTAACAACGCCAATGTATTTCATTTTTAAACCTTTCTTTTTGGGCATATATTCTTATAATATCACATCTTAACATAATAAGCTATGCTTTTTTTTAAGACGCATCTATAATTTATCATAATATTTTTTTTGTCAAGTATTTTTTAGCCAATAAATATTTTTATTATAAAAATAGCCTAAAATATGGAAATATTTGGTTGGTTTAGCTATTTTTATTTACAATTTTTACCCTATACATTACTCTAGACACTATGATTTCATAAAGTTATGAGGAAAAAATGAGTAAACTTCAAGAAACATTCGAAATAAAAACTTATCAATGTAACGAATTTGGGAAAATGAAACTTCGCCAACTTTTTGATTGTTTTCAGGAATTGGCTGGGGATCAGGCAGATAAACTTGGTGTTGGATACGAAGAATGTTTGAAGAAAAATTGCGCATGGGTTTGTGCAAAATATCACGTCATTATTGATAAGCTTCCTAAATTCAAAGATAAAATTATTATTAAAACATATCCTAGCAAATTTATGGGGCCAACTGCGATAAGAGAATTTAAAGTAATGGCAGAAAACGGAGATTTGTTAATCAAAGCAGTTAGCCAATGGGTACTTATTGATTTGAACAGACTTCGCCCACTTATTGCACAAAATGTATTTGATTGCTCTAAAATAGAGTTAGAACCAAGTATGGAAATACCTATTAACAAGCTTGATGCAATTGAAAAATACTCGGATGAAAGTTTAATGAATCTAAGGTATGATGATATTGATGTAAACCATCATATAAATAATGCAATATACATTTCTTTTGCCGAAGATGCTTTGTTTAAAAATATCAGCAAAGAGTTTGATATAAAAGAAGTAAGTGTCGATTTTAAAAAGTCTGCAGTGCTTTCGGATAAACAAGTTTTGGTAAAATCAAAATTCATAGAAAAAGATTTTGATTGTGCAATTACAAAGGTTGATGGTTCGGTTGACTTTGCCAGAATAAATATAAAAATAAAGTAAAAAACCCTACTCTGTTTTTTGTTTTCGTATTGTTATGAACGGGTAAAAAAAGCCCCTCTTTGATAGAGGGGCGGTTTTTTATCTTTGATTTTGTTTAATTTTAACTATTATTTTTTCGCACTTAATTTTTCTTTCAATCAAAGCACTTGCGTTATAGTCTGAATTTAAACTTAACATAAATTCACAATATTTTTCGATACTGTAAATTTCTTTGGTAAGTTTATTTATTTTTTCTTCTGGGGTACTAAAAGATATAAATTTAGTTACTTTTTTCATTTTTTACCTTTCTGTATTTAAACCCCGAAATGAATCGGGGGTTATTTGATTATTCGACGCAGTGATTATACACTCGCCATTGCGATATCCCAAAAATCATCAGCTTTAAGTGATGCACCACCAACAAGAACACCATCAACATCTTTTAATGAGAAAATGTCCTTTGCATTGCTTGGTTTTACACTACCACCATAAAGAATTGATACATTTTGTGAACCGAATCTTTTTTCTGCAACTTCACGAATCTTTGTGTGAACATCGATAATATCTTGAAGTGTAGCAACTTTACCTGTACCGATTGCCCATACTGGTTCGTATGCAATGATGATATTTTCGATTGTTGCGTTTGCAGGAACTGAATTCAAGAATTGTTCTTCAATAACACTTAAAGCTGTTCCATTTTCTTTTTGTTCCAATGTTTCACCAATACAAATAATTGGAGTTAAACCTTGATTTAGTGCAGATTCTGCTTTCTTTGCAACAATTTCATTTGTTTCGCCATAATATGAACGACGTTCTGAATGACCCAAAATTACAAAGTTTGCGCCGATATCTTTTACCATAACTGGAGAAATTTCACCAGTATATGCACCGTTAAGTTTATCACTGCAATTTTGTGCTCCAACTTTTATTTGAGAACCATCAACCATTGATACAACTTCAGAAAGAAGGGTTGCCGGTGGGCAAATAATCATTTCGAAACCCAATTTTTCATCAGGTGTTTCAAATTTAGCAAGAAGATCATTTGTAAGCTTCCATGCGTCGTTTTTAAGGCCGTTCATCTTCCAATTACCGGCAATTATTTTCTTATTTGTAAAAGACATTTTATACTCCTTTTTTATTTATTAAAAATTTTTTTCAATATTTTAAATATTTTACTTGTTTTAACATATTTATTTTGGTATTTCTATATAAAAGTTAATTTTTTTTAAGAAAGGTGGAAAAATGATAGAAAAAATGAGAAAAACCTCTGAAACTGTTATCGCAAAATTTTTATTTGCCTTAATTACATTAAGTTTTGTATTTTTTGGCTTTACCGGTGACTTTGGAAGTTCAGGAAATACTGCATTAAAGGTTGGAGGTAGAGAAGTTTCCATCCAAGAACTTGACGAAGAATTACGTAGACAGATTGCTCAATTCAAAGAAAAAACAAATATTCCTAACTTTAATTATAAGCAAGCTTTACAAATGGGACTTGTCGACCAGATTGTTGATAATATGGTTTATCGTTTACTTCTTGATTTAGAAGCAAAAGACCAAGGAATCCTTGTTTCTGACGATAAAATTTATGAAATAATTAAAAATACAAAGATGTTCCAGGATGACAAAGGCAACTTTTCTCCTGAACAATTTGCTTATATCCTTGATAAAAACAATGTATCAGAACAACAATTTATAAATGAAGTTTCCAACGATATTGCAAGACAAATCCTTATGAATTCACTTACAAGCAATGTGGAACATTCCTATATTTCTGAACTTCTTTATAAAAACAAGAATGAAAAAAGAGTTTTTGATGTTGTTTCATTTAAGGTTGATAATGAAAAAGTTTCTGCAAACCCTACTGATGTTGAATTAAAAGATATTTATGAAGCAAATAAAAATTCATTTGTTCAACCAGAATACAGAAAAATTTCTTATATAACTATCACTCCAGAAATGGCGATTAAATTCAGAAATATCAAAAAAACTGATGATGACAAGATTTACAGAACCATGATTGAAATGGGTGAAAACGTTATTGATGAAATCAATGGTGGTGCAAAGATTGATGAAATTGTAAAAACTTTTGGTATATCAAAAACTTTGCTTCCTGATTTGGATGTTGAAGGTAAAAAGCGTGACGGCATTGCATTTAAAGACAAAGTATTTACTCAAAAATACCGTGACATAGCTTTCTTTGCCCTTGATGAAAAAGGTATAAGTGATGTTTTGGATAATGGCGATAACGTATTACTTATCTTAGTAGAAAAGGTTTTCCCTTCTGCTCCTAAATCATTTGAAACTGTAAAGGGTGAAATTAAAAAGATTTGGACAAGAGATACTCAGGTTGCACAAGCTCAAGAAAAACTTAACAAGGTTATTTCAGGACTTTCTACTGATGAAAAATTTGCAAATGTTGTTAAAAAAGTTGATGCAAATGCGAATCCATTACTTAATGCAGAAACAGGAAGATTTAACAACCTTTACACAGCTGACTTTTTAACAAAACTTTTCGCAAGCGAAGTTAACAAGCCATTCTCTTCTGTATCAAAAGATGTTTATTATGTTGCAGTGTTAAGAGATATAAAAATCCCAGAAATAAAAGATAAAGCGGATTTCGAAAAGTTCCATTCTCAGGAAAAATCTAACTTTGCAAATGTAATAGTTGATAACTATATGAACCATCTTTACAAGAAATATGGTGTAAAGAAATACGACAAAGTTATTCAAAGACTTTTTAATTAAGAACTATTTTACAAAAAATAGTTTTACCCTACCCCCATTGATAAGACATTGGGGGTAATTTTTCGAAAATATAATAATTCAAACGAGCGTTTGAAAAATCCCGTTTCTAATTTTAAGATAAAAAAAACAAAGCCCCCAAATGGGAGCTTTTTACTTTTAAATTAAAGAAATTTTATAGTGCACGCTCACATTTTTCGGCCATCTCACTATCTTTCTTTGCCTTTGAAATAGAAGTTGCAGAAAGTACAGTAGATGTTGCAGATGTACCCATTGTTACACCAGCCAAAATGTTTGATGCAATGTTAAGCTTTTTCTCCTTTTTCTTTCCGGCTTCGGAATCATCATTACGAACACTGTCTTTGTTTGCCATTAATGATGTTACAGTACCAGCACCAGCAGTAGCAGTACCAATACCAGAAACAACAGCAGATGCAGTCATTCTTGTTTTTAAAGTCTTGATATTGTCTTCATCGAATCCGGTACATACGGAAAGAATATTTTGTGCAGTTGCAACAACAGCAGGCTCCTGCTCATCTTCCAATATTGCAACCAATGTATTTTTTGCAATTTGAAGTTCTGAAAGCTTTTTATTACAGCTGGACATTTTTTCTGCCAACTTTGATGCATTCATAACAGCACCAACAGATGTACCTGTTGATACAGCAGATGTTACAGTAGCACCAGCCATAAGACCAGTACGAACATTACCAAGAGTTTTGGATTTTTTATTTAGCTTTTCTTGGGTTCCGTCTGTAATAAGCTCATTTATTTCATCAATTTTAGACTCGAATGAGGCAATATCTTCTTCTTTGCCGGATGCAGAAGCTTTTTTGAAAGCTTCAAGCAATTCGTTATTTTCTTCAATCTTTTTATCTGTTGATGATTTTACAAGACCAACAGCTAAAGCACCACCAGCAGCCGCAGTACCCAGACCAGAAGATACAGTTGTAGCAACAGTCAAACCAAAGATTGTATCAATGTTTGATTTAATGCCGGAACATTCACTTCTTACTTCTTCAATCTTTTGAGAAAGTGCAGATGATGCATTATTTATTTCCACAGTCTTTTTTTCATTTTCTTTTTTGTTTAGATTTGCAATGATTTGATTACTTGCTTGAAGTTCTTCCTTAACAACAGCCCTTACTGCATCAACATCATTTGTAACACTATTATCGATAATATTTGTTTCAATCACAGGTGCAGATGCAGGAGTTACAGCAGGTTGTTCTTCGGCAACAGTTGTTTTTAACTCTTCAACAACAGTCTTTAACTTTTTTTCCATTTTTTTAGTAGAAGAAAATCTTTTTTTATTAGATCCAGCACGTTTTCGTGATGGCTTTGAATATACAACAGCAGATTCAAAAGAAAGAGCTAATACCAAGGTTAATACAGAAACTTTTTTAAACATTTTTATTCCTTAATTAATTTGTGTAACAGAACAGTCATTATTAATTTTAAATTTTCGAATTTTTCCAAAAGTGGAAATACAATCAAAACTATGTTCTTCAGGATTACCTTGCACATCATCAACCCAACACTTTTTATAATTTAACATAGTTTCTTTAATTTTTTCTCTATCATTTGCACATGGACCACTACTACTTTCTTCTGTTGATTTAGGAGAAGATTGAGTCTGTGTATCATTTGAAGAAGTTAAATCAGTAACAGAACAGTTATCATTAACTTTAAATTTTTTACGACCACAAGTACAAACACCATCGTTTGAACAATCTATCCCTGTCAAACTACACGATTTTACTGCAGAATAACCTACATCATAAATTTTCTGCATATTATTTTTACAATCTGTAGATTGTCTTGACGAATCAATATTAACAACATCAATTGCACCAAAACTATTACTACTTGATGAGAATGGACCAATTGCAACAATAAACTTTTTTTCATTACATAAAGAAGTATCCGCCTCACAGGAAATAAATTTTGGACTTTTAGCTTTACTTACAACATCACTATAGTCAGCAGAATTTTCTTCCTTTGATAACTCGGAACAAATACTTTTTGACATTGTTGAAATTCCTCTATTACGGAAAGAACTTTTTACCAAATCACGATTATTTCCACTATCAAAAACAAGGTAATATCCTGATGACATTCCGAATACACCTTTCTCTATACCAACAGAAGCATAGCCAATATCACTTACACATTTTTTATATTTATCATCATTTTTGCCTTCTCCATTTTCCACATCACTATTTTTCTTTCTTCTTGATTTTCCCTTATGAAGAGCTTCAAATAACTTTGGATTACGAAGACAAGATTTCATATCTTCCATGCTTTGTTCGTAATTTTCATAAGTATCTACAACAAACTCCAATGATGGGCAATAAACAGATTGCATTTCATTGACTGTTTCCTCTATATTTTTAAATGATTTTGCACATTCTTCGCCCTGAAGGTCTTTTCTTACCCAATCAGGACAGTTTGCAGATGCATCTATTGAGAATAACCCCAATAATATTGGTAAATAATATTTTTTCATTTTTCCTCCGTGTTCTTATTTAGTATACACTAAAATAGGAAGATACTCAAATGAATTAAATATTTTTTCTTTGTTTTAAAGCTTCGGAGATAGTACCTTCGTCAAGATAGTCAAGCTCACCACCGATTGGAACACCGTGGGCAAGTTCGGAAATTCTAACACCAGTATCTTTTAAAAGATTTATGATATAGTGAGATGTAATCTTTGCATCAACGGTTGCAGGAAGAGCCAAAATAATTTCCTCTATTCCTTCACTTCTTACACGATGAGGAAGAGATGCAAGGTTCAAATCATTTGGTTCAATTCCGTTTATCGCGGAAAGAATTCCTCCGGTTATATGATACTTGCCATTAAAAATATCACCACGTTCCATAGCCCAAAGTGATGAAATATCAGGAACTATACAAAGTAACTTTCCATCCCTTTTTGTATCAGAACAAATTGAACAAGGTGTACAAGTATCAAAATTTCCACAGATAGGACAAGTAGAAATATTCTTTTCAACATCAATTAACGCCTTTATTAACGGAGTTAATTTTTCCGATTTATTTGAAATCAAATTTATTGTGGCACGCACAGCAGATCTGTTTCCAAAACCTTGGATTTTAGAAAGTGCTTTAATTAAATTTGTAATTTCTTCGGATTGACGCATAAATTATTTATCCTTTGGTTCATCTTCTAATATGCAATCGATTAGAAGCATTTCAGCAGTTTTTTTATTTCTTTCCTTAAATACTGACTCTTTAAGTAAAGTATAAAGAAGTGCTTCTTCGTATCCTGCCAATGTTCCACAATCAAGATATGTTTTTGCAATTGGGAATGTACGAATTGCCATATGTTCTGGATCTTTTTTCACTTCATCATTAAGGTACTTATCAAAATGTATTTCTTTACCTTCTGTTGTCCAAAGATTATATTCTTCGGTTCCAACTGTATCAATTTTTGTTGCAACTTCTTCTAAACGTTTACCAACTTTTGCATCAAAGATTGCAAGTGTTTGGAATGCTTCGTTTGATTTTGATTCCTTTGGCTTTTCCTTAAATATACCCTCATCAATAATACCCCAACGAGATGGATCATCAACATGACGTGTGATAAACATATTTCCACCAATACCATCAGCAATATACTTTTCGATACATCTTTGAACTACTGGTTTACGAAGGTTTGCTTCTGGAGCACAATGGTTTGGAATAACAATATCATCTGGCATACGAACAACCAAATGACGGCCACCAGCAACTTTGTTTGCAAGACCGATTGCGTGACCCAATCCCTTTGGCTCATGTTGGATTACATACTTTATTTCAACATCTTCTGGAACATAAACACTTTGAAGAAG
>CACZYB010000010.1 GCA_902785275.1 uncultured Pseudomonadota bacterium
TGGAAGAACATATACAGCAGAAGGAAATATAAAAGAAGGAGCAATAGAGTTAGCAGCAGCTGCAACTGCTGGTATTGCGGTAAAAGGCGTTGGAAAAGTAGTAAGTAAAGCAAAAGCTACCAAAACGCTAAGTAAAGCAACAAAAGCTACTAAAAATACAAATAAATTACATAAGAATTCTAATTGTTATAACGGAAAGTGTTGGTTATATCAAATAGACAATAAAACTACAGGACAACCTTATAAAATTGGAGAAACTGGAGTTGCTCCAAACTCAACAGGTAAATTACCTAGACCTCAATATCAAGTAAATAAATTAAATAAGAATTCTACAAATTCTTTTGACTACAAAGTTCTAGGAGAATATAATGGAAAAGCAGAGGTAAGAAAAATCGAATTTATAAACGAGGTGTAGAATTACCAGGAAATAAAGGATTGCACTAAATGAAAATTGAATTTATAGATAAAAGTTTAATATTAGAAAATGGAATAAAGTTTACTTTTGGTATGACAAAATCAGAAGTTGCAAAGTTATTAAAAGGATATGAATATTTATATGGTAAAATGCATCTCATTTATCCAAAAAAAATAAGACGTTTAGATGAGACTTATCAATATGAAAAATTAGGTAATATAAGATTACGTTATTTAGATGATTGTTTATATTTATTTCATATACCAGTTAAATCTAATGAATTATTTTTTGAAGGTATCAATTTATTAAATGAAGATTATAAATGTACGGTCGAACAATTAAATAAACAAGGATATGATTGTTTTTACCATAATAGTATAGTATTTCCATCATATATTTGTTCAAACATTCCTATAGAATTTGCTATAGAAGATAATAAGTTACTACAGGTCGATATAATGTCCCAAGAATATAAAAAAGCTATGGAAAAAGAAGAAGGTTTATATTATGCAAAAATGAGTAGAGATGAAGAAGATAATGTCGTTATTAGATATACAAGAATTAAAAAATAAATGACTAAATTTTTAACCTATGATTATAAAGTTATAGGAGAGTAATATGTTGGAAATAGAAAAATATTTAAATGAAATTATATTAAATAGAAAATTAACTTGTATAAAAGATAATATTTCTGTTTACGATTTAAAATTTGATAATGAAATTTGTTTATCAGTCAATAACAAGTGTTATTTTTCATCTGATATAGATCAATATATAAATCATAATATTGTAAAAATTAATGTTATACTAGATAAAGAAATTAGATTTACTTTGGATAATTCTTTAACTTTTTTTATAGGACTAGATGAAAAATCAGCAGATACTCCCGAAGCATTTCTTTTATATTCTAAGAAATTTAATATTTATTTAATTTATAATAATTTTAATGAAATTTTTGAATTTTGAAAGAGAATTAAAATGTATTGGAAAAATTTAGATTTATTTAAAAAATACGGTATTAATTTATCTTTAAAAGATTTATATATTGGAGTATCAAACAAATATTTTCCTACAAACATATTGAGTGAATATTTTGATATCCTTTATGCTTCTCCATTATACAATGAAAAATATGATGTATTATTAGAAGAATTTGAATATAGAGAAGACGCTTTAGATTGTCTTAAAAAATTAGTGGATGTAAATAATATTAAAATTGATGATAGGGAGGATAAAGATGTCAAAAATTTTAATAGAAAATTGATGTATGTTAGATATTCAAATGCTTTGGAAACAATAAATAATTATGATGATTTAGTATATGAAGTTAATGATATTGCAGAGGACTTTTTTTATTATCCACCTAATATTTATGATTGCGTTTGGTATACGCCCTCTGCAGAATATAATATATTAGAACATACAAAAACGGAAAATTATGAAAGAATGGTTAACATACTTAAAAAATTTTTAGAAAATGAAAGATTGGAAATAATCAAAAATGATAACGAAATATAAAAAAATAGGATATTTATTGTGTTAAAATATATAGATAGAAATACATTATGTTTACCAGATAATAGAATCCTAAAATTCGGTATGAAAGAAAAAATCTTTATTAATGAATTTAAAGATATAATTACATGGTCTTCTAATACTCCAAATTTAATAAAACATAATGATGATAGTGTAGAACATAATATGGAGTATCAAATTTTAGATAGTGTTTATGTTAATTTTTCTGATGGTTTTTTGTATTTATTTGATTTTTCTGAATGCAAAAATTTTTACTATAATGATATAAATCTTGTAAATAACAATTATCAGAGTGTTATTAAAAGTATAAAAAACCTTGATTTTTCTTGCAAAAAATTACACTCAGGCTTCAAAAATTATGAATGTAAGGAATTAGGTCTTTTATTTGGTGAGGTTGGAAATTCTGGAAAAATAGCCACTGCATTTTATGCAGATTTTTTCAATCCTTCTACATTAGAAGTTAATAATATATCTAAATTTAATGGGAATTTTAAATATATAGACAGACATACACTACAATTACCCGATGGTAAATATTTGAACATAGGAATTTCTGAAGACGATTTCCTTTGCAAGTTTAAAGATGATATTTCATGGCAATCTGAAACATCTTATTATATTTGTAACTATCGTTTACATATAGGTTTTTCAAACAAGACTTTGTATATGGTGGAATTTATTGGAAAAGAAAAATTTTTCTATAATGATATAAACTTAGCCGATACCGATTTTAAAAAGGTTATAAAGAAACTTAAAAAACTATCTATAGATTGCATAAAAACAGAAAATGGAAACTACGATTGTAAACAGCTTGGTATTTTATTAGGTCCTGTCAATAACACACAAAATACTATTACAGCATTTTATTATAAAAAATAGGGGATAAAACTTTAAAAAGAACGTTGAAACAATAAATGGATAATTAAAAATGATAACGAAATATGAAAAAATAAAATTAAATATTGAACAATATAGTATGTTAAAGGAAGTTTTAAATTTACCTGAAAATATAGTTGATAATTTGGGTTTTGTTGATGAGTATAATATTGATTATATTTCTTTAAAAAGTAAATTGAAAATTTTTGAGGAAAATAATAAATATTTTTTATGTGGAAATATTGATGATATAATTGAATTGAATATAATTGTTCATGATTATTTGATATATTGTGGATTTGATGAAAATTATGAACCTAATAAAAAAGGTAAAATTTTAGAAGATTTAGTTGATTTACTATATGATGAAATAGAGAAGGAGAATTAAAATGAAAAAATATGTTATATTACTTTTGTTAAATATGTTTACATTATCATGTTTAGCAGATACAAGTATTAATGAAGAAAAATATTTAATTATAAATTATTCAAGGGCTTTTGGAAGAGGTGGAGAAAGTATGGTTTCTTTGTCAGATTTATCTTATAAAAAAAACTATAAAGATAAAAAAATAGAAAGTATTAATTATTATTCAAAATCAGATTGTATTAATGAAATTAGCAATTATATAAAAGAAGAAATATCTAGTGATACAGAAAATGGAAAATCTTTTATATATTATTATACTCCAGAAATTTATACAGTGTATTTTTGCATTGAAAAAAACATTTGGAATAGTGTTTATAAAAATGAAAAAGTAATTGCAAATAAGATACAAAGAAAACGATATGTAAGTGGAGAGGAAAATATTTACAAAGATTTAAATGATTTTACAGAAAAAATGAAAAAGTGTGGGTTAATACATAAAATTGATGCAGATTATTTACCAACACCAGAAACTCCAGTTATTTGTGATAAATATAATGAAGAAAATCCAATTCCAACTAAAAAATTAAAGGATTTCTATTAAAATTTATTGGTTAATTTATGAATAAGTTTGGTTTTTATTTTACTGCTTTTATATCTTTAGCTACAAGTGTAAATGCACAGGTGGCGGAGGATATTCAACGTCATCAGCAGAATTTGATTGATGCTGGATTTCAAAAGCAAGAACTTGATCGTGCAATACATCAAACTCCCGCTTCAACATTTAAATATGCTGAACCAAAAACTCAAAAACCAAAATCTTCAAAATGTGTTGATATAAAAACAGTTGAATTTGATGGTAACACTAAACTTTCTAATTTTAGGATTAACCGAATTGTAAAACCATACCTTAATAAATGTTTGAGTGTTGATGATATAAATAAGATTTTAAATACTATCACAAATGCCTATATTGATGCGGGGTATATCACAAGTGGGGCATACCTTATTAATCCTCAAACAAAACTTAATGATGGTATTCTTCAAATAAAAATTGTAGAAGGGACAATAACCAAATTTACTGGAATAACAGAGGCAGAACGTAAAACAGCTTTTCCATGGGTTTTGGGTTCTATCTTAAACCTTCGTGATATAGAACAAGGTTTGGATCAGATGAACAGACTTTCTTCTAATCATGCAAAAATGGAAATAAAGGCAAACGAGGATGCAAATGGTACAAGTCAGGTTGTAATCACTAATGAACCAGAAAGTCCAACAAGCTATTCTGTTTATACTGATAATCTTGGCTCAAAATCAACAGGAGAATATAGATTAGGCCTAAGTTTAGTAGAAGATAATTTGTTTGGTATAAATGATCAACTTAATCTTGGTTATACAAACAGTTTGACCTCTGAGTTAAATGAAAAATATTCAAGAGCTCTAAGTTTGGGGTATTCTATTCCTTTTGGATATTGGACTTTTACAAACAATGCATCATTTTCAGAATACCAGACCTATATGAAACTACCAGTAAGTGGAGAAAAACTTTATTCGTTTGGTGATAATTTTAGCGAAAGTTTTATTATTGATAGAATTTTATCTAGGGGGCAAAATTATAAACTTTCATTATCTGCAAGTATGAATTACAAAAAGCCAAATAATTATACAAAGGTGCTTGATATAAAGACTAAGAATGACTCATCAAGCAGAGAAGTTGCTTTCTTTGAATATGCTTTACCTACAACTTTTTATTTTGATAGAGGTATAATTTTTGTAAAACCATCTTTTGTAGATGGAGCAAACTTTTGGGGTGTAGAGAAAGATAATGGAACTTATCCACAAAAGGCACAATTTGATGCTTATAAGTTATATTTGTATTCTAACTGGAATTTTGGATATGTAAGCTACACTATGGCATTTGATGGACAATATACAGAAGATGAAATTATATCCTCTGAAACAGTATATATTGGTGGAGAAACTTCTGTTCGTGGATTTAAAGATGGTATAAGTGGGGATAGTGGTTTTTATGTAAGGAATGATTTTAACCTAAATTTAGCAGAAATATTTAAAACTGAATCTTTATGGGCAAAATCAATAACGCCAAGTTTATTTTTTGATTATGGATGGGTAAAATCTAATTCAGATGATAGTAAGAATGAACTTTCTGGAGCTGGAACAAAATTATCATTTAGCTATGGTATGTTAGATGCATCAGTGTCATATGCTATTCCAATAAAAAAAGAAGATAATATGACATCTAAAGGATATACATCTGTATATGTTGGTATCAAAGGAAGAATTTAGAAAAGAACTTTGGATTATGGAAAACTATTCCATAAAAGCTCTAATTTTAGGGATTTCTAAAAGAAATAGATGAGTTAGAGAGTAGTGTTGTTATGGGTAGAGTTTTAGATTAAAACAACTTAGAATTGCAGATTTCTGCTAATTTAGAAAAGTTAGAGAAATGATGTTGAGTGACTCACCAAAAATCAGAAAAAACCGTTCTCTAAACGATTTTTTATTTCCTACAACACTAGGCTAAATCTAGCCTTTCTTGGGATTTTATCTGTGGGTACCAAATCAATTTTTTCCAAAAATTTTCCATTTTTTTGAGCCATTTTTCCTCTATTTTCTACGTTTAATCATTGGGTCCCGAGATTAAATTGTCATATAAAATTTGGTTCTTTTTAGGCTAACTATCAGATTTTACATGATTTATTGAAATTTCAATCATAAGGCCCTCAGTTCGAGTTCTGTAAGGCATAAAGATACCTAATAAACCCCAGAATTTAGCCATTTCTATATTCATATAAATTTCAGATTTTTTGATTTATATATTCTCTATGTCTTTTTATTTGTACTTTAGAAACATAGATAATACCTTAGTTATTGGTCATTGGTACCGATAGAAAAGTTTTTTTATTTTCAGTAGTACCAAAACAACCTAATAAAACTCATCTATTTTGAGAAGCATTATAAGGTTTATTTTCCTTGAAAGAAAGTTATATGAAATGTATAATATAGAATATTTATTTAAGGAAATATTATGAAAATAAAATCAAAAGAACTTATTAATCAAATCTCAAATTTATATAATGTTATTTCTTCAAATAATATAGGTATTGATAATTTATTAAATTATAATTTAGATGATATAATAGATTGTGTATCTCAGGAAGAACAAAAAATCTGTGAGAATTTTAATGAATTATTTTTAAAATTAGATATAGAAGTTGGTGAGGCTGAACTTGAGGATAGAAATATTAATAAAAATCTAATTAAAGATATGGCTAATAAGGTCTTAGAAAAAATCAATTATTATAAGTATTTTATAGAAATAGATTTATCTCAATATAGTCCAATTCTTGACATGAATATTAAAGAATATATTAATATTTATACGAATGTTAAACCTGATTTTTCAATTGAATTAAATAGTATTGTTCAAGATGGAATAAAAAGTTTCGGATTAAACGATGTTACTATCATTGATTTTATTAGGCAAGTTTCAATAGAATTAAAGAAATCAAATATTTTACTATTTAAAGATAAACTATGTTATAAAGATATAGAGCAATCATTAAGAGATTGGGAAAAAGATAAAACTGATAAGTGGATTTTTAAGTACGGGAAAAAATAATGTTTATAAGTTTAAAAGAAAAAATAGGAATAAAAATGTTAAATTTTTTATTTAAAAGACAACGGAATAAAGCTCAAAAGGATATTGATGGATTAAATCCAAACACATTAGTCCATAATTATAAAAAAATTTTGGAATTTATTAGCATTAAGATGCCAAAAATGCGTTGGCAAGACAATTACTTAGACGAAGATATTTGGGCTAATAATGTTAGTGAAATAGATAAATTACATAAAGCATTAAAAAATTTTTATATAGATTACCCATTATCGACATATAAGATGAAGTTATATTGTGATAAAAACTGCAAATACTTGTTTGAAGATTTATTTAATGGTAAAAAAGTATCTCAAGATGTAAATCCCATAACTCACGTTAAGTGTTCTTTTACTTTAAATGGCAAAACACAACACAAAATGATAAAGATTTCAAAATGCAAATTTATCCTAAAAAGGAACTAAAAAGGGAAAATAAAATGATAAAAGCAAAATATGTAGAAGATATATCAAGTATCAAAGATCTTCTTATTATAGATGGTGAAAAATGTAAGACAGAACAAGATTTATTTAATGAATATGCAACTGTACTAAACTTCCCAAGTTGGTTTGGAAAGAATTGGAATGCTTTTGATGAATGTCTGAATGAGTGTGTTTATAACGAAGAGGATAAAAATAAACCTATATATGTATATATAAAGAATATAGAAATGATTTGTTGTAAAATGTATATTTTGGAAAGTTTTTCTAATTTCTATAATAAAGTTAGTTTTGATGATGACGAAGAAAGTAATATTTGTTTTATATTTGATAAACGTACTTTGATGTTTTTACGAAAAGAAATAATCAAAAATTTTAAGAATAATGATTTTTATCATTTGTTTTTTTCAGATATTTATTGGAATGATGATATTGGTGAAAAAATAAAAGTCCGAATGCTAGAACATTATATTTTATCTTTTTTACATATCCTTGGTGTTTTGAATTTGAAAATTATTCTTTTAGAATCATAGAAGATGCAATTTATGATATTTTAAAGAAGGATAAATAATGAACGATAAAAAGGACCTCTTACAAGTTAAATATTATCTGGAAAATATCTATAACAATATAGATATTGAAAATAATATAAAATTATTTCAAAGTATTATTTGGGATGAAAGTAAAGATTTTTCAGAATACCTTCTGGAATTAGCATATGATTTGGACTTCTATAATTCTGATGCCTTGGATGAAAAAGTATGTGGCTTAGCTGATAGAAATGGTTTTTATAGTTACAATACTATTAAAGATATGATATACGATACATTAAGAATATTAAATATGGAAGTATTATTAAAAGAACAAGAAGATAAGATATTAGATAAAAATTTAAAAAAATGGTATATTGCTCATAAAATACTGCCTAAACGAATTACTATAGAAAATCAAAATCTTTATTTAATTACAGATCATAATGGTGTTGATGATGCAAATTATAGAATATTTTTAAATCCTACAAATAATACTTTGGGTTTAGAATTTTTGGATAAAAACGATAACAGTATAATAATTGAAGAAAATATTGCAGACTTAAATGAAGCATTAAATAATATGTAAAAGGCTAGAAGTAAATGATTATAAATTTAAAAGAAAAAAATATAATTGAAAAATATTTGAAAGAAGCCTCTTATAAAATAGATGTTATTTCGGATAAAAAATTTGATTTCCAATTTGAAAATTTAGATAAAACAATAGATTTACTAACAGATATTTTTACAAATTATGGTTTACAAGAAAATGATGAACCTAATGAAGATGGTTTAATTTTAGATAATTTAATAGGAAAATTATGGCAATTAAAGTTAAATAACAATAAAGAAAAACTTGATGCATGGATTAAAAATCAAAATGTAAATTATCCATCAAGTGGTCATTTGGATGATATTTTTGAAGTGTCTACAATAGATTTGGATATAATTGAATCTTCATTGAATTTGTTATCAGAATGTAATACAAAATCTGAGCCAGATAAGATATTAACTTTATGTATATACTTGAAGGAAAGAAAAAATAGTCTTGCGAATATTACTCAACTAAAGATGAATATGTTATCGGAAGAACCTCCTGAATTTGTTTTCCAAAAAAATAAAGATATTCCTACAAAAGAAATTTTTATTAAAAACTTCCCTGTAAATTTAAAATACTATTTAGGAGAGGTTTTTGATAATGATGATAAATTATATTATCCATACATAGTTGTGAAGAGGTAATAATGCAAGAAAGAGATGTTATATTAAAATTAATACATTTATTAAAAGATGATAAGGATATTATTTCCATAGCAAATGATATATTTTTTTACAGAGGTATTTATTCTGATTTTAAATATTCTGATAGATTTAGAGAGATTTTGCTAGATATTATTACACAAGAAGAAGGCGAAGAATTTATTATTCCAAAAGAAGAATTGTTGAATAAATTACATTTATTGCTTGCAGAAAATAAAAATAGCACTGTTTCAACAGTTGAATTAAGAATTTTAAAGGAAATTTTTAATACTGGTTTTGTATCAAGTAATAATATCACGGATTTTGCTTATGCTTGTTCAAATGATATGAACGATTTATTAACTGAATTATATAAATATGAAAATAAGACTATAAATGATGATATAAAATTTAAAATATCTAGATTTATTCATAAATTGGAAGGAGATGACTTTCTTTCTGATAAACCAACAAATTTAGGCATTGTTTTAGAAGATATAATTAAAAAATTTCCAGACGTAAAAGATGATGTAGAGCAAGAGTTATCAGATTGTTATATTCCTATAAATGCTATAAAATATTTATCTCATTTGGATATAATAATGTTTAGTGTTATTGGGCGTGTTTGTTTTAGGAAATATAAAGATAATAATATTGAGTATGTAAAAAATGTTTTTGATTATATGGAAAACCTTTATATGAAGGATAAAACATTTGATCTAAGTATAAAAACAGGATTTGTCGAAGCCTTTGTTAATCAGTTTGATAGTGTAAATGATATACAAAGTATAATAGAATTTATGTCCGAAAACTTAAAGAAATATGTTTCTGCATATATTGGAGAGTAATAAAATGAATGAATTTGCAAGTTATAGCATATTAAGTGACAAAGTAAAAAATTCTCACCTTCCACGATATGTTAAAGATTGGTTCTTTGAGTATATGGATGTCGTTCCTTTTGAAAAAAGTATTTATGATTTAGACGGTAATAATTTTAAAATTACAGATAAAATTGTTGATGATGGAGAATATTTGATTTGTTATAATAGCTTTGATGATACTTTCTATTTCATCTGTCTAGATGATGTTGGAAATATGAAAATACATGGAAAAAGTAATAATATTATAGGCATACTAACTTTTAGGTAAAATAACATGACAAAAAATATTAAGTATATAAATAGTAAAGTTATAGATTTTAAAGGCAACAAAATCTTCTTTGAGAATGGAAGTATTTTAATTGTTATTTCAGATTTTAAATTTACTGGAGAAAAGATAAAAGGACTATTTCTTTCGGATTACGAAATTTCTGAAAAAAAGGTTAAGTTTAATTTTGAAAATAAATGCGATATAGAAATTATCGCTCCGTATTCTGAGGATGAGGTTTTCTGTGTAATTAATGTAGATGAGAAATATAGATGCCTATTAACAAAAGATAATATTTTTGGAGAATGGATAGGATTAGAGAAATAAAGGGAAAATACAATGATTGATTTTACAAAATTTTACGATGATCTTAGTTTTATCTATGCCTTGTTTATGGAGAATAAATTAACCATAGATGATATAAGAAAAATTTCTGATAAATTAGTTATTGAAGATGGTAATGATTATTTAGTTAATATATTAATTTCAAATGATGAAGAAGTTTCAAATTCTTTTGAAAATTATTTCAAAGATAAAAACATAATAATAGAAAATCCTAAAATAGAAATTACGAAGAAAATTTTTTCATATATCTTAAAAGGTTGTATTTCTATGAAGGCTGGTATTGATTTTGTGCATTACCAAATTAGTGATCAGTCAAAATATAAAAAATATGTTGGTGATGATTTAGGTATAGAGCAAATTTTAGGAAACTATTTTGCAATAGATGATGGAGATGTTGCTGATGAAAAACAAATTCATGAACTTACACAAGAAATATACAAAGAAATGCAGGAATATATTGAAAAGTATTAAAATTAATAAAAGGAAAATTATTAAATGAAAATAAAATTTAAAGATAACAGTATAATAATTGAAGAAAATATTGCAAACTTAAATGAAATATTAGAAAATTTATAGGAGGTATTTATGCAACAAGAATATAGAATATTTTTACCACATGAAATACAAAATAAGGTCTTTCCTTTAGTTCCATACTATAATAACCAATTAGGATTTTATATAGATATCTTAGATGATATTATAAAATTTGTAAAAGAATATGAACTTTTAATAGGTTATGGAGAGATCTTTAAAAAAATAGATGATAAAGATTTTGATTATGATCCAACGGGATTTACTCATTGGGAATACAACTATAAACCAGAAAATGAATATAGAAAATCTGTATCAGAAGCGATAGAACAGATGAAAGAGTATTTAAAATTTGTATCTTCTATAAGACAAGATAAATATTTAATTTCAATAAAGTTGTATGATAAATATAGCATTCAAAATTTTATAAATGACTAAACTTTTAACCTTTTGATTTTTTTAGTAAATAGATGAGTTTTTATGGTTGTTTTTGTTTATCCGAAATAGATTAGAAACTTGTAGAATAGCAAAAAGACTGACTTTTAGAAAAGTTAGAGAAATGGTGTTGAGTGGCCCACCAAAAATCAAGAAACCGTCCTAGTAATGGTTTTTTCTTTGCCTGTAAACCCTAGGTTCTGCCTAGTGTTTGGATTTCAGATTTTTCTATAAAACCCACAGAATTGATTAAAAACAAATTTTTCACAGTATTTTCTCTCTATTCTCTATGCTTTATCTGTGGGCTCCGTTAACCATTTGATATTACTTAGTTTTCTTTTGATGGGTATCTTAGAAAAGTTGTAAAAAAATTAACCAGTAGCGGATTTATATTTGCTAACTGATGCATAGAGGTAGTCTTAAATTTTAAAACCTTAGTTTTCTGTGATATTTACGGGGCCTATAGACTTTATTAATAAAAACAAATTCCTTCTAATTATTCCTAATTTATGGTATGATAAATTTAATTATTAGACTAAATTATTGATAAAATAAATATTGACAAATAATAATTATAAGTCTATATTTATATCAAATGAGGTATATAAAATGAATATAGTTAATTTAGTAAAAAATACAATATTAGATAATGTTAAAGCATTAAGGATTGGTATAAGTAAATTTTTAGAAGAAGAACAAAATTTACCTGATGATACCCCACGTAAACTTCGTGGAAAACAAACTGAAGTTTTTGAGGCATTATTAAAACCGGAATTTTCAGATGAAGATATTGCAAGAGGTTATTTCAAACTTCCAACCGGATTTGGAAAAACTGTTATGTTTGCTCATTTAACAAAATCTTTCTTAAATGAAACACCTGATAGTAAAAAGAAAATATTGGTTTTGGTACCAAGAATTAACTTACTTGAACAAACAGATGAAAAATTTGATAAATTTATAGGAGTAGATACAAGCTACTTTTATGGTAAAGAAAAAGATACATCTTCAAGAGTAATTATTTCAACATACCAATCTCTTAGTAATTTATTAAAAAATATTAATAAAGAAGATATAGATTTAATTATTGCCGATGAAGCTCATCATTCTCTTGGTGAAAATACAAGTAAAATATTTAAAGATTTACAAAAGTATGCACCTACAATTGCATTTACCGCTACACCAAATTATTCAGGTGATAAAAAGTTATCAAACTTATTTTCGAAAGAAATTTATTCAATGACCACTATTGATGCAGTACAAAACAATATGTTGGTTCCTGTAAAAAATATTCTTTTAAGGTCAAGTATTGAATTTGATTTATCTCAAATTAAAAAGAAAACTGATGGAAATTTTGATTATGAAAAAATTGCAAATTCTATAAGTATGGAAACATTATCCAAAGAAATTGCAAAGGCATATTTGTATGGTGAAGATAAGGATGAAGAAGGTAATTCATTCCGTTTTTTTGGTAAAAAGGCAATGATAAGTTGCCCTAATGTTAAAACAGCAATAGAGCAAGCAGAAAAACTTAATGAACTTGCGGGGCAAGTTATTGCAAAACCAATATTCCAACATATGGGAATGTCTTCAAGATTTGGTAAGTTCGATGAAACAGTCGAAGATTTCAAAAATAATAAATTCCTTGTTGCATGTCAGGTTAATACCTTAACTGAAGGTTTTGATGATACAGAGGTAAGTATCAGTATTAATTATCCAACATCATCTCCTGTAAGAGAAGAGCAATCTGCAGGTCGTGCACTTCGTATCAATGAAAAAGATCCGAACAAAGTTGCATATGTTATTGATACAGTATTTTCTGTTGGTAAAGATGATGAAAATCCATTTGAAACTGCACAAAAGGCTGGACAAGTTTTATTTAGTGATGTTGCTGGTGCATCTGTTATATTCCCTGAAAATTTTAAACATAAAAAAGAAGAAAATGATAGGGATAATAAAGGAAAAGATAAAGAAAAATTTCCACTTCCAACACCAGATATAGAAATACCAGGATTTAAAATTTTTACTGACACAGAAAAATTATTACAGGTGTTTAATGACAAAATAAAAGATGATAACTACTATTCTACCATAGATTTAGCTAACGATAAATCTTTAGGTGTAGAGGCTTCTCATACTACACATCGTAAATACCTAAATAAAGCTTATAATTCAAATGATCCTAAATATGCTAAACTAAAAACTCATATAAGAAAAACTAGAAATGATGAACTACGTTTGCATAAGGATGGTTTGGAACTATACAAAGAAATCTATTTTAGCAATAATCGGTATTCTGCCGCAGATTTAGCTAACGATAAATCTTTAGGTGTAGAGGCTGCTAAATCAACGCATTGGAGATACCTAAATGAAGCTTATGAATCAAATGATCCTAAATATGCTAAACTAAAAACTCATATAGAAAAAATTAAAAACGGACTACGTTTGCATAAGGACGGTTTAGAATTATATAAACAGATCTATTTTAGCAATAATTGGTATTCTACCACAGATTTAGCTAACAATAAATCTTTAGGTGTAGGGGCTTCTAACTCAACACATTGGACATACCTAAATGAAGCTTATAAATCAGATGATACTAAATATGCTGAATTAAAACCTTATATAGGAAAAATTAAAAATGGACTAAGTTTGCATAAGGACGGTTTAGAATTATATAAACAGATCTATTTTAGCAATAATTGGTATTCAGCCACAGATTTAGCTAACGATGAATCTTTAGGTGTAGAGGCTTCTATAAATACACATTATAGATACCTAAAAGAAGCTTATGATAAATATGCTGAATTAAAACCTTATATAAAAGGACCACGTTTGCATAAGGACGGTTTAGAATTATATAAACAGATCTATTTTAGCAATAATTGGTATTCTGCCTCAGCTTTAGCTAACGATGAATCTTTAGGTGTAAAGGCTTCTAAAAATACACATTTGAATCACCTAAATAAAGCTTATAATTCAAATGATCCTAAATATGCTGAACTAAAAACTTATATGAAAAAAACTGATAAAGGAAGTAAAAGTTTTATATATTTGCGTAAAGATGGTTTGAAGCTATATGTTCAAACATTTAAAATAAAAATCAGAGATCCTGAAATGTTTGAAAAAGCAACAAAGAAAATAGAACAAAAAATTGCGATGGAAGATGCGGCACAAAATGCAAAATCTTCAATCAATAAAACTATAGCAGGTGACAACGAAGGAAGATAAAACCTTTGTTTTTAGCCATTTTATAAAATTTAGATCAATTTAGTAATTATGGAAATGGTAGGGTATTCCCATAAGGTACAAATTAGAGAAGTGTAAAAATAGTAGATTTCTCTAATTACAACAAAAGTTATAAGAAGTGCTATGGTGTTACCCACCAAAAATCAGAAAGGCTTCCTTACGGAGGCCTTTTTTTTATCTTGTCTTGATTAATTATTCAAATCTGTTGATGGCAAAATATAGTTTTCATAAGTTACAACAGGAACAGTCTTTCTTTCGCCAAGACCTGTTTTATACTCATAAATACCACTGTGTACAGCACACTTACCCGCAGGAATTTCAATTTTTGCAGTATCAAAGTATGTTACACCAGGTTCTTTTGCAATTTTGACAGTTGTTGTGTAATGACATTTGCCAAACAATGTATCTTCACATGCTTTTGCAAGTACATAGTCAGTACCAACTTGATAAACTTCGAATGCTTCGTAATCTTTACAATTTTCATTTCTTACACCTTCAAAAGGAACACAAGCGCAAAGAAGTAATGGTAAAAGTAATGATTTTTTCATTTATTATCTCCTTTTTAATTTTAATCAAGATATATTTTATATAATTAAAAGAATAATACAAGGAAATTTTTCCGCATAAGCTTTTTTCTTGATTATCTTTTAAAATTGATTTATATTTAACGACGGTTCACAAACAAAAGGGAAAAAAATGATAAATATTCTTTTAGTTCTTAATATTATAGTAGTAGTTTTACTTATTGGAATAATCCTTCTTCAAAAATCCGAAGGTGGTGTTTTGGGTATGGGTGGTTCAGGATCCAGAAATGGTATCTTCACAACAAGAAGTGCCGGAAATCTTGTAACAAAAACAACATATATCCTTGGAGCACTATTCTTTTTAATCTGTATCTTGCTTGCATTTTTGGTTTCACGTCGTGATAACTCAAAATCATTTATCGAAACTATGGCAAAAAAAGATAGCGTAGAAGTTAAAGAAGTAAAATCTTTGTCTGTTAATAAAATTCCAGAAGACAAAGTAAAAGAAGAACTTAAAAGAGAAGCAATAAAGGTTGAAGCAAAAAAGAAACCTACTGCTCCTGTTACAAAATAGGTTATTCTTAAAAAAATCATCCCCACTTTTGTTTTTCATAGTGGGGATTTTTTATTAAATATACTCTTTACAAAAATTGAGAATTATGAGATAATAGACCCATTATTAACGATAATAAAGGTATTAAAATGGCTAAACCTGTTATTAAAAATATTATGTGGGATGTTGATGGTGTGCTTGCAAATCTTGACCACGCTTATTTCCGTTTCTTAAAGGAACATCCAAATTATAAGGAGGAGTACAAGGATTTAAAGTGGGAAGATTTGCCAAAGGCTTTGCCTATTGATCCAAAATTTGGTTCACTTGAATTAACATCTCATCCAACAAAGGGTAAAGAATTTAACGAAGATTTTTGCCACAATAGTGGTGAAATTTATTTCGATCGTCCACTTTATGAAGGGGTTGTTGAAACATTGACTGACCTTCATAATCGTGGCTATATGCAACTTACTATGTCATCTGGTTTCAATGCTGAAATAAAAAGAAAGATGATTGCTGACACATTGGGCGATAAACTTTCATTTGTAAACATTGAAGTTGTTGAACACCAAAAATCAACAGAGGATGCAACTCATGGTAAGGCTATGGTTGGTGAAAAAGAACAACGCATTATCGAATGTTTGAAAAAATATAACCTTAAACCAGAAGAAACAGTTTTGGTTGATGACCGTATCTTCAATTGTCAAACTGCGGTAAAGGTTGGTATGCACACTGTTCGTTGTCGTGCTGGTTTCACAACTGATACACCTGCTGATGTAAAGGCAACTTTTGATGCAGAAGTAAAAGGTGTTGCAGAATTCAAGGATTGGCTTTTGAATAATACAACAAAATATTAATAAAATAATAAAAGGAGATTTTTATGAGTAAAGTTATTACAATGATACCGGTTCGTATGGCAGCAACTCGTTTGCCAAACAAACCACTTCTTGACATTAACGGTAAATCTCTTATTCAAAGAGTTTATGAAAATGTTAAAAAGGTTATCCCTGGTGATGTTGTGGTTGCTGCTGGTGACCAAGCAATCGTTGATGAATGTGCAAAGTTTGGGGCAAAGGCTGTTTTGACTGATCCAAAGCTTCCAAGTGGTACTGATCGTATTGCCGCTGCATTAAAGAAACTTGATCCAAATGGCGATAAATACGATATCGTTGTAAATTTCCAGGGCGACAATATAAATGTTGATCCATCTGTATGTTTACCACTTGTAAAAATGGTTGAAGATACAGGATGTGACATTGCAACATGTGGTATGGTTTTCAAATCAGAAAAGGATGTTGCAGACCCAAATATGGTTAAAATTGTTATGGGTATTCGTGATGGTGAAGATGAAGGTCGTTGTGTTTACTTCACACGTGCAGCCGCACCATTTATTCGTAACCCAGAAAAATCAAAATCTCATAACTTCTACCATCACATTGGTATCTATGTTTATAAAGCAGAATCTTTGAAACGTATGGTATCACTTCCTGTTGGTGTGTTAGAAGACCGTGAGGCTTTAGAACAACTTCGTGCAATAGAGGATGGTATGACAATCCGTGCCAAAGTTATTGGTGGTATGAAACTTATTGAAGAAGCACCTGCCGATATCAATACAATGGAAGAATACGAAGAAGCAAAAAAATGGATTAAATAAAATCTATTTTACAAAATCAAAAGCCCTCAATCTTGAGGGCTTTATTTTTATTTATAAAAATTTCCAACAAATCATTGTCCAAACAAAAATTAAGTAAATAAATGAGATTAGAACTAGTAAACTTCCTATATCTTTTGCAGCCTTTGATAATGCGTGCCATTCCGAAGAAATGCGGTCTATGCATGCCTCAATCGCGGAATTGGTAAGTTCAGCAAAGAGTACAAAAAACATACCAGAACAAAGAATTATTTTTTCAACCTTTAATACTGGTAAAAAGTAAGTTACAATAAAAAGTATTGCGCAGACAACCAAATCTTGGCGGAATGCTTCTTCTTCACGAATAACATACTTTAGGCCATCAAATGAGTTTTTGAAGGCTGAAAGTATACGTTTAAATCCTTTGTATTGATGTTTCATTATTTACCTTCGTAATTTTTTTTCATTTTTAAGAATTTAAGACATGTGTATGGTACTGTTAAAATATAGAATGTCCAGATAAATGATGCTGTAATCCAGAAGTGGAAATACATCATGCCAAGGAATAATACAAATCCAAGTAGGAATACTGGAACATAACTTTTTGCAACAGTCATCTTTTTCAATGAAAGGGTTGGAATACGGCTTATCATTAAGAATGAAACCAAAATCATCCATCCCATGCAAATGTAAGGGCATGTAAAGATTTTTTCATCTGTTGCAGTGTAAAGCATTATTGGTGTCAATGCCATTAATGCACCAGCAGGAGCAGGTACACCAGTAAAGAAATAGTGCCAATATTCTGGAATTTCTTCGTCACCTGTCATTACATTAAATCTTGCAAGACGGAGAACACAAGAGATTGCAAATAATATTGAAACTATCCAACCAAAACTTTTGATATTTTGTGTTGCATAGAAGAACATTACAAATGCAGGTGATACACCAAAGCTTATGCTGTCTGCAAGGGAATCAAGTTCAACACCAAATTGTGATGATGCGTTAAACATTCTTGCAACACGGCCATCGAATCCATCAAAAACAGCAGCAAGTATGATTGCAATAACTGCCTTTTCAAATTCTCCACGAGAAGCAAGTAAGATTGCAGTCATTCCGGCAACGATAGAAGATAATGTTATCATTGAAGGAAGAACCTTTGTAATAGGTAAGAATTTTGTTTCTGGCAAAATCTTACTTACGTGATTTTTAAGTTTCGATTTTAAATCTTTTTTTACTGTTTTTTTCATTTTCCCCTCCGTTATTTCTTACGAACAGCAAGAATTGTTTCACCACTTACCATAACTTGGCCAGGTAAAACTTTGATGTCATATTTATCTTTTGGAAGATAGATATCCAAACGTGAACCAAATTTTATAAGTCCGAAACGTTTACCTTGTTCAACAACGTCGCCTTTTTGAATTCTGGAAACGATACGGCGAGCAATAAGACCGGCAATTTGTACATAGCAAACTTTGTCGCCATCTTTTGTTTCAACCAAAACAAGGTTTCTTTCATTATCTTTACTTGCTTTATCCAAATCAGCGTTAAAGAATTTTCCTGCGATATAAAGTGTTTTAAGAATAACACCAGATACAGGATTTCTGTTTACGTGAACGTTGAATACAGACATGAAAATTGAAAATTTTATATATTTTTCATCGCCCATGTTAAGTTCTTCTGGTAAAGTTGTTTCCTTTATTGGTAACAATCTTCCATCAGCAGGGGAGATTACCAAACCTTCACCAATAGGTGTGTACCTTTCTGGATCGCGGAAAAAGTAAAATGCGAACAAAGATACTGCGATTGCCAACATTCCAACAACGTTAGAAAGAAGTAGCAAGAAGAAAGATATTGCAAAAAATACAGCAACAATTACAACACCTTCAGCGCTTATTTTTGGAAGCAAAAAGCTTTTAATACTTAAATCAATTTTTGGTTCATTTTCTTTTTTAGTCATTTTATTATATCTCCTTTTATTTTATGAATGAAATTTTAATTTATTTTTTAACAAATGTAAATGTGTTTTTTATTATTTGGGAAAGTACCCATACGATACGTCTTAGTGCAATGAAAATCTTGTATCCAAAAGTTGGAAATTTTTTGTACCATGGCTTTCTGTTTTTCTTCATTGCTTTATAGTCAATTGTGGATGGACCGTCTTCCTCCCATGATGGAAATGGAGATAGAGAGAAACCCTTTATTCCATATTTCCAGAATTTTACATATTCGTGATCGATAGGTACGAACATAGGAAGCATTTTATCAGTATAAGATTTTGCAGCTTTTTTGTTCATTAAGTATGCACCAGTTTTTGATTGGTGGAATAAGTTCCAAACCAAATTTACACCATCTATAATGTTTCTGTATTTTATATTTCCACCACTGTGTCCTCCATTAAATTTTACCAAATCCCAATCGTTTGATTTTTTTAACAAAGCTTTTAGGGTAGGGAGAAAATCTTTTGAAAAAATCATATCGTCTTCTAATACAAGAGCAAAATTTTTATTGGATTTTAAAAATTCTTTCATTGTATTATAGTGGGAAATGTAACATGCAACTTCGGTTGGAGTGATGTATTTTCCGTGAAGTAATGAATATTTTTTTGAATTAATTTCCTTTTCAGTAAATACAGTATTTTTTCCATCAACGGCAGGAATCCTTGTAAAGCTTAAATCAAGGGCTTTTAATTTTTTTTCCATTGCAAGAAGTCTGTCTTTACTTCTATCCAAATTAATAAGATATATTTCTAAATCTTTCATTTTTTATTCCTTACTAAATTTGTTTGATTTTGGGAAACCATCAGGTGGCATATGTCCAACACTGGCGCGTTTACCACTCCACATAGAAACATCATCTACTTTGAAGTTACGTGCACCATTTTGCCATTTAAGACCTTCAGCTTTTGCAAAAGTTTTTATATCAGCAAGGTATGTTTTGGGTTCCTTATATTTTTGAAGGATAACACCTTTACCACGTGTGAATGATGGAATTTCAGCCAAATCGAAAACAAGAAGTTTTCTGTTATCACCGATGATTGCAACACTGTCATCATCTTTGCCTATTATGCAAACTTTAGCCAATTTATCATCATCGGAAATGTTTACAACCTGACGGCCAGTTTTTGTTTGGGCGATACAATCGGACATTTTTGTTTTGAAACCGTATCCATTTTTTGTTGCAAGGATTATTTCGGTATCGTTTGTTGCAACGAATATACGAACAAAGCTTGCATTGATTGGAAGGTCAATCATAAGTCTTACTGGATCACCATATCCACGACCACTTGGGATTTTATTTGCATCAAGGGTGAAGAATTGACCGTTTGACATAGCAAATAATATTTTATCATTTGTGTATGCGTGAAGAGCTACATCCAAGCTGTCGCCATCTTTGAATGAAAAATCAGAATTTAAATCAACATGATTTTTGATTGATTTTATCCATCCCTTTGATGATAAGATTATTGTGATAGGTTCCTTTGGAACGAAAGCTTCTACTGGAACAACGATATTTTCTGTTGTTTCATCAATTTGTGTAAGACGTGCGGAAAGCTTTTTATTCTTTGCAAATACTGCACGCATATTTTTTACCTGTTCAGAAACTTTTTTAAGTTTGTGTTCTGTATCACTGTTTAAAAGTTGAAGATCAGCTTGTTCCTTTCTTAAATTATCTGCTTCGGTACGAATTTCCATTTCTTCAAGTTTTCTTAAAGAACGAAGTTTCATATTAAGGATTGAATCAGCTTGAAGTTCGGTTAACTTAAATTCTTCCATCAACTTTTCTTTTGCATCATCGTATTCACGAATGATATGAATAACTCTATCAAGATTTAGGTATGCAGTTAGGTAACCTTCTAAAATCTCAAGTCTGTGTGCAATGTTTTTAAGACGGAAGTTTGTACGTCTTGTTAGAACTTCTACTTGATGATCAATATATGCAGAAAGAACTTCTTTTAAGTTCATAACTCTTGGAACACAATTTTTATCAAGAACGTTCATATTAAGGGCAAACTTGCTTTCAAGTTCGGTAAGAGAGAAAAGCTGTGCCATGATGATTTTTTCATCAATAGTTCTTGATTTTGGTTCTATAACAATACGTATATCTTCTGTTGATTCATCACGAATATCACCAATAGTTGGAAGCTTTCCTTGTTCCATTAAATCGGCAATTCTTTCGATAAGTTTTGATTTTATAACTTGGTATGGAATTTCAGTTATAACTATTTGATAGTTGCCATAGGCCAAATCTTCACGTTCCCACTTTGCTCGGATTTTGAATGTGCCACGTCCTGTTTCGTATGCGGAAATAGTTGTTTGCTTATCTTGATTTATGATACCACCGGTTGGGAAATCAGGAGCCTTTATATATTCAACCAATTCAGGTATAGTAATTTCTGGATTTTTTATAAGGGCTGTAATTGCATCACAAACTTCCAAAACATTGTGTGGTGGAATGTTTGTTGCCATACCAACAGCAATACCATTTGAACCGTTTAAAAGAAGGTTTGGAAATATTGCAGGCATAACCACAGGTTCTTGTTCTTCACCTGAATAAGTATCCATAAAATCAACACTGTCTTCATCAAGACCATCCATAATTGCAAGGGCTGCATCGGAAAGTTTTGCTTCGGTGTAACGCATTGCAGCAGCACTGTCGCCATCGATGTTTCCAAAATTTCCTTGTCCCATAACTAATGGATAACGAACGGAAAAGCCCTGTGCCAAACGAACCATTGCGTCGTAAATAGAAGCATCGCCGTGTGGATGGTATTTACCCATAACATCACCAACAACACGGGCGCACTTTTTGTATCCGCTTTTGGGGTCAAGTTTAAGTTGGCGCATTCCGTAAAGAATCCTTCTGTGAACAGGCTTTAAACCATCACGTACATCAGGAAGTGAACGAGATACAATAGTTGACATTGCGTATGCCAAATATCTTTCACTTATAGCATCAGATAGTTGTTGTACTTTTATGACATCTTTTCTTTCTTGTTGAATTTCAGACATTATTACACCCTTTACAAAATATTTTGTATTTCGACATTATCAAAATAAAAATAATTCTCCTTTATTTAATCAGTTAAAGAGTTTATAATATAAAAAAATAAAAATCAAAGGATAATTTATGCAATGGGCAGATAAAGGTATTTTAATTGCAATTTCGAAATTTGGTGAAACCGACCAATTAGCCACTTTTCTTAGTGAAAATCACGGAATGGTGAAGGGGTTGATTAAAGGTGGTATTTCGAAAAAACAAAAAACTTATCTTCAGATTGGTAATGAATTCCAGATTAATTGGAAATCAAGACTTGAGGAACAGCTTGGCTTTTTTTCGTTTGAACCATTAAAGGTTTATGGGGCAAAACTTTTTGAAACAGAACTTAAACTTACGCTTTTAAGTTGTTGTTGCAGTATGCTTTATGATTGTTTGGTTGAAAACCAGCTTAATAAAAAAATTTATGATATTACTTTGTTTATGCTTCATAACATAGAATCCGAATCAAATGATATGATTATTTTGTATAATTATATGCTTTGGGAGAAGGAACTTTTATCACAGATTGGTTTTGCATTGAATTTGGATAAATGTAATGCGACTGGGCAAACGACAGATTTGTCTTATATATCACCAAAGACTGGACATGCAATATGTAAAAGTGCAGGGGAACCATATCGTTCAAAGCTTCTTCCTATGCCGGAAATTTGGCAATCTAAGCCAAGTGTAGAAGGGCTTTCTTTTGAAAAAATTGCTCCGGCCTTAAATATTCTTGCTTACTTTTTTGATAAGCGTGTTTTTCAAGAAAAAAACAAATCTATGCCATATTTAAGGCGGAATTTAGTTAAATAAATTACTGGTCAAAATTTATCTTTGATTTATTTTGCCTTTATGTTAAATCTGTCTGGTTTATCTTCAATAATATATCCAGCATCAGAAATTTTTGTTCTTAGCTCATCTGCCAAAGCATAGTTTTTGTTTTTCTTTGCTTCTAATCTTTCCTGTGCCATTTTTGTGATTTCTTCAGGAATATCGGAAAAATTAGATTTTTCCAATGCTTTTGCATTTTCGATTAAGTTTAGTCCCAAAATTTCATCAAAGAACTTTATAAGTTCGGCCTTTGTTGATGCTGTTTCGTTTGATTTCAAAAGTTCTTGTAAAATAACGATTGCACCGGCAGTGTTTATATCATTATTTAGAGTTTCAAGAATCTTTGTCTTCCAATTTTCGACAACAGATTTATTAAAGTTCCTATCTGCTTCTTTTGAAATTACATTAACTTTTTTGACCAAATTTTCATAGCTGTTTTTTGCACCATCCAAAAGTTCGTATGAAAAAGTGATTTGCTTTCTGTAACTTGCCATCAAAAGAAAATATCTGTATACGATTGCTGGATAACCCAAATCTTCCAATTTTGAAAGAGTTAAGAAGTCGCCTTTTGATTTACTCATTTTTCCGGTTAAATCGTTTAAAAATTCCATGTGTACCCAATAGTTTACCCACTTGTGGCCTATGACAGGTTCAACTTGTGCGATTTCGTTTGAGTGGTGAACTTTTATGTGGTCAACACCACCAGAGTGAATATCCATACGGTCGCCAATTTCTTTTAAACTCATTGCAGAACATTCAATATGCCAACCTGGGAAGCCAACACCCCATGGGCTGTCCCATTCCATTTGGCGTTTTACATCTTTAGGAGAGAATTTCCATAATGCAAAGTCAGCAATGTTACGTTTTCCATCTGCAAAATCAATTCTTGCACCGGCCTTTAGATCATCAAGTTTTTGTCCGCCAAGTTTCCAATAGTCGGCGAATTTTGACGTATCGTAATAAATACCATCACCTTCGATTTTATATGTATATCCCAAATCTTCTAATCTTTTAACAAGATCAATTTGTTCCTGTATGTATTGGGTTGCAGGTGTGTATTTTGTTGCAGGAAGTATGTTAAGTTTTTTGATATCGCTTAGAAAAACATCGGTATAATATTTTGCAATTTCCCAAACAGATTTTCCTTCACGACGGCTTCCTTTTTCCATTTTATCTTCACCGGTATCACCATCAGAAGTTAGATGTCCAACATCGGTGAAATTCATAATGTGTTTTACATCATAACCGTTTGCAATAAACATTCTTTTCATAACATCTTGGGAAACATAAGTGCGAAGGTTTCCGATATGTGCAAAGTGATAAACAGTAGGTCCGCAAGTATACATTGAAACTTTACCTTCTTCTAAAGGTTTAAAAATTTCAATACTTTTTGACATAGTGTTAAATAATTTTATTTCCATGATAGTTTATCCTTTTTTATTAAATCTTTTAATCAAGCCAGAATTCGATTGTTGAAACAACACGAACTTTTTTATCTATTGATTCACGTTCGGAACCGTTTTCATCTTGGGATAAAATGTTAAAGATTCCCTGTGATGCCTTTTTTATTTTTCCAACGGTGGAACCGCTTGCCTTTGCGAATTCCATTGCGGAATCTTTTGCGTTTTTAGTTGCTTGTTCTAACATTTCTGGTTTTATATCATTAAGTTTTGTAAAAAGGTATGTTATTGGGTTTGAATATTCGTTACCTTCGAAAACTATACCTTTTGATATAAGGGTTGAAATGTTGTTTGATGCTTTTTCAATCAAGTCAACGTTGTTTGATTTTACATCAACTTTTTGTGTTAAAAGATATCTGTACATTGGATTACTGTCGCCATAACGTTCAGCAAATCTGTCCACAACAATCAAGCTTGGGATGGTAATTTCAGTATCTGAAAATCCGTTTTCTGTAAGATATTTTTTTACTAAATCAAGTTGTGATAAAATCTTTTTTTGTGATAAAAGCATATCATTTCCAGCGATTGTAAATTTTATATTCCATATTGCAAGGTCGGCCTTTACGTCCTTTTCTGCTAAACCCTTAACTGTTACAGAATTGTTTGTTTTATAGGTTTTGTAGTAATAATATCCTGGGAAAAAGCCAGCACACATAAATCCAAAGCAAAGTATTATTCCGTAAATTATTTTTGATTTTGTTTTATCTTCCATTTTCATCTCCTTTTTTTGAATAAAAGTATTTTAAAATATCCGTGTGTTAAAATCAAGTTTTATAAGAAAAATCCGCTTTGGTTTCAAAGCGGACTTTTCGAATATTTTGTATCCGCTTATATTTTCTTTAAGATGATACAAGCATTTGTTCCACCGAAACCAAATGAGTTAGAAAGAACGATATCAACCTTTCTTTTCTTTGGTGTGAATGGAACCAAATCGATACATTCTGTACCTTCTTCTGGGTTATCCAAGTTAAGTGTAGGAGGTACAATTTGATCACGGATTGCAAGTGTACAGAAAATAGCTTCTACTGCACCAGCAGCGCCCAACAAATGTCCAGTAGCAGACTTTGTTGATGACATACAAATCTTATCCAATGCAGGGGCAAAAACTTCTTTTACAGCATTGAATTCAAGCATATCACCCATTGTTGATGTTCCATGAGCGTTGATATAGTCAACATCTTCTGGTTTTATATTTGCAGATTTTAAAGCAGCAAGCATTGCACGTTTTGCACCGTTACCATCAGATGCAGGTGCAGTCATGTGATATGCATCACCACTCATACCGTAACCGATAACTTCTGCGTAAATGTGAGCACCACGAGCTTTTGCGTGTTCATATTCTTCTAATACAACAACACCAGAACCTTCACTCATAACGAATCCGTCACGATCTTTATCCCATGGACGACTTGCTTTTTCAGGTTCGTCATTTCTTTGTGAAAGAGCTTTTGTTGCACTGAAACCAGCAACACCCATAGGGTTTACAGCAGCTTCGGCACCACCAGCAATCATCACATCAGCTTCGCCACGTGCGATGATACCAGATGCATCACCAATTGCGTGTGTACCAGTTGCACAAGCAGTTACAACAGCATGGTTTGGACCTTTGAATCCATATTTAATTGAAACATGACCAGATGCCAAGTTTATAAGACATGCTGGAATGAAGAAAGGAGATACCTTTGCAGTATCCTTTTCAACCATTGATTTTGCAGTTTCGTAAATTGTACCAAGTCCACCAATACCAGAACCAATCATAACACCTGTACGGCATTTTTCTTCATCGCTTTCTGGATGCCAATTTGCATCATCAATAGCATCAGTTGCAGCAGCCATTGCAAATTGAATGAACTTATCCATTTTCTTAATATCTTTGAATGGAATAACTGTTTCAGGGCTGAATTGACCTTCTGCGTCGCCAAATGGAACCTCACCTGCAATCTTTGTTGAAAACTTTTCTGTATCAAACAAAGAAATCTTTTTTATACAGGATTTTGATTTCAAAAGTCCTTCTTCCCAGTTAAATTTGGTGCCACGACCAAAAGGACTTACTATACCTATACCGGTAATAACAACACGTCTCATAAAAATACTCCTTTTTTATTTTTCAGTAAACCGAATATACAACAAATAGTTAAAATTTTCAAGTAGAATTAAAAAATCTTACTATTTGACGTCTATTCTTGAATCTCTTGGTGGAAAATAATCATCAACAATATAGTAGTTGCTATATTTTGATATTTCATCTTCGTTTATTAGTATAAATGTAAAGTTGTTGTGGTAAATTGTTTCTGTATATGTCTCTGTTTCAGGTATATATACAGTTTTTCCATTTGATACAACAGCCCTTGATGAAGAAACAGTTCTTTGAATTTCCTTTGTTCCAATATCTTTATCTTTTACTGTAAAATATAAATATCCTCTTCTAAATGCTGTTTCCGAAGCTGTTTCCAAACATTTCTTATCAACATAATCTGAATTTCCCGAGCTTTTACAAGCTATAGAAAATAATCTTCCTTCAAAATCTGAATACTTATACCCCATAACTTCATTGTATTTAAGTTCTTTAAGACTTATATCAACATTTGGCGTAAATGTACAACCTGCTAAAGTAAGAATAAACAAACTCGTTTTCTTCATATTATACCTCTTTGTTTTTCTTTTTTCTTAGATTTTCCCAATATTCGATACGCTTTTTAATATCGCGTTCAAAACCACGTTCTACTGGATTATAGAATTTTTGTCTTTTCATATCATCTGGCCAATAGTTTTGACCAGAAAATCCATCCTTTGTATCAGGATCATAGACATAACCTGCACCGAAACCTTGCTTTTCCATTAGCTTTGTTGGAGCATTTATTATATGCATAGGTGGTGGAAGTGAACCCGTAGATTTTGCCATTGCATATGCATTATTCCAAGCAACTTCACTTGCATTTGATTTTGGTGCGGTACCAAGGTATATAACCAATGATGCGATTGCCAAATCACCTTCTGGGCTTCCTAAACGTTCGTATGCTTGCCATGCAGATATTGCGTAAGGTAGGGCGTGTGGATCGGCAAGGCCAACATCTTCTACTGCAAAACGGGTAAGTCTTCTAAGTATATACTTTGGATCTTCTCCACCAGCAATCATCCTTGCGCACCAGTAAAGTCCAGCATCAGGATCGGAACCACGAAGTGATTTGTGTAGGGCAGATATTAGATTATAGTGAGCTTCACCGCTTTTATCATAGTTAGGCATACGGTTTTGAAGTATTTTTGTAAGGCCATTTTCATCAATAATTTCGCCATGATAAAAATCAAATATCATTTCTATCATATTAAGAAGGTATCGACCGTCGCCGTCTGCTATTTTTATAAGGTTTTTCTTTGCTTCATCGGTAAGTGGAAGTTTTTTTTCAAGTTCGACTTCAGCCCTTTCAATAAGATGAGATAGGGCATTATCATCGAGTCTTTTTAATATCAATACCTGACAACGGGAAAGAAGCGCAGAATTAAGTTCGAATGATGGATTTTCGGTTGTTGCCCCGATAAGAGTTATTGTGCCATCTTCAACATAAGGTAAAAAGCTATCCTGTTGAGCTTTATTGAAACGATGAATTTCATCAACGAAAAGTATAGTTCTTCTTCCAACGGCCCTTAGATTTGATGCATCTTGGAAAACTTTCTTTAAATCTGAAACTCCGGAAAATACGGCCGATAACATAACAAATTCGGCATCGATGTACTTTGCGACAAGTTTTGCAATAGTTGTCTTTCCGCATCCAGGAGGTCCCCACAAAATCATAGATTTTATATTGCCGTTTTTAAGCTGGTTTGTAATAATTCCATCATCACCAAGTATATGGTCCTGTCCTACAACGTCAGCCAAACTGTCAGCTCTTAACCTTTCGGCGAGAGGTGTACCAATTTTTGTATCGAATAATCCAGCCATAAAAATCCCCTTTGCGTAATATATAGTGGATTATAAATATTTTTATTCGAAAAGCAAGAAATAGTTTTTTATGGTGATTTTTCCCTTGACATATAAAATAATATACGATACAATTCAGCAATCTAATTACGAATTAAAGGATAAAAAAATGTCAAGAGTATGTGAAATTACAAAGAAGAAACCTATGTCTGGTCATAACGTTTCTCATTCTGAAATAAAGACTAAAAGAAGATTTTTACCTAATCTTCAGATTGTTTCTTTCTTATCAGAAATCCTTGGAACAAAGGTTAAATTATATGTAACAAGTCGTGGAATCAAAACAGTTGAAGCAAATGGGGGAATTGATTCTTACCTTCTTAACACCGGTAATTCAAAATTAACTCCTGAAGCAAAGGCTGTTAAAGCAAGAATTCAAAAATGCCAAGCTAAAAAGGCTGCAAAAAAATAATTTATGAAAGAGAGTAAAAAATGGCTAAAAAAGGTGTAAAAATGTTAGTTAAGTTGAGAAACCCTGAAACAGGTACTTTCTACACAACTTACAGAAATCCAAAATCTCCTAATACAACTGAAAAACTTTCTTTCAGAAAGTATGATAAGAAGACAAGAAAACACGAAATTTTTGTTGAAAACAAGATTTAATTTTTTCTTGGACGGATTTAAAATTTTCCCCCCGATTTTTCGGGGGATTTTTTTTATTCATTGGCTTTTATGCTTAAGTAATAGAAAATACTTGACAAATTAAAGGTTTTAATGTATATTTCTGACTACCGAGAAAGTAGAACTGAGTAGGGCGACTCCCGCCTGATAAGGCTCTCAGCCACCTTTTAAAGGAATGGACTATCGGACAAACCCAAGGTAATCGCTCAATTATCTTGTAAAATAAACCGCCCATTTGGGCATAATTTAAGGAGACTAACTTTGAGTAAAAGATTAGAAACTAAACACAAACTTGACCGCCGCTATGGTGTAAACACATGGGGTAGGGCAAAATCACCTGTTAACAAAAGAAAATATAAGCCAGGACAACATGGTCCAGTTGCTCATACAAAAAGAACTGACTATGGTACACAGTTGTCTGCTAAACAGCTTTTGAAAGGTTACTATGGAAACATTTCTGAAAAGAAATTCCGTTCATACTATGATGAAGCTATGCGTAGAACTGGCGATACAGCAAGTGAAATTATTGCACAACTTGAATCAAGACTTGATGCAATAGTTTATCGTGCAAATTTTGTACCAACAGTATTTGCTGCACGTCAGGTTGTAAGCCATGGACATATCTTGGTTAATGGTAAACGTGTAAATATTCCATCATACCAAGTAAAAGTTGGTGATGTTATCACTTTGAAAGAAAGTGCAAGAAACATCCCAATGGTTGTTCAAGCTAAAAACAATAAAGAACGTGAAGTTCCTGATTATGTATCTGTAAATGATAAATATGAAGCAACTTTTGTTCGTATTCCTACACTTGAAGAAGTTCCATATCCAGTAAAGATGGAACCAAATTTGGTTGTGGAATTCTACTCTCGTCAGTAATTTGTCAGAGTGCAAAAAATTATCCCCTCACATCGTGGGGGGATTTTTTTTTCTAAAAATGCAATGCAAAAATTCTGTATCCCGCAGGAAACAGCCATTTATTGAAGATTTTGAGTGATATACAAAAAAGGACCCTTTTTTGTATCTCGTTTTTTTAAGATAAATTTGTTGAAAAAATATGTTGATTTTTCAATATTTTCCTTGATTTTTTAGGAATATAGATAAATAATCAAAATAGTAAAGAAAAAAGGGTGATTTTTTTTATATGGGTGGAGAATTTTCATGACTTTTATCCACCCTCCCGCAAACCCCTTAATTCTTTATAAAAAAGGAGAGAGAAATGATGAAAAAATTTATCATAGCTGCATTGTTACTTGTGCCATCAGTTGCAAGAGCAGAAATCTTGGCATCGCAAGTAAATAATG
>CACZYB010000011.1 GCA_902785275.1 uncultured Pseudomonadota bacterium
GATTTTTTAGGAATATAGATAAATAATCAAAATAGTAAAGAAAAAAGGGTCCTTTTTTGTATATCACTCAAAAATCTTTAATAAATGGCTGTTTCCTGCAAAATACAGAATTTTTGTATTGCATTTTTAGAAAACAAAAAACCTCCCATTCGGGAGGCTTTTGAACTTTTATTCCAATCTATTAAAACGGAATTTCGTCATCAATGTCGCCTGATGGTGCGGAATTATCCCAACCAGCATCAGGTGAAGCACCTGCATCTTCAGAACCAGCAAATTCTCCAGATGTCTTATCAAGCATAATCATATAGGCATTGAAACCTGACAATACAATTTCTGTTGAATATCTGTCTGCACCAGATGCATCTTGCCACTTACGTGTGCGAAGTTGACCTTCCACATAAACCTTTGAACCTTTTTTCAAGTATTTTTCAGCAACTTCAGCAAGTCCAGGAGAAAATATAACAACACGATGCCATTCTGTCCTATCCTTTCTTTCACCACTTTTATCTTTCCAAGATTCAGATGTTGCAACATTAAATGTAACAATTTTATTACCATCTTGTGAATGTCTTACTTCTGGATCTCCACCAAGATTTCCTACTAAAATAACTTTATTAATTGATCCTGCCATATTAATTTCTCCTTTATAAATTTTCGCCCATACTATGTTTCAAGTATGGGCTTTCTATTTTTTACTCTAAGATTGACTTTCCTGCATAAACTGCAACATCGCCAAGTTCTTCTTCAATACGGATAAGTTGGTTATATTTTGCCATTCTATCACTTCTTGAAAGAGAACCAGTCTTGATTTGACCAGCATTTGTTGCAACAACGATATCAGCGATTGTTGAATCTTCTGTTTCACCAGAACGATGTGAAACAACAGCTGTGTAACCATGTTTATGTGCCATTTCAATAGCAGCCAATGATTCTGTCAAAGTACCGATTTGGTTAACTTTAACCAAGATTGAGTTACCAACACCTTTTTCAATACCCATTGCAAGACGTTTTGGATTTGTAACGAACAAATCATCACCAACAAGTTGGATCTTTGAACCAAGTTTATCAGTCAAAAGCTTCCAACCTTCCCAATCATCTTCTGCAACACCATCTTCGATTGAGAAAATAGGGAATCTTTCACAAAGGTCAGCATAGTAATCAACGATTTGTGCAGATGTGAATGATTTACCTTCACCCTTCATTTCATACTTGCCGTTTTCATAGAATTCTGATGAAGCAGCATCAATAGCAATACGAACATCTTCACCTGGTTTGTAACCTGCTTTTTCAATAGCTTTTACGATATAAGAAAGAGCTTCTTCAGCTGTTTTAAGTTCAGGAGCAAAACCACCTTCATCACCAACGTTTGTGTTGAAACCAGCAGTTTTCAATTCTTTTTTCAAAGCGTGGAAAACTTCAGCACCCATACGAACAGCATCAGCCATTGTTTTTGCACCAATAGGAGCAATCATAAATTCCTGAATATCGATTGGATTATCAGCATGTTTACCACCGTTCAAAATGTTCATCATAGGAACAGGAAGAACATGAGCAAATGTACCACCAATATAACGATAAAGTGGAAGACCTGCTTCTTCAGCAGCTGCTTTTGCAACAGCAAGAGATACACCCAAAATTGCGTTTGCACCAAGCTTACCTTTATTTTCTGTACCATCAAGAGCAATCATAGCTTCATCAACAGCAGTTTGATCTTCTGCTTCCATACCGATAATTGCATCAGCAATAACTGTATTTACATTTTCAACTGCCTTTAAAACACCCTTACCACCGAAACGTGTTTTATCTTCATCACGAAGTTCAACTGCTTCGTGAACACCTGTTGAAGCACCAGATGGAACAGCGGCACGACCAAAAGCACCACTTTCAAGAAGTACATCAACTTCTACTGTTGGATTACCACGTGAGTCAAGTATTTCACGTGCATGTATATCTACTATAGCTGTCATTTTTTACTTTCCTTTCATAATTAATAAATTTGACATGTGAGAAAATTATAATACCTTGGTTTTTATTTTGCAAGATTCTTATTTATAAAATATGCATTATTATTGGTATTATAAAAACTGTTATCAATCCGGCAATAATAATAGCAACGGAACTCATGGCACCTTCAAGCTCACCTATCTGTAAAGCTTTTGATGTTCCAATCGCATGTGCAGATGTTCCATGAGCAAGCCCAATAGCCACCGGATTCGTTATTTTAAATATTTTACAGATTCTTTCCGCACTTATTGCACCAATAATTCCTGTTAAAACTACCGCCATAACAGTAATAGTCGGAATACCACCAATTTCATTTGATACACCCAAAGCAATCGCTGTTGTTATTGACTTTGGCATTAGTGATTTTGTTGTAATAATATTAAAACCAAAAAGCATAGAGGACAATATAACTGTTAAAATTGCACAAACACTACCTACAAGAACTGATAAAAATACCGCCCTTCTGTACTTCTTTAATATATTAAATTGCTTATACATTGGAACCGCCAAACAAATTGTCGATGGTGTTAATAATAAAGATATAGATGAAGTTCCAGCCTTATACACAGAATAATTTATATTCGCAGAAATAAGGAACATAATTATAAGTGCACTTGCAATCAAAATTGGATTTAAGACTGTATACTTGAACTTTTTATTAACCTTTACACCAAACCAATATGCAAAAAGTGTCAAAATAATACCAAAGTAACCTGAATTTTCAAAAAGCTCTTTCATTATTTTTTATCCTTAATTTTTTTTGAATTATTTGTTCTTTTTATCACAAATTCTGCAGTCAAGCCCGTTGAAATAACAACAGAAAAAGTACTTAATACTATGATTGCAAGATATTTAAAAATATCAGCCTTTATATCAAACATAATTTCAATAATAGCAACAGCCGGTGGTACAAAAAGTACAGGCATTATTGCCAACAAAAAGTTTGAAATTTCTTCAATTTGTTTAAGCTTGATAATCTTTGTAAACAAGCAAAAGGCCAATATAAGTAAGCCATAAATACTTGATGGAATCTTAAATGGGATGAAATGATAACAAACTTCTCCCAAAAAAGAAATTATGCAAATAAGCAAAAATTGAAAAAGATATTTCATTAAAACTCTCCATATTTAATGCAAAGATTCCTAGCACTAAGATATACCTAAGTCAATAAAAAAAATCCCCACAAAACGCAGGGATTTTAATTACACAAAATAAATCAAATTAGTATCTTGGAGGTTGTCCAACACCATTTGAATTTGATTTATAATACATATTTGATGCATTACCTAAACCCAATGAACCAGCAGCACTTTTATTTGAAGTATTCATTGCAGGAATACCACTTGTGTGTTGTTGATTATAGTTTTGTGGTTGTTGGTTATAACCACCTTGTTGTTGATAAACAGGTTGGTTATTTTGTTGCATATTCATATCAGCAGGTTGATTTTGATACCCACCTTGTTGTTGATTTGAATTTACACCATCACTATTGTTATTTGCACTACGTTGACATCTCTTTGATGGAGATGGAGCCATAGAGATAATAACTGTTGTGCCACCACGGAAACCATTTGAAACAAGTTGAACTGTTGCAACACGGCAATTATATCTGTATGTCAAAACAGAGTTTGAACCACGAACAGATGTTAATTCTTTCCAGTTAAACTTTGGCATTTCTTCCATATAGAAATCAAATACACCAGAAACATTATATGGAGCATAGAATGTCATTTTTCCCATCCAATCTGTTTCACGACCGAACATCATACTTCTATCCAAGTCCATTTGTGAACCATCTGGAATAGGAATATCAGAAAATTGCGAAAATGTATAAGGAAGTTCTTGAGACTTATCCTTTTTTAAATCTTGTGTATCTAATGCACAACCGGCAAGAACTGCAGTCACTGCACACAATAAAGTTTGAAATTTTTTCATTTTTATCTCTCCTTAATTGAAGGTTTTAACAAGCTGATTATAACCTATTTTTACCCCTATTTCAAGCAATTTTTATCTATTTTTTATTTTTTTCTTAAATTTTTAAAAAATTTTTTCAAAAGTTCAGAGCTTTCTTCTTTCAAATAACCATAATTTACAGTCGGTTTATAAAGATTTTTCATATTCTCATATATCTTTACACCATTAACAACAGCCCCACCCTTTTCATCCACAGTCGAAAAATAAACATTTTTTATTTTTGCCAAAGATATTGCAGTAGCACACATAGGACATGGTTCTAGTGTAACAAAAATACTGCAATCCATAAGATATTTTTCATTAAGTTTTTTACATGCCTTTTGTATGGCAAGTATTTCGGCATGACACAAAGAATTTTTCTTTGTTTCCGTAAGATTATGAGCTTTGGAAATAACTTTTCCATCTTTTGATACAATCACTGCACCAATAGGAACCTCAGCCTTGTCAAAAGCCTTTTTTGCCTCTAAAAAAGCAATTTTCATATATTTTTGAAAATTTTTATCAATTAAGTCTTTATTTTCCAATTTTTTACCCCTATATTATAATAGTATACTAAAAATTTTTATTTTAAAGCATTTTATTTATCTTGACCTTTTTGTCCTATATGTAATAAAGTGTTACAGATAAAAATATACAGTTTAAAAAAGAAGTAAGGAAAGGCTTTTAAATGATTGGATATATCACAAAGAAAATTTTCGGCACAGAAAATGAAAGAATTCTTAAAAAATATCGTGCAAGAGTAAAAGATATTAATGATAAAGAACCAGAACTTATCAAACTTTCTGATGAAGAATTACAAGCAAGAACCACTTGGCTTAAAGGAAGACTTGATGCTGGTGAAACTCTTGATGATATTTTGGTTGATGCTTTTGCAACTGTAAGGGAAACTGCAAAACGTGTTTTAGGACAAAGACATTATGATGTACAACTTATCGGAGGTATGATTCTTCATGATGGCCAAATCACAGAAATGAAAACAGGTGAAGGTAAAACATTGGTTGCGACACTTCCAGTTTACCTTAATGCCCTAACAGGAAAAGGTGTTCACGTTATCACAGTTAATGATTATCTTGCAAAACGTGATGCTGAATGGATGGGAAAGCTTTATCGATTCCTTGGTCTTTCTGTTGGATGTATTTTAAATGAACTTGATGATGATGAAAGACGTGAAGCATATAATTGCGATATCACATACGGTACAAACCACGAATTTGGCTTCGATTATCTTCGCGATAATATGAAATTCAGAATTGAAACTTTGGTTCAAAGACCTTTCAACTATGCTATTGTCGATGAAGTTGATTCTATTTTGATTGATGAAGCAAGAACTCCACTTATTATTTCTGGACCAAGTGAAGGAACTTCTGATTCATATAAACAAGTAAATTCAATAATTCCTCTTTTAAACGAAACTCATTACCAAATTGATGAAAAAGATAAAAACGCAACCCTTACCGAAGCAGGTATGGAATTTGTTGAAAATATTCTTTTTGAAAAAGGTATTACAAAGGTTAAAAACCTTTACGATATTTCAAATGCGACAATTGTTCATCACTTGGATAAATGTTTAACTGCACACAAACTTTATAAACGTGATGTTGATTACCTTGTAAAGGATGATCAAGTTTATATTATTGATGAATTTACTGGTCGTATTATGGAAGGTAGAAGATATTCAGATGGTCTTCACCAAGCATTGGAAGCAAAAGAAAACGTAAACGTTCAAAACGAATCTCAAACTTTGGCAAGTATCACATACCAAAACTACTTCCGTTTATATCCAAAGCTTGCCGGTATGACTGGTACAGCTTTAACCGAAGCTCAAGAATTCGAAGAAATTTACAAATTAAGATGTATTGAGGTTCCAACAAATCTTCCTGTTCGTCGTGTAGATTACAACGATGAAATCTATTTAACAGAAGCAGAAAAATACGAAGCAATCGTAAAATTGATTAAGGAATGCCACGCAAAACAACAACCTGTTTTGATTGGTACTGTTTCTATTGAAAAATCTGAAAAGCTTAATAAATTTCTTATTTCAGAAGGTATTCACGCTCAGGTATTGAATGCAAAATATCATGAATCCGAAGCATACATTATCGCCCAAGCTGGTGTTCCTGGTGCAATCACTATTGCTACAAACATGGCTGGTCGTGGTACTGATATACAGCTTGGTGGAAACCTTGAAATGCGTGTTCAACAAGAAACAAAAGGTATTGAAGATGCCGAACTTCTAAAGAAAAAAATCGATGAAATAAAAGCTGACATAAAGGCAAAAAAAGAAATCGCATTACAGGCTGGTGGTCTTTATGTTATCGGTACAGAAAGACACGAATCTCGTCGTATTGATAATCAACTTCGTGGAAGAACTGGTCGTCAAGGTGATCCAGGTGCTTCAAAATTTTTCTTATCTATGGAAGATAACTTAATGAGAATTTTCGGCGGTGATAAGATGAAAGCAATGCTTTCAAGATTGGGTATTAAACGTGGTGAAGCAATTATTCACCCTTGGGTATCCCGTGCTCTTGAAAAGGCTCAAATGAAAGTTGAAACTCATAACTTTACCATCAGAAAAAATCTTCTTAAATACGATGATGTTATGAATGAACAAAGAAAAATCATTTATGCTCAACGTCATAAAATTATGGATATGGATGAAATCCACAGACATATTGATGAAATGCGTCTTGATGTAGTAGAAGATATCGTTGGAAAGGCAATTCCTGAAAAAACTCACTTTGAAGATTGGGATATTGCTGGCTTAGAAAAAGATTGTTTCGATATCTTGGGTGTAACAATGTATTTTGATAAATACTTTGAAGATCATCCAGATGCAACTCCTCAAGATGTTTTTGAACTTGTTGATGAAGCAAGTGATGAAAGAATGTATGTTCAAGAAAAACGTTATACAAAGGACTTTATGAGATATGTTGAAAAAGCAATATTCTTACAAACTTTGGATCAAATTTGGAAGGAACATTTACAAGCACTTGACTTCTTAAAACAAGGTATCGGTCTTCGTGCATACGGACAAAAAGATCCACTAAATGAATATAAGCGTGAGGCATTCTTGATGTTCGAACAAAATATGTTCCGTATTAAAGAAAAGATTATTAAACTTCTTGCAAAAACAGACTTCTCTCAAGAAGGAATGGCTGAATTCACAGATGAAGACGAAGCAATAGAAATGCAAGAAAATCAACCTGCTGAAAAATTGGTTGAAAGACAAGATCCTGTAAACCTTACAATAGGAAGAAATGATCCATGCCCATGTGGAAGTGGATTAAAATATAAACATTGTCACGGTAAATTAAAATAGGGTTTAGTTTAAATGAGTATTGCTCCTTTTGTTCACCTCAGAAATCATACTGCATATTCGGTGGCAGAGGGAGCTTTAACCTCAGATAAAATTCGTGATCTATGCCGAAAATACAATATGCCTGCGGCTGGAATCACTGATACAAACAACATTTTCGGTGGAGCAGAATTTTCAACACATTTAGAAGAAGTTGGTGTCCAACCAATACTTGGCACACAACTTGATGTTGATTTTGATTTACCACAGGTAAGCTTTCCAAAAGACAGATATTCACAATTAATATTCCTTGTTCAAAATAGTGTTGGATATCACAATCTTATAAAACTCATTTCTTATGCTCACCTTAGAAAAAAAGATACAGAGTATCCTCACATAACTCTTGATATGTTTGAAGGTAAAACCGACGGTTTGATTGTCCTTTCTGGTGGTACAAAGGGAGTAATTGGTAAATGTCTTCTTGCAAATAATTTTGATTTAGCCGAAGAAAAATGCCTTATATTAAAAAAGCTTTTCGGTGATAGATTCTATATAGAATTACAACGTCACGGACTCCCAGAAGAAAAGAAAACCGAAGCTGACTTTTTAAAACTTGCATATAAACACAATATTCCATTAGTTGCAACAAACGAATGTTTCTTTGCTACACGTGATATGTACCAAGCACACGATGTTTTGCTTTGTATCGCTGAGGGGCGATTTGTTGATGAAGAAGACAGAAGAAAAGAAACAGAAGAACATTATTTCAAAACACCTGATGAAATGGTCGAACTTTTTTCTGATTTACCAGAAGCAATAGAAAACACCATTGAAATCGCAAAAAGATGTGCATATAAGTTCACAGTTTCCGAACCTTTACTTCCTCACGTGGAAAAGGGTGAACATTTTACCATCGATGAAAATTTTGCATCACAAATTCCATCTATAAAAGCTCTTGCCGAAAAAACAGAAGCAAGTCTTAAAAAGTTTTGGAATAATTTTAAGGAAGACAAACGTACTTCATATCAAAATATAATAGATGATACCATAAATATAATATCTAATCCTAACACCCCATTAGATGAAATAAAGAAAAAAATCGATATTTTCACTCAAACTGCAATGAAACTAAGCGAGGCAGAACTTCTTACAAAACGTGCACACGAAGGTTTAAAAGTCCGCCTTGAAAAAGCTGAAATTATCGGAGAAGAAGCTCAAAAACCATATTGGGAAAGATTGGAATATGAACTTAGTGTTATTATAGGTATGGGATTCCCTGGCTACTTCCTTATCGTTGCAGACTTTATCGGTTGGGCAAAAGAACATGATATACCTGTTGGCCCTGGACGTGGAAGTGGTGCTGGTTCTATTGTTGCATGGGCAATGAAAATTACTGATTTGAATCCTTTACGATTTGGTCTTCTTTTCGAAAGATTCTTGAATCCAGAACGTGTTAATATGCCTGATTTCGATATTGACTTCTGCGAAGATAGACGTGGTGAAGTTATTCACTATGTTCAGGAAAAATATGGTGCAGATAGCGTTGGTCAGATTATAACTTTCGGTCAGTTAAAGGCTAAAAACGCAATAAAGGATGTTGGACGTGTTTTACGAATTGGTTATTCTCGATGTGATGAACTTTGCAAACTTATTCCAACAAAAGTAAGATTCCAAAATGATAAAGGTGAAGAAATTGAAAAAGAAGCCAACCTAACCCTTTGTCTTAAATACGTTCCTGAATTTGCCGAAGCGGTTGATCACGATGATGTGTTAAAGGGGCTTATTAATATTGCATTAAAAATAGAAGGTCTTTTCAAAAGTACCGGTATGCATGCGGCCGGTGTGGTTATTGGTGATAGACCACTTGATGAACTTGTTGCCCTTTATAAAACAGATAAATCCGATTGGCCTGTGACACAATATAATATGAAGTTTATTGAAAATACAGGTCTTATCAAATACGATTTCTTGGGCCTTAAGACATTGACTGTTATTAAAAAAGCTTGTGATATGATTTACCAAAATCACGGAGTCAAGATTGATATAAATAACGTTTCAATGGATGATAAACCTACATACGAACTTTTACAGGCAACAAACACTCCTGCTATATTCCAGCTTGAATCACAGGGGATGCAGAACGTTATTTTAGGATTAAAGCCTGATAAGATAGAAGATTTGGTTGCTTTGGTTGCGCTTTACCGCCCTGGCCCAATGGATAATATTCCAACATACATCGCACGAAAATTTGGTGAAAAAATTGAATACCTACATCCAAAGCTTGAACCTATTCTAAAGGAAACCTATGGTATTATGGTTTACCAAGAGCAGGTTATGGAAATCGGTAAACAGCTTGCCGGATATACAAAGGGTATGGCTGATGATTTGCGTAAAGCTATGGGTAAAAAGATTAAGGAAAAAATGGATCACCACCGTGAAATTTTCAAGGAAGGTTGTTTGAAAGTAAGTGGTATTGAAGAAACTCTTTCAATGAAAATTTTCGATGCTATGGCTCAATTTGCCAGCTATGGTTTCAATAAATCCCACGCTGTTTGCTACGCTTGGGTTTGTTATCAAACTGCATATCTTAAAACTCATTATGCACCTGAATTTATGGCATCATCAATGACCTATGATATGACAGATACTGATAAACTTGCATTCTTTGCCGATAATGTGAAAAAGATGGGGATAAAAATTCTTCGCCCAGATATCAATAAATCATACGAATATTTCTCTGTTGAAAATGGTGCAATAAGATACGCAATGGCAGCCATAAAGAATGTTGGTGTCGGTGTTGTACAAGCTATTGTTGCTGAACGTGAAAAAAATGGTCCATTCAAAAATATAACTGACTTTATCTCAAGGGTTGATCCTAAAAATCTTAACAAAAGAATGTTGGAAAATTTGATAAAGGCCGGTGCATTCGACGATTTGGAACCAAACCGCCACAAAATGTTTGATAATGTAAACTATATCATTTCACAAATTGCTTCAATAAATAAAGATAAAGAAACAAATCAAACAAGTCTTTTCTCTTTGGATGAGATAGAGGTAAAACGTGATGATATAAGACTTTCCGAAGTTCCAGAATGGAAACCATTGGAACGTCTTGGCTTTGAAAAAGAAGTTATTGGATTTTATGTTTCCGCACACCCTCTTGATGTTTACGAAAATTCTTTGATTGCACTAAATGCAAAGTCATCTACTGATGTCGCTTTAATTAAGGAAAATACAAAAATTTGCGTTGCCGGTATTGTAGAGGCAGCCCACCTCCGTACTTCAAAAACTGGTAAAAACTACATTATGGCAAAAATAAGTGATAAAACCGGTATTGTTGATGTTCTTTTCTTTGAAAGAAAACCTTCAAATTATAATCCAAAGTTTTCAAAGCAAGAACCAAGACAATCATTAGAAGATATTCAAACAATTTTACAATCTGGTAAGCCAATACTTATATATGCAGACACAAAATGTGGTGATGATGGAAAGGTTACACTTTTTGGAAATAAAGTTGAATATCTAACATTAAATACCCAACTTGGAACAAATATGTTTATCCAAATTGATAGTGTTGATGCCGTTCGTTCTGTAAAAAAGGCACTTTCTTCCATTCCTCCTGGATACACTACAATACACTTGCAAGTCATTGAAAATGGCAAGAAAGTAAGCATCCTTCTTCCTGAAAAAAAAGGAATGACAACCGAAACATTGGAAATGTTTAAAGTTATTCCAAATATTGTAATTCATTTCTAAAAATTTTTCTTGAATTATTAACTATTTAGGTGTACAATAGGTAACGTTTAGGTGAGAAAACTTAAAAATTGGGAGAAGATTTATGAAATCAAAATATTTAACAGTTGTTTTAACAATCATCGCATCTTTGTTGGTTGAGGATTCTCTTTACGCTAAAAGGACAACCAAAACAACAAAGGGTTCTTCAAAACGTTCTGGTTCAAGTAAGAAAAAGAATACTACAGGTTCTTCAAAACGTTCTGGATCAAGCAAGAAAAAGAACACTACAGGTTCTTCAAAACGTTCTGCAAGTTCACAATCTGGCTTGAAAACAAAGTCTTCAAAACGTGCTGCATCAACTAATGCAAGACGTGCTTCTGCAACAACTGCAAATGCAAGACGTGCAAGTGCAATCGCTGCAACAGCAAAGAAAGCTGCTGCTGCAAAAACAACAACTTCAACAGAAGAAAAGAAATCTGTTGAAAATCCATGTCCAATTGGAAAATTGTTAAAGAGAGGCTTTGATGAAAACGGAAACGAAGCTTATTTCAAAACAAAAACTGCAACATGTAATCCTCCTGAAAATACATCTGAAATTTCATGGAATATGAACGATGCTGAAAAACTAAAACAATATACTGTTAAAAAATCATGGATTTCTGAAGACGAAGCAGTTGCATTTGAATGCGAAAGTGGTACATTGCTTTACAAAAATGCTTGTGAATCATTCGAAAACTTCTGTCCTTTAAATGAAATTATTGAAAGAAGTGCTGAGAAAAAATACATCAATCCATACACAGGTGAAAGCTGTGTTATAGGTAATGGTGTATCTGCAAAGAAAGTAACTGCAAGTGAAAACGATTCTGATATCGAAACAGGTAAAGCTTATCGTCTATCTTGCCCAGATAACTTCTACACAAATACTGAAAATTATGTTCAATGTGTTGCTTGTCCAAGTAACAAACCATACAGTACAAAAGGTTCAAATATTGGCGAAAAATCTTGTTTTGCTGGTACACCTACTGAATGTGAAGCTGGATCATGGATTGGTAATGGTGAAACAGAATGTAAGCCATACGCATCATATGAATTTACTGATATGACAATCCAAGATAACGGAACATTGGGTTATGGTTTATATGAAGTTGTTCCATCTGATGCCTCAAAGTGTAAAGACGGAACAAAAACTTCTCCATTTACAGTAAATGCAGATGCTCAAGCTAAATTTGCAAAGATTTCAAGCAACTCTGGAAGCTACTTTGCAATCAATGGTGAATTCGTTAAAACTTGTGAAGGTAGTAACGTAACATTCACTCTTAAAAAAGCAAATGGTTCTGAAGGTTTAAAAGACTCTGGAAAACAAGCTGAGAGTAAAACTAACACTTCAAAATAATAAAAATTAAACCATTAAAAAGGTCTTAGGTAAAGCTAAGACCTTTATTTTTTTTCAAATTTTTAAAAATTCCCCTACCCTTAAAAATTTTTCTATGCTAAAATACATCATAAATAAAAAGGAGAATAAAATGATTATCGCAACATTCAATGTAAATTCCGTACGTGCCCACCTTCCAAACATTCTTGATTGGATAAAGGAGTTTTCTCCTGATGTTATTTTAATGCAAGAAATAAAATGCGAAACAAACGTTTTCCCATATATGGAATTCGAAGATATCGGTTATAATGTAAAGGTTTTCGGCCAAAAATCATATAACGGTGTTGCTATTCTTTCACGCTATTCTATCGAAGATGTAACAGTTGGACTTCCAACCTTTACCGAAGATTCGCAATCTAGATATATCGAAGCCATTATCGATGGTCACATCCGTGTCGCAAGTGTTTATGCCCCAAATGGCAATCCTGTTCCATCGGATAAATTCGAATATAAAAAAGAATGGATGAAACGTTTCAATCAACACGTTCAAACATTACTAAAAAATGATGAAGGGTTAATCATAGGTGGCGATTTCAATGTTGCACTAACTGACCGCGAAATCTATAATCCAAAGGCATTTATTGATGATGCAATAACCCAACCGGAATCAAGACAAGGTATGAAAGAGCTTTTCAATTTAGGTCTTTCAGATTGTTACCGAATTTTTAACCCTGATAACAATAAAGCATACACATATTTTGGTTATCGAGGAGGTTGTTTCCAAAAAGGTTATGGTATACTTCTTGATTACTTCTTGGTAAACAACAAAGCAAAAGATATTATCATAAACGCAGGGATAGATTTAAATCCACGTAGCAAAGAAAAACCATCCGACCACACCCCACTTTGGATAGAAATCAAATAGTTTTTAAAATTTTCTATTGCAAAAGTTTGCGAATCGTGATATTATAGTTACATACATTGATAGAAAAACAAACAACACTTTGGAAGGTTAAAATCTTTAAAGTGATTTTTTATTTCTTAATACACTTTTTCGTAATATTTTTCGATTTCATAATATCTTCTAGGATAGGACGGATTTTCTTAATAACATTTCTATAAACTTCACGTTTAAATGGAACAACCTTGTTTACTAAACTAAGTGAAAAATTACTCCACTCATAATCAACAAGTTCTTCATTTGGAATAGTAAATTCAGTTTCATCACCAAAATATTCAATCAAAAACCACTTTTGTATTTGGCCGTGAACATTTTTATAGTAATCATGATTTTTTTTCGAAAATTTCATTTCTGCAGGAAACTTATACGCACGCCAAACATTATCCTTATAGACAATCTTTGCGTTTTTTATACCTGTTTCTTCAAAAAGTTCTCGCATAACAGCGACATCAGTCGTTTCCCCAGTATCAACCCCACCCTGAGGAAATTGCCATCCATAGGTAATTTTTTTCTGATTTCTTTTTGTAAAAAGTACTTTTCCTTCGGAATTAAAAACAATTATTCCAACATTTTTTCTGTAGGTACAACCATCAACTTCTATATATTCAGAATTATCTTTTTCGACCATTTTCAAACCCCTTTTAAAATAAAAAATCCCTTTAATAGTAATCAGCTATCCAAAGAGGCAATATATTTTTCTTATTTTCAATGTCATAACACTATGATATCACGATTCGCAAATTTATGCAAGCACAAAAATAAAATATCCTTGTTTTTTAGTAAAATATAGAGTAAAAATAACCAAATGAATAAATAATAGGAGTTATAAAAAATGGAAGCATCAACTTTTTCGCTTTTTGGACTTTTTACCCAATCCGATTTAATGACAAGATTCGTTTCAATAATGCTTGTCCTTGGTTCAATCTATGCATGGGCTATTATCATTGAAAAGGTATTTACCCTAAAGAAAATAAAGGCTCAAAGTTTTGCATTTGAAAAAAAGTTCTGGAGTGGTGGTTCATTAGAAGAACTTTTCACCGCACTAAAATCAAAAGCTGTTGACCCAATGGCTATTGTTTTTATCGCTGCGATGAAGGAATGGAAAAAATCATCTTCTCTTTTAAGAAGTAAAAACAATGCATCAAAAACCGCAAATCTTCATCAAAGAATTGAACGTGTGATGAGTATCACAATGGAACGTGAAATGGCAAAACTTGAACAAAGAATTGATTTCTTATCTATGATTGGAAGTATTGCTCCTCTTGTTGGACTTTTCGGTACAATTTGGGGTATTATGAGCAGCTTTTCAGCCATCGGTTCATCAAGCAGTACAACATTGGGCGTAATTGCACCTGGTATTGCAACCGCACTTTCCACAACTGCACTTGGCTTGATTGTTGCAATTCCTGCTGTTATTGGATATAACAAAATAACAACAGATTTATCAAACTATGCAATGAAACTTGAATCATTTACTGGAGAATTCACTGCAATCATATCTCGTCAAATTGATGAAAATATTAACAGTTAAGGTGTACTATGATTGTAAAGAAATACACAAAAATTGGTCACATAAAACCAGAAATTAATTTGACATCTATGATTGATGTTATGTGTATCTTAATGTCTGTTTTTATGGTTACTGCCCCTATGCTTACAACAGGTATGAGTGTTGACCTTCCAAAGGGTGGCAAGTCCGCAATTGAAGGTGCAGAAAAGGCTGTCGACATAACAATTGATAAACTTGGCAACATTTACATTGGTAAAGAAAAGGTTGCTCAAACAAAGCTTAAAACAAAGCTTGCATATATGCTTAAACAAAATCCAAAACTTTCAATTGTTATAAGTGGTGATTCAAAAACTCAGTATGGAAAAATTATTGAAGTTATGAGCAGTTTAAAAGAAGCTGGCTTTAAAAAAGTCGGACTTAAAACCGAACCAATAACAAAAAAATAAAAATGAAAAGAATAAGAATAAATTTTTACGAAGTATTAGGATTTTCCTTAATTCCACCTTTTTTAAGGGATGGCTTCGTTATATCAATTATTCTTCATCTTTTCTTTATTATGCTTATTATGGTAAGTCCATACATAAGGATTCATTCATTTATCCCAAGGGTAAAATACGACGAGCCAATAATCGTTGATTTGGAAAATTTAATTATTGGAAAGGAAACAATTCTTCCACCATCCGCACCTGCCCCACAAAAGCAGGTCGAAAAAAAGGAAAAGGAGAAAGAATACGTTAAACCTACTGTAAAAAGTGAGGAACTTCCTCCACCACCTCCTACACCAAAGGAAACAAAAGAAGAAAAATCAAAGGATTCTTCTGGTGACTTTATTGAAGAAAAAGCAAAGAAAGAAGAAAAAGTTGAAAAACCAAGGGATATAAAGAAAGAGCGTATGGGCGGACTTGACAATCTTCTTGCATCCGTTGATGGTTTGAAACCTGATGAAAAAAAAGTAATTGAAAAAGAAAATCAAAAGCCAAAAGATGAAAAAGTTATTCCTTTGAAAAAAGGTATTGAAGCCGTTGATTTTGGAACTGATAACTATCAAAAAAATTCCGCATCTGACTTCTTAAAAAAGCAAATGGCTGTTTCTTATATTGACGCGATAAGAATAAAGCTTCGTTCATGTTGGAATTTGGATCCAGGTGCAAAGGATATAAAAAATATGAAAATTGTAATCCGCACATCCATTTCCCCAGACGGAAATATAAATGCTATTGAAATTTTAAACAAGGAAGAATATTTATCTTCACCATGGTTTAAGGCTGTTGCCGAAAGTGCAAAACGTGCACTTATAATCTGCAGTCCTTATAGCCTACCAATTGAATTTTATAAGGATTGGAAAGATATTGTCTTTACATTCTACCCAGATAAAAAATCAGTACAATAAAGGAGGAATGCTGTGAAAAAAATCGTTTTAAAAAGACATCCTGAAAAAAAAGATTTTCTTGAAATCTTAGGTATTATTTTTCATAAGATTTTCAAGGAAAGAACTTTGATTTCAAATAAAAATGGTAGGTTCGTTTACTATCATTTTTCCCCTATTCTTCAATTTACAATTTTTACAACATTTGCTGCGCTTACCTATTGGACATTATTTACAACAAAAATTTATCTTTTAAACGTTGATACACTTAAGATAAAAGAATCTCAAATTGTTGATGCAAGAAATAAGTTTAATCGTGTAATAGCCGATGTAAACGCATACAAAGATACAATTGCAGAAATAAACAAAAAATTGGAAACATCAAATACAAACATCTTAAACCTTTTGGAAAAAGATGAAAAAATTACCAAATTAGAAAAGGATACTTTGGTAAAAAACAGACTTCTTTTATCAACAGAACTTAATTATGTAAATAACAAGCTTACCGATTTTGCAAAAGGTGTTACATGGGCAAATGTTGATACAAAGGAACCTTTCTATAAAATAACCAAAAATGAATTAGAAAGAAACGTTGTCCTAAATGAAAATGTATACCTTAAAAAACAAAATAATCGTCTTGAAAAAACTTTGTCTGATATGAAACAACTTCAAGATAACATTATTGATAAAGTTCAAGTTTTAGCAGACAATGGTATAAATGACATCGAAAATACTTTATCAAAGGTTGATATAATTCTTTCACAGGTACACCTTAAAAACAGGAATAATTTAATTAAAAAAGTTCAAAATGAAAAAGGTGAAGGTCTTGGTGGTAAATATATACCTCTAAAAGATATTGATCTAATGGATGAAGATTTGGATGCAAAATTCAAAAACCTAAATGTAAAGGTAAATCTTTGGGAAGGTTTATCAAAGGCCAAAACAATGCTTCCACTTGGTGCTCCTGTAAAAAAAGTTCGTATAACCTCACCATACGGCATACGTCCAGATCCATTCTTTAAAACCCCTGCAATGCATACAGGTATTGATTTTGGTGGAAAAGAAGGAACTCCACTTTACTCAACCGCTGCAGGTAAAGTTATACAGGCCGGCCCACGTGGTGATTATGGCCTAACCGTAGAAGTTGACCACGGACTTGGTTTCACAACTCTTTACGGACACCTAAGCAAAATTTCTGTTGAAAAAGGTGATATCATAGAAGAAGGTACAAAGGTTGGACTTGCCGGTTCAACAGGCCGAAGCACCGGTCCACACTTACACTATGAGCTTCGCCATAACGCACACGCTTTAAACCCATACGCATTTATCAAAGTTGAAAATTAATAGGAGAAAAAACATGTTTGGTCTTACAAAAAAAATTACCCCATCAAGTTTAATAAGCAGTTCTATGACTGTAAAGGGTACAATCGAATCAAATTCTGAAATTTACATTGACGGTGTTGTTGAAGGTAACATCTCATGTAAAACATTAATCGTTGGAATAAACGGAAATGTAAAAAGTCAACTTATTCAAGTGGAGAAAATCGTTGTTCACGGTGTAATAGAAGGTAATATAAACGCAATTTCTGTATACCTTGGTCCAACTGCAAGAATTAATGGAAACATTTCTCATAAAGATATTTCCATTGAAAATGGTGCATTTGTAAGTGGAGAAGTAAAACAAACACGATAGGAGTTTTTTCAATGAAAAATATAGTTATCGGTTCCGATCATGCAGGTATTGAACTTAAATCTTTTTTAAAAGATTATCTTTCATCAAATGATTACAAAATAACTGATGTTGGAACATTCGATTCGAAAAGTTGCGATTACCCAGATATCGCAAAATCATTGGCAAATCATATTGAGAAAAATCCAAATGACTTTGGCATACTTATTTGTGGTACAGGAATTGGAATGTCTATTGCAATAAACAGATATTCTTTTATTCGTGGCGCACTTTTGTATAACAAAGAAACAGCAAAACTTGCACGCGAACACAACAAAGCAAATGTCGCAATTCTTGGTGCAAGAATGTTTTCCAATGATGAAAACCTTGAATTTTTAAAAACATTCTTATCAACAGACTTTTCAAACGAAGAACGTCACAAAAAACGAATTGAAAAACTCTGTAAATAAATTAAAAAAGAGTGCCCGTAAATAACACTCTTCTTTTTTATCATTTCAAATGAATTAGTATATAGGATGCTTTTTGCAAAGTTCTTTTACTTTTTCCCTTACACCCTTAATCACATCAGATTCATAATCTTTGTTTTTAACAAAGTCATCAACAACTTCTGTAATCAAATTTGCAACTTCAATAACATCATCTTCCTTAAATCCACGGGTAGTAATAGCAGGAACACCCAAGCGGATACCAGAAGTTATTGAAGGTGGATTTGGATCATTTGGAATACCATTTTTATTGCAAGTAATTCCAGCATTTTCCAATGCAAGATCAGCCTCTTTTCCAGTAATTCCCTTACTTCTTAAATCAACAAGAATAAGATGAGTGTCTGTACCACCACTTACCAAATCAAAACCATTTTTAACCAAAGTTTCACCCAAAACTTTTGCATTTTTAAGGATTTGACTTGCATAATCTTTCCATTCTGGACGAAGTATTTCACCAAACGCAACAGTCTTTCCAGCAATAATGTGTTCCAATGGACCGCCCTGGATTCCTGGGAATACTGCTTTATTTATCTTTTTTGCAATCTCTTCATCATTTGTTAAAATCATACCACCACGTGGACCACGAAGTGTCTTATGAGTTGTAGTTGTTACAACATCCGCGATTCCAACAGGTGAAGGTATTACACCACCCGCAACCAATCCAGCAAAGTGAGCCATATCAACCATTAAATACGCCCCAACCTTATCTGCAATTTCTCGGAAGCGTTTGAAATCAACTAATCTTGGATAAGCAGAACCACCTGCAACAATAAGCTTTGGTTTATTTTCCAATGCCAATTTTTCAACTTGTTCATAATCAATATAGCCATCTTCTTTTACACCATATTGAACAGAATTAAACCATTTTCCAGAGATTGTAGGTTTTGCACCATGTGTCAAATGACCACCTGCATCCAAGCTCATACCCATAACTGTATCGCCAGCATTAAGCAAAGCAAAAAATACAGCAGTATTTGCCTGAGCCCCACTGTGAGGTTGAACATTCACAAAATTACAACCGAAAATTTTCTTTGCACGTTCGATACAAAGTGTTTCCATTTCATCAATGAATTTACATCCTTGATAGTATCTGTGACCACTGTAACCTTCGGCATACTTGTTTGTAAGTATGGAACCCATAGCCTGTAAAACAGCCTTTGAAACAATATTTTCCGAAGCAATAAGCTCAATACAATTTTGTTGTCTATCAAGTTCAGATTCTATGATATTATAAACGGAACTATCAGCAACATTAAGACTATCTTTGAAAAAATCAACCATCTCAACCTCCATTATTAAAATTACACTAAAACGTTACGGAAAGATAATATAATATAAATACTTATTTTTCAACCAGATAATAAGATTTATTTCCCTATAAAAAAAGGTGAAACATTTTAACGTTCCACCTTTTGTCGTATAATAAAGATAATTTTTACTTAAGTTCAACTTGTCCAGTTGTAGCATTACATGTAATACTAAATGAAGAAGTTGTGTTAAAATCAAAATATGCAGTCTTACAATTTGTTTTTTTAACTCCGTTAACTGTACATGTATAACAATCCTTATCTGAACAATCACCGTTAAAATTTGAACAAAAATTAAAGCTAAATCCTACGCTAGGACTTTTTCCCCCATTAGCCATACCACCATAAGAGTTACCACCAGAAGTTGAAGAATTTGAAGCTCCACAGCAAGGATGCTTTGGTTGAATACCTGATTTTACACAAATTTCATTAAGTGTATAATTACCAACTCCTATAGCTGAACCATACTTATATCCTACAATTGGAATAGTACCATTACAACTCTGACAATTTCCGCTATTACCATCATTATAAGTTCCTTCCCCACAAGCTTTACATGATGAATAAGAATTATCTCTACGTGGTATTCCAGTTTTTATTACTCCATCACATTTAAAAGAATGAATTGTAATAGGAGCACAAGGTGGAAAAATACATATAACAGGATCCTGTGTAACCTCTTTTTCATCAGATATAACTCCTCCACAATAAGTAGTATTCATATAATAAGATAATCCTGTCCCATTTTTTCCATATCCGGCAGGACATTTATCAATCTCACATTTTCCATTATTGCAGGAATAACCACTTTGGCAACTTTTTGAAATTGTTTCTGTTTCTTGTTTCGGATTTGCAGTTGAAGATGTGTTTCCTGTTGAATTACAGTATGTTGTCTTTGTACGAGTTCTTGTTCCACATTCCTGTGATGACCAAGCAGAATATGTTGCACCGCTACAAGAACTACAACTTCCTGAACCTGCACTTGCATACTGACCAGCTGGACAAGTATTACAGCTTGTACCATCATTACCATAA
>CACZYB010000012.1 GCA_902785275.1 uncultured Pseudomonadota bacterium
TTTGTTTGCAAGACCGATTGCGTGACCCAATCCCTTTGGCTCATGTTGGATTACATACTTTATTTCAACATCTTCTGGAACATAAACACTTTGAAGAAGCTCTAAGCCAATAATGTTGCCACTTTTTTTGAATTTATCTTCGATTTTTTGTTCCTTGGTAAAGCAAAGTTCAAAAGCTTCTTTTGCCTTTTCATCACTGCAAACAATGGTAATATGCTTTGCGCCGGACTTTATCATTTCAGTAATAATGTGATCAATCACCTTTCTTGAACCAAGTGGAATAAGTGATTTATGAGGAATCCCCTTTGAATGAGGATAATTACGTGTAGATTTACCAGCAGCAAGTATAACAAATTCCAAGTCGTTTGCAGTTAACATTTTTTACTTTCCTTTCTTTTCCCATAATTTATCAACGATTGGCTTTATAAATTCAAGATTTGCATCTTCGAATTCTGACTCTGTTAATAATGTGTAAAGTAATGCCTTTTCATAACCTTCAATTGTTCCACAATCAAGATATGTATCTGTATCAAGCATTGGTATTGTATGAATCTTTTGTGTTTCTGGATCTTCATCAACTGTCTTGTTTAATGCATCAGCAAAGGCTAGTTCCCCACCGACAATTCCTTCAACAGCTTTGTCTTCATCCATAAATTTTGCAGATTCACAAAGTTTTTCACAAACTTTTCTATCAAATATAAACAAACCGAATGCAGCTTGATTAGACTTTGAATCCTTTGGCTTTTCCTTAAAGTATCCCTCATCAATGATACCCCAGCGGGATGGATCATCAACTGGACGTGTGATACCAAGATTACCTTTGCAACCCATTTTTATATATTCATCAACAGCCCTTTTATATATAGGTGTTCTGTTAAGTTCGTTTTCTGCTTTTTTATCACAAAGAACGATATCATCAGGCCAAATCATAACAATATTTCTGCCTGTATCACGAATCTTATCATAAACACGACCAACAGCATGACCAGTTCCACGTGGTCTTTCCTGAATAACATAATTAATTTCAACATCTTCAGGAATATAGGTGCTTTGAAGAAGTTCCAAAGCCTTTAAATTGCCCTTCTTTTCGAACTTTTGTTCTATTTCAGGTTCACGAACGAAACATTGTTCGAAAGCTTCGATTGCGGCATCATCAGCCACAACGATAGTAACATGCTTTCCACCAGCAAGAATAATCTGGTGCATAATAAAATCAATAACCTTTCTTGAACCAAAAGGTACGAGTGATTTGTGAGGAATACCCTTTGAATGAGGATAGTTTCTTGTCGACTTACCTGCTGCAAGTACAACAAATTCCAAATTATTTGTATCCATATTAAATCCTTTTTATTTGTGTTATATTAAATCATTTATGATTTGAATATAGGATTGGATGATACTATTTTTTAAAAAAAAGTCAACTATACTTTTGATATAACGGGCAGGATGAATTTCTTTTACTTTTTTATATAAAATATATTTGACAGCCAAATATTTTTATTTTATAATCCGCTTCAGAAACAGAAATTGTTTCTATCTAGTAATAAATCTTAAATCTAAAGTAATTCCAAGAAAGGTAGAATTTTTATGCACATAAAAGAGTTAAGGGAAAAGAATCCAACTTATCTTTTGGATTTGGCAGAAAAAGAAGGTGTTGAAAATCCATCTGCTTATGATATTCAAACACTAAGGTTCAATATACTTAAGAAAATTTCTCAACGTGATACATTAATTGGTGATGGCGTTTTGGAAGTTATGCCTGATGGTTATGGCTTTTTAAGGTCAAAAGATGCAAATTATGTATCGGGTCCAGATGATATTTATGTTGCACCGGTATTTATTAAAAAGAATAATCTTAAAGTTGGTGATACCGTTGAAGGCGTTTTACGTGCACCAAAGGCTGGGGAAAAATATTTTGCATTAGATGAAATTAAAACTGTTAATTTCGAAGACCCTAAAAAATCTAAACATCGTGTTCATTTCGATGATTTAACCCCCCTCTATCCTCAAGAAAAATTCAAACTAGAACAAGAAATTACTGATCCAAAACATCCTGACTTTACTACTCGTATTATTGATTTGATTGCTCCTCAAGGAAAAGGTCAAAGAAGTTTGATTGTTTCTCCTCCTAAAAGTGGTAAAACAGTTATGCTTCAAAATATTGCTCATGCAATTACTGCAAACCATCCTGAAGTTTACTTGATTGTTCTTCTTATTGATGAAAGACCAGAAGAAGTAACAGATATGAAGCGTTCTATTCAGGGTGAAGTTATAAGTTCGACTTTCGATGAACCTGCATCTCGTCATGTTCAAGTTGTTGAAATGGTTATCGAAAAGGCAAAACGTCTTGTTGAATATAAACATGATGTTGTTATACTTCTTGACTCTATTACTCGTCTTGGTCGTGCATACAATGCCGTTGTTCCAAGCAGTGGTAAAGTTTTAACTGGTGGTGTTGATGCAAATGCTCTTCAACGTCCAAAACGTGTTCTTGGTGCCGCAAGAAATATCGAAGGTGGTGGAAGCTTGACTATTATTGCTACTGCTTTGGTTGATACTGGCTCAAGAATGGATGAAGTTATTTTCGAAGAATTTAAGGGTACTGGTAACTCTGAAATAGTTCTTGATAGAAAGCTTTCTGATAAGAGAACTTTCCCTGCTATTGATGTAACAAAGTCCGGTACACGAAAGGAAGAAGTTCTTGTTTCACCTGATGTACTTCAAAAGATGTGGGTATTAAGAAGAATACTTATTTCTATGGGTGCAAGTGACGCAATGGATTTCTTGCTTGATAAAATTAAATATACAAAGGATAACGAAGAATTTTTCCGTACAATGAATAACTAAGTTGTATGGACTAAATGAAAGGAAAAAATTATGATTGATAACAATAAATTAATGTGTGATGGAAACGAAGCCGCATCTGATGTTGCATATAGACTTACTGATGTTGCTATTATTTACCCTATTACACCTTCCTCCCCTATGGCTGAAAATTATGAAGTTTGGAGTGGTAAAGGAAGAAAAAATATTTTTGGTTTAGTTCCAGAAGTTTCTGAAATGCAATCCGAAGCTGGTGCTATTGGTGCCGTTCACGGTGCCTTACAAGCAGGAAGCTTAGCAACAACATTCACTGCATCTCAAGGTTTACTTTTGATGATACCAAATATGTACAAGATTGCAGGTGAACTTTTACCATTTGTTATGCATGTAAGTGCAAGAACTGTTGCTTCTCACGCTCTTTCAATCTTTGGTGATCACAGCGACGTTATGGCATGCAGACAGACTGGATTTGCAATGCTTTGTTCAAACAGTGTTCAAGAAGCACACGATATGGCATTGGTTGCACATGCTTCTGCTCTTAAATCTCGTGTACCATTTATCCATTTCTTTGATGGTTTCAGAACTTCACACGAAATCAATCTTATTAACAGAATTTCTGATGATGTTGTTTCATCAATGATTGATATGAAGGATATTGAAGATTTCCGTAATCGAGCACTTGTTCCTTCAAAACCAAATGTTCGTGGTACTGCACAAAATCCTGATGTATTCTTCCAGGCACGTGAAGCATCAAACCCATATTACAACAAAGTTGAAGAAATTGTTGCAAATGCAATGAAAAACTTTGAAAAGTTTACTGGCCGTCATTATGACGTTGTTGAATATGTTGGTGCAGATGATGCAGAACGAGTTATTGTTGCAATGGGTTCTGGTTGTGAAACAATAGAAGAAACAATCAAAGAATTAAATAAAGCTGGTGAAAAAGTTGGACTTGTTAAAGTAAGACTTTATCGTCCATTCCCAGTTAAAGCTTTTGTTAATGTTCTTCCAAAGACAGTTAAGAAGATTACAGTTCTTGATAGAACAAAGGAACCAGGTTCTATTGGCGAACCATTATACCTTGATGTAATTGCTGCCCTTAAAGAAGAAAACAGAGAAAATATCTTTGTAAATGGTGGAAGATATGGTATTTCATCAAAAGAATTTACCCCATGTATGGTAAAAGCTGTTTATGACGAACTTAACAAGGCAGAACCAAAACCTGAATTTACAGTTGGTATAAATGATGATTTAACAAAATTGTCACTTGATTACAACAATGGCTTTAAACTTTCCGATGATGGAATTTATTCTGCATTATTCTATGGTTTGGGAAGTGATGGTACTGTTGGTGCAAACAAAAACTCAATTAAGATTATTACATCTGAAACATCAAAGTATGGTCAAGCTTACTTTGAATATGATAGTAAAAAATCTGGTGGTACAACAATTTCTCATTTAAGATTTAGCGATAATGAAATTAAGGCTCCTTATCTTATTTCACAGGCTGATTTCTTGGCTGTACACCATTTCCCATTATTCTATACTTTGGATTTACTTCAAAATGCAAAGGATGGTGGAATTCTTCTTATCAATTCTCCATTCAAAAAAGAAGCATTATGGAAGAATCTTCCAAGAGAAGTTCAACAACAAATTATTGATAAACACTTAAAAGTTTATGCAATCAATGCTTCTGTTGTTGCAAGAGATAGTGGTATGGGTCGCAGAATTAACACAATTATGCAGACTGCATTCTTCCACCTTGCTGGTGTGATTGATGGTAGCCAAGCAATTGCTGCGATTAAGAAAGCTATTGAAAAGACCTATATGAAAAAAGGTATTGAAGTAGTTGAAAAGAACTATAAGGCTGTGGATAGTGCGATTGAAAACCTTTATGAAGTAGAAGTTCCATCAAAGGTTTCAGAAGATGCACGCCCTCGCCCAAGCGTTGTTTCAAGCGATGCAAATAAAGTTGTAAAAAGACTTCATGCTCAAATTATTGCTGGTCACGGTAATGATTTGCCTGTTTCTGCATTCGAAGCAGATGGTACATTCCCAACAGCAACATCAAGATTTGAAAAACGTGGTATTGCTGAAATGGTTCCTGTTTGGAACAATGAAACATGCTTGCAATGTGGAAAATGCGCTTTCATTTGCCCACATGGCGCAATAAGAACAAAAGTTTTAACCGAAGCAGAACTTAAAAATGCTCCTAATACATTCAAGGTTGCAAAATATAAGACAAAAGAACTTGGTGAAGATTTATATTACTGTGTACAAGTTTCACCAAAAGATTGTACAGGTTGCGGTCTTTGCGTTGTTGGATGTCCTGTTAAAACTCCGGTTTCCGAAGATAAGACAGAAAAAGCTTTGGTTATGAAATCAGTTCAAGAAGTTGGCGAAGTGGAAGAAAAGAATTTTGAATTCTTTGAAACAATTCCATATATCGACAGGGCAAAACTTAACCCTCAACTTCCTAAACATTCACAACTTATGCAACCTCTTTTCGAGTACAGTGGTGCATGTGCCGGTTGTGGTGAAGCTGGATATATCAGACTTATCACACAACTTTTCGGTGACAGAATGATGATTGCAAATGCTACTGGTTGTTCTTCAATTTACGGTGGTAATTTGCCAACAACACCTTATGCTGTAAATAGTTGTGGTGAAGGTCCTGCTTGGTCAAACTCTTTGTTCGAAGATAATGCCGAATATGGTTATGGTCAGGCTGTTGCTGTTGAAAAGCTTGAAAATAATGCAAAAGAATTATTAAAAGAACTTTCTTCAACTTTGGGTGATGATTTTGTTTCATCAATTTTGAATGCAGATCAATCAACAGAAGTTGGCATCAACCAACAAAAAGAAAGAGTTAAAGAATTAAGAAAAAAGCTTTCATCAATAAAAGATGCAAAAGCACAGATGCTTTCTTCTATTTCTGAATACCTTATCAAAAAATCTATGTGGATTTTTGGTGGTGATGGTTGGGCATATGATATTGGATATGGTGGATTGGATCATGTCCTTAATATGCAAAAGAATGTTAATATTTTGGTTCTTGATACCGAAGTTTACTCCAACACTGGTGGACAGGCTTCTAAAGCTACTCCACGTGGTGCAAGTGCAAAGTTTGCGACAACTGGAAAAACATTTGGTAAAAAAGATTTGGGCTTGATTGCTATGGCAAATGCAAATGCATACGTTGCAAAAATTGCAATGGGTGCAAACGAAGTTCAGGCAATCAAAGCTATCCGTGAAGCTGAAAGTTTTAATGGTCCATCTTTGATTATTGCTTATGCTCCATGTATTGCTCATGGTATCGATTTGGCAATTGGTCCATCACAACAAAAAGCTGCCGTTGAATCTGGACACTGGCCACTTTATCGTTTCGACCCAAGATTGATTGTTGAGGGCAAGGCTCCACTTCAAATGGATAGCAAACTTCCAACAAAGGATATTCGTGAATATATGCTTAAGGAAACAAGATATAAGGTTATCCAAGCAAACGATCCTGAACGTTTTGAACAAATGGTTCGTGAACGTGAATTTGAAAATAATTATAAGGCAAAGTTCTATGATTATATGAGCAAGTTCAAATTGGAAGACTAAAAATAATAAAATATTTTTAAATACCTGAGGTTTTTGCCTCAGGTATTTTTTTATTTAACAAATATCTCTTGCTCATAATTCAAAAATATGATATCATTGTGGCATTATATTAATTAAAGAAAGTAAAGGATAAAATATGATAAAAAAAGTTTCTATAATAGCTTTGACCGTAGCTATATCTTTGGATTCAATTATGGTTTATGCAAAACCAAAACGCAACTCTGGGAAAAAAGCTCGAGCAAGTGCTGTTGCAAAAATAAATAAAAAAAATACAGCATCTGTAGTAAAAGATATTGAACCAAAGGCAGAAGCAATAAAAGCTCCTATTGTTGAAGAAGTACAACCTGTTGCTCCTACACAAAAAGTTACAATCATTGATAACAGTGTTACAAATGATTTGAATGCTATACGTGCGGCTGTAAGAGATGAAATTCAAGCAAATAATCAAGCTCAGGAACAAGCAAGTATTACTCAAGCAAATGAATTATTAGCTCAGACTGAAGCTTCAAATAAAGCAAAAGAAAATCAAAAGATTAAAGAAGCTACTGCTGCTCTTTCACAAAAGGTTGAAGAAGTAAGAAGTGAATGTTCCGGCATTAAATCAAACATTGATACAATCTTTGGTTTGACAGTTGCTACAACTGTATCTTCCGGTTTGGGTACTGCGGCTGCTGGTGGTGCTTTGGCTGTTGGTTTGGTTAAGGCAAACAAAGATAAAAAAGCCGAAGAACAAGGTACTTTAAATGAAAATCGTGATTACAAGGAAGAATATAAAGTTTGGAAAGCTAAATTTGAAGAAGTTTACTCTGATACAAACGATGAAGATTATTCAAAACTTCTTTCTAAAGCAAAAACGACAAAAGATCTTCTTTCTGCTGTAAACAAAGAAAACAAAGATTTGGATAAATCAATCGAAAAAGCAGAAAAAATCTTAAAGGAAGAAAATTCACTTAAAAGAGATGCTGACAAAGTTAAAGAAAATCAAGATGCTTTGAGAAGCGCAATGGCTTCATCACTTACAGATATGAATTCTATTACAGAAGAGCAATACTCTGCTGATGCGGCAAAAGTAAAAGATACAAAGTTGCTTGGTCACCTTCGTACAGGTCTTCTTGCTGGTGCTACTGTGACATCTGCTGTATCATTGGGAACATCTATTGGTGCAACAATGAATGCTGGAAAATTGGCTGATAAGATGAGTAGCTGTAATGCAAAAGTTAAAGAACTTAATCTTGCAAAGAACACTTTGGAAGCTGAACTTGAAGAAGCTGCTGTAAAACCTGAAATAATTACAACTGCACAAAACATCATTTCTTCATGTACAGGTTTTGATGAAGGAAACATTAAGACTTTAAAAAATATGATGACTGCATCTGCTGTTGTTTCTGGTATTGGTACTACTGCTGCTGGTACAGGTACAGTTACATCATTTATGGCAAATACAGACAAAGTTCGTAATAATGACTCAGAAGAAGGTAAAGCAAAAGAAAAGAAGCTTAATCTTGTTTCAAACATTGCTGCTGGTGTTGCAACTGGTACTTCTGCAACATCTACAACACTTTCTGCAATCTCTCTTACAAAAGCAAAGAAAGACAGTGAAACCGCAGAAAGATGTGAAAGCGCATTGTAATATAATCTTAAAACAAAAAATTCCCCGTCTTTTGATGGGGATTTTTTTTGTGGCAATTAGAAAGGCTTGATAACAAAAAAACTCCCCTCAAAATTGAAGGGAGTTGTTAATTTAAAGGAAAGATTACAAGGTATTTTCACATTTTTCCGCCATCTCACTATCCTTCTTTGCCTTTGATATTTGAAGAGCAGAAAGCGCAGTCGAAGTACCACTTGTTCCCATTGTCACACCAGCCAAGATATTGGATGCAAGGTTCAAATTTTTCTCTTTCTTTCTACCTTTTTCTGTTCTATCAGAACGAGTTTTATTTGAATTTGCCATTGCAGAAGTTATTGTGCCGGCACCCGCAGTTGCTGTACCAATACCTGATACAATAGTGTTTGCAGTTGCAAGTTTTTTAAGAGATTGAATATTGCTTTCGTCATAACCGGTACATACGGAAAGTATCTCACCAGCCTTAACGACTGAAGCATTTGTTGGCTCAACCTCCTCTGCCTCCGCCATTGACTTTGCCAATGTCAAATCTTTCAAAGCATTATTGCACTCAGACATTTTTTCCGCCAACTTTGACGCATTTAAAACTGAACCAATAGATGTTCCAGTTGATACCGCAGATGTCACAGTAGCACCAGCCATCAACCCAGTACGAACATTACCGAGGGTTTTGGATTTTTTTTCAAGTGAAGAAACTTCTTCATTCACTTTAATTGAATCTGTCATGTTTACAAAATAATCACTTTCTAAAGATTTAAATTTTTTGAGAATCTTATCCATTTTTTCCGTTGTAGGTTCTTCTTTATAATCTTTAAGCATTGAAAGTAAATCTTCTTCCTTTTTATCAACATTAGCTTTTGCAATACCAACAGCCAAAGCACCACCGGATGCAAGTGTCCCCAAACCTGATGATACAGTTGTTGCAACACTTAAACCGAAGATTGTATCAAGGTTTGATTTAATTCCACCACAAGCATTTTGTACAGCTTGTGTTTTCGCATCCAAATTATTTAAAGCATCAGTTTTATCAGCTTTTGCAATATTATTAAACATCATTAAAGATAAAAGTGTTAAGATAGAATTTTTTTTAATCATTTTATTACCTCACTTCTTTTACATTGCCATCATCATCAATTTCTAATATCACAGAATATCCATTTACTTTATCTCGACAAGTATAGTTCATATTTACTTTTCCCATTATGCTAAGTCCGTAACCTTCACATGTAGTTTGAGAACTCCAACCAGGTAAAGATTGGGCGTAAGCATTAAGCAACATCATAGTATCTTTTGATTTAATATTTTGTTTTTGAATGCTATTTCCCAATTCTTTATTCATATCATCTATACAAGCATTAATACTTTTAATATATTGTTCTGTGACAGTTATAGACATATCACTTAGATTGGTTTCAGCATATCTATGAATTGACTTTTGTCTTCTTTCATAATTTTCTATAAAAGATAATTCTGAAAATTTAGGTAAATAACTTTCTTCTGGATGACATATCTTTTTACCAGATTCATAAGCTTTATTTTCTATATTTCTGTATTCTTGAATTCTAGTATCTAAATCTAAAAGTTTATAATAAAAAGTTTCAATTCGATAACATTTTTGGGCATTTTCAAATGTTAATTTAAAATTATCTTCTGTTGATACATCACAAGTTAATGAAGGACAATATTCTTGTTTAAGAAACAAACAAGGTTCTAAAAAATCCTCAAAATTTCTTACAGTTTTTTGGTCTTTTACTTTAATAATAGCAGTTCTAGGTTCCGCCTTTACCATACCAGATATCCCTGTAATTAAGGTAGATACTAATAATATAGATTTTATTTTCATTTTTCATCCTTTTATTAGTTAATTAATTTTATTTATCTCTATTCATATCAATAAATTTCATCGCAAAATTTTCTCTTTTTCTTTTTTCTTTGATTTTATCTGTAGGGGAAACATCTTTTTCAAATCCGTAGATAGATTCCATAAAATTTGATTTTATATTTTCATGAGCATTAAACTTATGTTTTATCAAATTTGAAGAAAATTCTTCAAAAAATAACTCCTTACAAGTAAAGTAAAAACGTTCTCTGTTCCAATATTTATCAACTTTTTCAGTTTGTTCAAAAATATCATCTCTGAAAGCAGACAAGACATCAGTAACAAATTTTTCATCTTTTCTTTTATTTAATTTGTTATATTGGTCCATAAAAGTTTTAAATGCTTCATTGAAATTTGAAACAACTTCTTTCTTAGCATCTGGTTTCATTATATTAAAAGCCCAACTTTTTATTTCTTCGAAACTATAACCAAGAATACGACCACAATATTCGCGAGTTAAATCTTTTTTATCTGTTCTTATATAGCAATTTTCTTTTTCATCATATTCAAAATTTACATTTTTATCTACTTTATTAATTATATGTTGAAAATATTTTATTTTTGCAAAATTTACTTCTTTATCTTTCATTTCATTAAAATTTATATTTAATTTTTTATAATAATTAAAGGCATCATTAATTTTATCATTTAAAGCACGATTAAAAACATATAACAAAGTGTTTGGAATGTTATAACTATCATCTGCTTTTTGATTTAGTATTGAAGTCAATTTCATAAATCCTTTTGCAAGATTGTCGTCGCCAATGTCTAAAATATCATCTGCTAAACGAAACATTTTATCTTTTTCAACCATTTTTTACTCCTTTTTTATAGTTATTCTTTCTAAAACTTTGGGTTATATATACAAAAACCAACGTCTATTTGATATAGTATTATTCTGAATTAGAAAAATCATAAAACATTAGAAATTTATTGCTTTAGATTGAAAAATGTGATATAATAATAATATATTAAATCTAGACGTTGGTTTATTTGATATATTCAAACACCAGAGAAGATAAGGTTTTCTAAAGTAAAATTTCTGTAAAATTCTATAAAAATCTCTATAAAAATAATAAAAAATTAAAAATAATCTATAAGAAAATGATAAAAAGACAATAAAAAAAAGGTCTTCCGAAGAAGACCCTTGAACTTTTGATTGTAAACTGTAAATATGTTGTGTATCGATAGTGTGCTTTGAAAATACGGCAATAACCTACTCTCCCGTGCCTTAAGACAAAGTACCATCGGCTCGGAAGGGTTTCACTGTCTAGTTCGGGATGGAATAGAGTGTATCACCTTCCAATATCATCACCGTATTATCAAAGAACAGTATCTTTTATCTAGTCTAACTCAATTATGAAGTACTCTTTCAAGTAGCAATCTAATTATCAAAACATATAACATATAAGTCAATCGAGTTATTAGTACAGATTAGCTAAACACATTGCTGTGCTTACACACTCTGCCTATCAACGTGGTGGTCTACCACGACTCTAATGGAGATATCTAGTTTTGAGGTCGGTTTCCCACTTAGATGCTTTCAGCGGTTATCCGTTCCATACATAGCTACCCAGCGATGCTTTTGGCAAAACAACTGGTACACCAGAGGTATGTCCATCCCGGTCCTCTCGTACTAAGGACAGATCCTCTCAAATATCTTTACACCCACGGTAGATAGGGACCAAACTGTCTCACGACGTTTTGAACCCAGCTCGCGTACCTCTTTAAATGGCGAACAGCCATACCCTTGGGACCTTCTCCAGCCCCAGGATGAGATGAGCCGACATCGAGGTGCCAAACGATACCGTCGCTGTGGACGCTTGGGTATCATCAGCCTGTTATCCCCAGAGTACCTTTTATTCGTTAAGCTATGGCCCTTCCATACAGAACCACAAGATCACTATGACCGACTTTCGTCTCTGCTCGGAATGTCTCCCTTGCAGTCAGGCTAGCTTGTGCCATTACACTCAACATCTGATTTCTGACCAGATTGAGCTAACCTTCGCGCGCCTCCGTTACTCTTTGGGAGGCGACCGCCCCAGTCAAACTACCCACCACACACTGTCCCCAAGCCGGATTCACGGCTCTAGGTTAGAAACCAAGAAACAAAAGAGTGGTATTTCACATTTCGTCTCCACACTAACTGGCGTCAATGCTTCAAAGACTACCACCTATTCTACACATTTATTTCCTAATCCCAATATGAAGTTGCAGTAAAGGTTCATGGGGTCTTTCCGTCTAGCCGCGGGTACTGAGCATCTTAACTCAGAATTCAATTTCGCTGAGTCGATCTTGGAGACAGCGGGGAAGTTGTTATGCCATTCGTGCAGGTCGGAACTTACCCGACAAGGAATTTCGCTACCTTAGGACCGTTATAGTTACGGCCGCCGTTTACTGGGGCTTCAATTCGGTGCATGAACACCTCCTCTTAACCTTCCAGCACTGGGCAGGCATCAGACCCTATACATCATCTTATACGATTTCGCAGAGTCCTGTGTTTTTGTTAAACAGTCACTACCCCCATTTTTGTGCCACCTCTTTATAGTTACCTGAAAAGAGGTCGTCTTTCTTCCGAAGTTACAGACGCAATTTGCCTAGTTCCTTCAAGATCGTTCTCTCAAACACCTTGGTATTCTCTACCAATCCACCTGTGTCGGTTTAGGGTACGGACAATACGTTGGAGCTATTTCCTGGAACCTATTCACTGCCCTTCCAATCCAATAAGGAAGAACAATTTACTAGATCCGTCACTACCAACTGGCTCATGAATATTAACATGATTTCCATCGACTACGCCTTTGGGCCTCGTCTTAGGGACCGGCTAACCCTACGCTGATTAGCATTGCATAGGAACCCTTGGATTTTCGGTGACAAAGTCTCTCACTTTGTTTATCGCTACTTATGTCAGCATTCTCACTTCTGATACCTCCAGCAAACCTTACGGTTCACCTTCAACAGCTTACAGAACGCTCCGCTACCGCTTATGTATTAACTACATAAACCCGTAATTTCGGTGCATAGCTTTAGCCCCGATACATTTTGGGCGCAAAGAGACTTAATTAGACCAGTGAGCTGTTACGCTTTCTTTAAAGGATGGCTGCTTCTAAGCCAACCTCCTGGCTGTTTTGGACTCTTCACTTCCTTCCACACTTAGCTATGACTTTGGGACCTTAATTGACGGTCTGGGCTCTTTCCCTCTCGTCCACGGACCTTAGCACCCATGGACTGTCTCCCAGGCTATATTTCTAGGTATTCAGAGTTTGATTCGGGTTGGTAGATCTCGCGATCCCCTAGCCGATTCAGTGCTTTACCCCCTAGAATAAACACCTGAGGCACTACCTCAATAGTTTTCGCGGAGAACCAGCTATATCCCAGTTTGATTGGCCTTTCACCCCTAACCACAGTTCATCCCCTAATTTTTCAACATTAGTGAGTTCGGACCTCCAGTAAGTGTTACCTTACCTTCATCCTGACCATGGCTAGATCACAAGGTTTCGGGTCTAATGCAACTAACTATTCGCCCTATTCAGACTTGCTTTCGCTTCGCCTACACCTATCGGCTTAAGCTTGCTAGTTACACTAAGTCGCTGACTCATTATACAAAAGGTACGCCGTCAGGAGACAAGCTCCCTCCGACTGCTTGTAAGCATCCGGTTTCAGTTCTATTTCACTCCCCTTTCGGGGTTCTTTTCACCTTTCCCTCACGGTACTTGTTCACTATCGGTCGATAAGGAGTATTTAGCCTTGGAGGATGGTCCCCCCATGTTCAAACAGGATTTCACGTGTCCCGCCTTACTCGAGGATTTTATTCTATATCTACCTGTACAGGACTATCACCTTTTATTGTTAACCTTTCCAGATTATTCCAGTTTATAAAATAAAACCACTGGGCTTTTCCCTCTTCGCTCGTCACTACTAAGAGAATCTCAATTGATTTCTTTTCCTCCGGGTACTTAGATATTTCAGTTCTCCGGGTTAGCTTCATTAACCTATGTATTCAGTTAAAGATACGGCAAAGCCGTGGGTTTCCCCATTCAGATATTTTCGGATCAAAGCTTATTGGCAACTCCCCGAAACTTTTCGCAGCCTATTACGTCTTTCATCGCCTCTTATCGCCAAGGCATCCACCAGATGCCCTTCGTATACTTATAGTTATATGTTTTGAAAATTAGATTTTCGAAACATATGTTCTCTACTTGAGAATACTTTCATAATTTTTATTACAAAAATATTTGCTAGACTAGATAAGATTATCAATGTCATTTTAACTTGTTTTTCAACAATGATTTCATTTAAGAATTCGGCTCAAAATAAAATCATATAATTAAAAGACTTAATTAATAATCTTTTTACACAACATATTCACAATTTAAAATATCAAAAGCAATCACCCTTATTTATTTGGTGGAGGAGATGGGGATCGAACCCACGACCTCTTGAATGCAAATCAAGCGCTCTCCCAGCTGAGCTACACCCCCAAAATCAGTCAAAAACCAATCTTAATGGTGGGCCTGGGTAGACTCGAACTACCGACCCCCGCCTTATCAGAGCGGTGCTCTAACCAACTGAGCTACAAACCCAAACTTTTAAAATCAAAATCTAAGTTTGTATTTCTAGTAAAACCAGAATTAAAAAATTAAACTCTGATTCGATTTTTATTCATTATAAGGGATGTATAGACGGCAGATAACCAGTACTCTTTAATTAAAAAGAGCGTTATCTTTGAAAGGAGGTGATCCAGCCGCACGTTCCCGTACGGCTACCTTGTTATGACTTCATCCCAGTCATTGATTTTACCGTGGTTGGCGGACTCCTTGCGGTTATCCTACCACCTTCAGGTAAAACCAACTCCCATGACGTGACAGGCGGTGTGTACAAGACCCGAGAACGTATTCACCGTGGCATGCTGATCCACGATTACTAGTAATTCCGACTTCATATCCTCGAGTTGCAGAGGATAATCTGAACTGAGATGCTTTTTATAGATTAGCTTCACCTTACGATGTTGCAACTTTTTGTAAGCACCATTGTAGCACGTTTGTAGCCCAACCCGTAAGAGCCATGCTGACTTGACGTCATCCCCACCTTCCTCCAGCTTGTCACCGGCAGTTTCATTAGAGTTCCCAGCTTAACCTGATGGCAACTAATGATGAGGGTTGCGCTCGTTGCGGGACTTAACCCAACATCTCACGACACGAGCTGACGACAGCCATGCAGCATCTGTATCCAATCCAGCCGAACTGAAGATAACCATTTCTGGAAATCGCGATTGGTATGTCAAGGGTTGGTAAGGTTTTTCGCGTATCATCGAATTAAACAACATGCTCCACTACTTGTGCGGGTCCCCGTCAATTCCTTTAAGTTTTAATCTTGCGACCGTACTCCCCAGGCGGAGAGCTTAACGCGTTAACTCAATCACTAAATCTCCGAAGAAATCTAACAATTAGCTCTCATCGTTTATGGCATGGACTACCAGGGTATCTAATCCTGTTTGCTCCCCATGCTTTCGAATCTCAGCGTCAGAAATAATCCAGATAACCGCTTTCGCCACTGATGTTCTTCCGAATATCTACGAATTCCACCTCTACACTCGGAGTTCCGTTATCCTCTATTATCCTCTAGACTATTAGTTTCAATGGCAGTTCCGAGGTTGAGCCTCGGGATTTCACCACTGACTTAATAATCCGCCTACACTCGCTTTACGCCCAGTAAAACCGAACAACGCTTGCACCCTTCGTATTACCGCGGCTGCTGGCACGAAGTTAGCCGGTGCTTATTCTATAGGTACCGTCATCATCTTCCCTATTAAAAGAGCTTTACAACCCGAAGGCCTTCTTCACTCACGCGGCATGGCTGGATCAGGGTTGCCCCCATTGTCCAATATTCCTAGCTGCTGCCTCCCGTAGGAGTCTGGACCGTGTCTCAGTTCCAGTGTGGCTGATCATTCTCTCAAACCAGCTATGGATCATCGCCTTGGTAGGCCTTTACCCCACCAACTAACTAATCCAATATGGGCTCATCCAAAAGCGATAAATCTTTCCCGTTTCCGGCGTATGCGGTATTAGCAGTCGTTTCCAACTGTTATTCCCCACTTCTGGGCAGATTCCCATACATTACTCACCCGTGCGCCACTCTACTCGGTATTGCTACCTTTCTCGTTCGACTTGCATGCCTCAGGCCTGCCGCCAGCGTTCGTTCTGAGCCAGGATCGAACTCTCAAATTTAATAAAATTTTTAAGTCTTCATCCTGCACTACTATGTATATACTTAAAGAAAAAGTAACGGTTATAAAAACCAAATACCTTTTGCTTTTTCTGTCATTTTAAAATGTGCAGTGTCAGACAACTTTTGATAGCTATACTGCCGTCTACACATCCCTTAGATTGCTTATTCACTATGTTAAAAATCAAATTTCATTTTACTTTTTGTATCATAAAAACAGGAAGTGATTATAATACTTATTTTTCAAATGTCAAGAACAAAATTTAATTTTTTTAACTTTTTTTTTTAAATCTTATTCTTTCTAAACTTTTTGGGAGGTTGGAGGAGATTTGGAAGCCTTAACTCAACTTGTTTCGTTTTCCATCCCTTCAACGTTCAAGTGAGTAGAAATATAACTATTATTTTTGAAAATGTCAACACCTAAAATCAAATTTTTTCAAAAAATTTTAATAAAATCCCAATACTTTTATTTATTATATTGATTTTACGTGTTTTTATTTTTTAATTTTTTTTGCATTTTTTTTAATATTTAGTGAAATTTTAAGAAATAGCACCTTATTTTTAATAAAAAATTGTTAAAATTTATTTTATTTTCATCGAATCATACAGAAAAGAATCTTAATTTTTACCAAAAATAGATCGAATCAATGCGAGAATCATACATAAAAAATGTTCTATATTATATATATAAGGGTGTTTTATAGTTAAAATTAGTAAAAAAGAATCAGAAAAACAGATTCTTTTGCATAGAATTTTTTATATTTTTCACAGAATCTTTTAAAAAAGAATCTATTTTTAGGTATTTTTTAACCATAAAAGAGAAAAATTACATACGAATCACATATATAAATAATGTAAAAATACAAATTTGTTATCTAAATTATAACTATTTTAATAAAAAAAGAAAAAAGAATCATAAAAAAGAATCGAATCAAACCAGAAATGAATCATAAAAATAATAAAATATTGGGAAAAAGAATCGAATTTTACCTATATTATATATATAAGAATCGAAAAAAATATCGAATCAGTTATAAAAACGAATCTAAAATATAAAAATTTAATAGCGAATCAGTTAAATAATATAAACAAATCACAAAAAAACGAATCTGTTTTTATAAAAAAAATACTATTATATATATAAGTATATAACAAAAAACCCTTAGTCAAAGAACCAAGGGGTAAAAACGAATCGAAATTATAAGGAAAGAATCCATTAAAATTTTATTTTTGTATTCCATTTACATCAAAATAGTATTCTTTATCACCATCTCTTACATAAGATTTTAAACTTTTTGTGTATGTAATAATAAATTTAGGTAAATATTCGAACACTTTTTCGTTCCATCTTATTAAAGGAGCTCCTTTTACATCAAATAGAACCAAATCCCCTTCTGGAGATGTGAACGGATGTCTTACAGAACCTTTTGCGTCGGTAAATACTTTATATGTAGAAGGGAATCCAAATAATTTTACCTTTCTATCAAGTATATTAAATTCATCTTTAGTAGAATTACCTATACCTTGACCACATAACAAGATATATTTACCACCAAGCTTTTTAACACCATTTTCCAAAACGAGTTTGGAGTTTTCATTACCTTTATAATAAGAGAAATCATCCATAACAAATAATGCAGGTTTATTTTTAGTAAATTCGGCTATACTAAATACTTGGCCTGAGATTGCTTGCATATCAAAGATTTTACCTTCTGCTGTCCACGCTTTTGCATTTTTATCATAAAAATACGATAAACAGAATTTACTTTCTTTGTATTTTTTATCTGTATCTATTGCCATAGAACAATATTTATTTCCAGAATCATCTGGTTTACACAAATCTGCACTTCCCTTTATATAACCAAGTTTTTCATTTGTGATTGAAGTAGATGTCGAATTTGTTGAAGAGTTTGATGATGTTGTTGTTACAGTGGTACCATTTTCTAATTTA
>CACZYB010000013.1 GCA_902785275.1 uncultured Pseudomonadota bacterium
GATAAATAATCAAAATAGTAAAGAAAAAAGGGTCCTTTTTTGTATATCACTCAAAAATCTTTAATAAATGGCTGTTTCCTGCGAGATACAGAATTTTTGCATCATATGCTTTTATATAGAAAAAACAAATTAATCTGTAAAATAAAATATATTATTTTTTTTATTTGCATTTATTCCTAATACTTGCTATAACAAAAAACAGTTATTGAAAAATAACTTTTTATATAAACAAATTTGAAAGGATTAAAAATGAAAAAAATAGCTATCCTCGCAGCAGTAGTTGCTTTATCAGCTTGCACAGGTACACGTGGTAAAATCGGCGGACAAAAAGTTTGCACAAATGATTACCTTCTTGGTGTACTTTCTATCTCTGAAATTGTTAGCCCATGTAAATAATTACTGGTCTACAGTTGAAACACAAAAGCTCCCAACCGGGAGCTTTTTTTCTTATCAAATACAAAACTAAATTTTATATATGTTCAACAATGTATGTAATGTTTGTAATAAAAAGTTTCATTGCAATAGAAAGAAGTATCACACCAAAAAACTTTTGCATCATATAAATCACGGCATCACCCAAAAACTTTTCAATATAGTCTACAGATGAAAGAATTACATAAATAACAATAACATTCAAAATCATCGCAATAATCATATTTAAATCAGTATACTGTGCACGAATAGAAAGAAGTGTTGTAAACACACCTGCCCCAGTAAGAAGAGGAAAAACAACAGGAATAAATGTTGCATCACTTCCTTGTGTTTTATTATCCCTGAAAATACGGATGTTAAGTGTCATTTCAAGCCCTATAACAAAAATAACAATAGAACCAGCCACAGCAAATGATGGAATATCAATATGGAAAAGCTTTAACATTGCATTTCCCACATAGAAAAACATCAAAAGCATTATCATTGAATAAAGTGCAGCCCTCGAAGCAGAAATTGTTTTACCTTTCTTCTTTAAATCAATAACTGTTGGCATAGCTGCAAAAGCATCAATAATAGCGAAAAGAACCAAAAAAGCTCCTAAAATTTGATTAATATCAAACATTTTTTACCTCATTTTCTTTTATTTATTAACAGAATTACAGAAGAATACTACTTAATTAAAAAAAATCAATAGGTATAAATTAAAATATTTATTTCATATTTTCCAAATGGAACTTCGTGATTCGTTTAACCAATTCATTAGAAATATTTTCTTGCTTACGAAGTTTTTTCTGCTTTTTGATTTCTTTATTTAAAAACTTTTTTACTTTTAATATAGAAGTTTTTGGAAAATTCATTGATTGAAAATAATTTGCACAATTAACAAGTTCCATCTTCTTTGTTTCTGGATTATAAATTTCAAAATCAAAAAAGCCACATTTTATTTTTTCAAAAGAATCTTTATCAGCATAAGATTTTTTAAAATTTTCCTTACATGCAAAATCTTTTATGTAATCAAAAGAATGTGTTTCAAAATAACTCAAAGTATAAACATTCTCAATCAAATTTCTGTAATGATCATCAAAAATAAAATTAAATACTTCTTTCAAGTGATAAAAGTAATTATCATAAGTCTTTATATGTTTAAATAATCTTTCTACCAATGGCACACAAGATGCATCATAGTCACCTTTTAAATAATCGGCAACACGGTAAAACAAAGATTGAAATTCTGCACTTATTTTATCATAAGCGCATAAATCAACCAAATTTTCATAAGAAACCCCATTTGATTGAATAATTTTTTTTGCAATAAAGTCATTTTCAGCATGTTTCAATTCATGAAGCAAATGGTAGTAAGATTGCTTTACAAAATTTGAATAGCTTTTCTTTACACTATCTTTCGTTTTATATTCAATTTTTTCAAGCTGTTCAATTTCTTTCGACGACATAAAACGACGGTTCGGAATAAATATTATACCATTATCATTTACAACAACATTATTTTTACTATCTATAACCTTCATTTTTAAAACTTTCCTCGATAAAATAGACACACGTCATATCAAAGTCAATTAAAAAATATTGATTTTCAGTAAAAAATTTTACAAAATATTTTTGTAACTAAGGAAACAAAAATGAAAAAAACAATAATCTTTATACTTTTTATAAACTTATCAATACCTGTCTTTGCAAAAATAGAGGTTAAACAAGAAGTAAAAACCAAAAAGGCTACCTACTCTTGCTATAACAAAAAATGCGAACGAACCGAAGGTGAAAAAGAAAAAGATGTAAAATTTGATTACACATCTATAACTACATCCAACTCTGGTAAATCTTCCACAAAAAAGGTCTATCATTGTATAACAAACGATGATGGCGCTACATGTAAACCAGCATAACTATCTGTAATTAAAAAGTCTTATACTTTTAAATTCAGGAAATAAATTATAATCCTTGTTGTATCTTCCTAAACTCCAAGGTCTTTTTCCTATATATTTTCTAAGTATCTTGTATTTAACAGAATACTTGTTTATAAAAAACTCTGCTCCCTTTGCATATTTAAAAAATCGTCTGTCGAAAACAGGCTTTCTGCAATTAAAAAAGCTTTTTGTTTTATCTAATGTTACAAACAAAATATTATTTTCAAAACAAGCCCTTTTGTAATCTTTAAACTTATCAACAAAACCAACCTTAACTCCAGATATATCAAAAGTTCTATTTTCAACAACCTTTACATTCTTTTTACCAATAGATGAATTCCAGTTATCAATAAGCATCCTTGAAGGTTCATATTTTGAAAAATTAACAACATCAAAATCTTTTAAATTCACAGCAAAAATATTTGAATACTTATTTCCAAACACATCTGGATTCGGTTGCACCATATACAAAACTATTCCAACTAATACAGAAATAATTCCAAATCTTTTCCACTTTCTATCCCAAAGCAAAAACCATATAAGTCCAAATACGATAAAAAGTAATGGCATCAAATTCATAGTCTTTACATCAATCGATGCATAAGGCAAAACCGAAATTTTACTAGCAAAATAGTTAATCATCCTTACACCAAATTCTGCAACCTTTAATGGTAAAAATTCTACACCAAAAGGCATAAGCAAGAATGCAAACAAAATCGCTGGCATCACAATAAACGTAAATAAAGGAATTGCAAAGAAATTACCCAATACACTATAAATCTGTACTGTATTAAAGTTGTAAATAATAAACGGTATAATCGCAATACCAATCAAAAATGAACTAAGGCTATTTGCCAAAACAACATTTACAATTTGATAAAGTTTTCTTTTTATACTTCCATCACTATCGGTATATTTAATGAAAATTTTATCTCTTAACATATAAAGTCTTATCAAAGAAATCACAGCAATAAATGATAATTGGAAACCCGCATTTACCAACGCTTCTGGTGATAACAAAAGTATAATAATTGCACTTACCGCAACAAATCTTAACGATATAGGATTTCTATCTAATAATACTGCAAGCAATGCCAAGCTTGACATTATAAACGCTCTTTCCGAAGGAAGCCTTGTACCACTTATAAACAAGTAAAACACACTAAATAAAAAAGCAAACAACACAGCTGTTTTTTTAGTATTATACCTATTGGAAAATGAAACAGAAAAAGCCAACAAAAACCTTACTAAAAAGAAAACAAATCCAACAATCAATGTCATATGAAATCCAGATATAGCCAACAAATGAGAAATACCCGCCCCCTTATAATCTTCGGAAACTTTATCAGGAATAGAGTACCTTTCCCCTGTCATCATAGACATAATAACACCGGATGTATCAGAAGAAGTTTTATTCTGAATAATCAAATTAATCTTGTTTCTGAAATTCAAAAAATCAAAAAATAATTGTTTTCCAAACGAATTCTTTTCCACATCATCCACATACTTCCACGCATCAAAACTTTTTCCACTTGCAGAAAGTTTTTTGAAATATGAATATCTTGCAAAATTGAATGAGCCAAAAGTATCCGGTTCAAACGGAGGGATAAGGGATGCCCTAAACTCAATCGATTTACCAATCTCTGGCAAACCAAACTCACGTAAAAACTTAATTCGTATTTTATCAAGCTTCACATCGCTATCCTTTGAAAGCCTTACATTATCCAAAGTCAACCTGTAATCATTTTCAAAATTTTCCGATTCTATAACTCTTGCGATAATCTTTTGATTTTTAAGTTTATGTTCCAATAAATTTGTATCCAAAAGATTCGTTCTAAGCTTTATAACGAAAAATCCTAACACAATAAAGAATACTATAAAATTAACTGAATAAATAAAACCCCAAATTGATTCAAACAAAGACTTTGACACGTTTTTCTTTAAATAACGAACATTCCTTTTTATAAAATTTTTTAAACTTTTAATGAAAAGATTCTTTAAACCTACAATAAAACTAAAGACTGGATTATTAAAGATTTTATCAAAGATTCGGCTAAAAAATCTAACCACGGATTTTGTTGTTTTTATAAGTAATTTCCACTCATTCCTACTAACGTTTTTCTTTGACTTTGAAACCTTTAAAACACTTTTAAGATAGGCATAAAGCTTTGTCTTTTTGAAACGTTTTGAAACAGGCCTAAATAAAAACTTTATTCCACGCCAAATCCCCTTCATCAAAGAGTTATCATAAAAAAACGCAAAATACCTTAGATAATAAGAGTATTCAAATAAAGAAACAATCCATCCACCAATGAAAACCACCAACGTAATATGACCAATAATTGGGAAAAACAAAGTAAATAAAAGAATCTTAAAAAACTTTCGTAAAATATATTTAAATGTAGAAAAAGCGACAACAAATTTGTAATGTTTAAACTTATCCGAAGAATTTCCAAGGTTTAAAAAGAATAGTAATAACAAACTAATAGCAAAGCAAAGGTACACGACCCATGTTTTTGGTTCCGACTCCAAATGGAAATAAAATCCAATTCCAATCCCAATAAAAACAGGAATAAACAAAGGAAAATTGTGAATTTCTTCCATCAAATTTGACTTAATATATGATAAAATTTTCCCAAACATAACGCTTTTCCTATAAAATATAACAACGATAATAAAAGATTATTTAAGTAAAATCAAACATTTTTAATAATTTTGTTAAAAAATTCTTGAAATACAAATTTAGTGTGATATAATTCTTTCATCTTTTCTTAAGACGGGGAGTAGCTCAGTCTGGTAGAGTACTAGTTTTGGGAACTAGGTGCCGCAAGTTCAAATCTTGTCTCCCCGACCATTTAATAACAAAAGGAGAATAATAATAAAATGTCAAAATTGATTTTAGTTCGTCATGGCGAAAGCGTATGGAATAAAGAAAATCTTTTCACAGGTTGGACTGATGTTTCTCTATCAGAAAACGGTATCGAAGAAGCTAAAAAAGCTGGCTCTTTGATAAAAGGTGAAAAAATCGATGTTTGCTATACATCAATACTTACACGTACACTTGAAACTGCAAAAAACATTCTCGAATCAGCAGGTTTAACAAACGTTCCACAAATTCACGACTGGCACCTTAACGAACGTCACTATGGCGCATTACAAGGTTTAAACAAAGCGGAAACAGCTGAAAAATACGGTGCTGACCAAGTTAAAATCTGGCGTCGTTCTTATGATGTAAAACCTCCTTTATTGGAAAAAGATGATGAACGTAATCCTGCTTTTGATGAAAAATACAAGGATTTAAAACCAGAAGAACTTCCATTGGCAGAAAGCCTTCTTGATACAGTAAATCGTGTTGTTCCTTATTATACAAAGGAAATTTTACCACGTCTTCAAAAAGGTGAAAACGTTTTGGTTGTTGCACATGGTAACTCACTTCGTGCATTGGAAATGTATATTTCTAAATATACACCAGAAGAAATTGTTGAATTAAACATTCCAACTGCATCTCCATTCGTATACGAATTTGATGCTGATATGAATGTAACAAATTCATACTATCTTAAATAAGATTTCACAATCTTTAAAAAACAGATCCACCAATCAAAAGTTGGTGGATTTTTTATTTCTCTCCTTATAAAAAACCCCGCCAAACGACGGGGTATTTTTGAGAAAAATATTTAGAAAGACCTAACACTTTTAGAAATACATCCAGAATTTTTCTCTTTACAATCTTTATTTTTGGGTCCGGCACCAAAATTTAATTTTCCATTTTTTAATCTATATGTGCAGTCATATGAATTACTTTTAGCACTTGTACTTCCTTCTTTTTGACAATAAAGAGTAACATCATAATCTCGATAATTATCATTGTCATCATGTCCACCACTCCACGTTCTAAGTTCATAGTAGCAAGTAGAACAAGTATATCTAAGATTATCACCAGGGCAATAATAACCAACTTCACAGGTTACACAACTTGTACCACTTCTATATTGACCTGCAGAACAGTTATTAAGAACACAACTACCACTAACCATAGTATAACCACTATTACATACGCATGATGTGCCGGAGCGGGTTGAGTTTGCAGGGCAGATTATGTAACAACGATTGCTTATACACTCATAACCACTTTGGCAATTTCTTGTACTTGTTTCTGTTTCTTGTTTCGGATTTGCAGTTGAAGATGTGTTTCCTGTTGAATTACAGTATGTTGTCTTTGTACGAGTTCTTGTTCCACATTCCTCGGAT
>CACZYB010000014.1 GCA_902785275.1 uncultured Pseudomonadota bacterium
AGGTTAGAAAGTGTAGGAATATTGGAATACAAAGATAATGCCCAAACCCACTTAACCTTAACCTACGGAGCAATAAAAAAGTAAAAGGATAATTTATGGTAAAGTGTTGCAAATATCCATTTGAAAGAGTAAATATTGAATACAATGGACAAGTTACTTTTTGTTGCCCAGCATTTAATAATGAATATATGTTAGGTAATATATACGAAGATTCGTTTGAAGATATGTGGTTTGGTGAAAAAGCTCAAGAATTCCGAAAAGCTGTTCTTGATGGAAGCTATAAATATTGTAATCTAGATTTTTGCCAAGAATTTAAAGAAGAGAATTTTAGTAATTTTGAAGATAAAGACATTGCAAATATACCATACCCCAAAACTGTACATTTAAGCTATGTTTGGAGCTGTAATACAAGATGTCAAACTTGTCGAGATGAATTATATGTAGAATCGAACGATACAACAATAGCTTATAATAAAATCTCTGATAAGATTATAAATATTTGCAAAAATGCAGAACTCATTTATCTAAATGGATCAGGTGAAGTTTTTACAAGCAACCATTTAAAATCTTTAATAAAAAGTATTTCTGAAAAATATCCAAATGCGAAATTTGAATTGATATCAAATGGCCTTTTATTTGATGAAAAACATGTAAAAGATTTTGGACTTGAAGGAAAACTTAAAGGTGCAAATATTTCTATTCATGCCGCAACAAAAAAGACTTATGAATTCATAGTTAGAGGTGGTCATTGGGAACAACTTCAAAAAAATTTAAAATATTTATCAGAATTAAAAAAACAAGGAAAAATAAAAACTCTCTGCTTTAATTTTGTATTTCATTCTTTAAATTTCAAAGAAATGCCAGCATTTGTAAAATTAGCGAATAGATTCGGAGCAGAAGCTCACTTCTGGCGTTTCAGAAAATGGCACGATAAAACCAGAATGCTTAGAAATTATGATCGTTACACTTGTTGGGAACCGGATCATCCTGACTATAATGAATTCATAAAAATTCTTGGAAAACTAAAAGGAATGAGCGGATATGTACTTAACGAAGCCCATTTCCGTAAACTTCAATCTGAAATAAAAGACCCATGGTGGGTTGGTTTGAAAAACAAGATTTTTAAGAAATAAAAATATTTTACATTTTGTTCTTGATTTTTTCTTTTTACGTTCTATATTATATAGGAATATTTAAAGAAAGGATGGAATATAAATGGTCGAAGAATATGACGCTCAATTAAAACACGAAGGCAAATTGGTTAATGCAAAGGTAAGCCTTTTGGGTGGGGTTGTCTTTCTTTTTTCAAAATCTTTACCAAAATACCTTATTCCCGATGTAAATGATGAAGTTTTTGTTAACTCGTTTAATTATCACTTTAAAATAAAAAGAATTGTTCCTATATCGGAAATGACTGGTGGAATTTATGCCTTAGAAGTTGAATTTATTGATTGAAAGGACAAAATTTAAAATGGTTGAAACGGTGAAATTAAAACATAAAAATATAATTGAAAAAGTAAGTGCAACATTTTGTGATGATATAGTTTTTGTATTCGAAAATTCTTTGCCAAAGGGAGTTATCCCAGAGGTAGGAGATGAGATAATCTTGGATTTTGAGGATGCTCATCTTTCAGTTGTTGAGGTAACACCTCTTTTGTCTTCAGCACACACTCCTCTTGATAACTATGCGTTAAGAGTGGATTTGGTGTAAAAGTACCAACTCGGGATGACGAGGGATTTGTTACATTTATAGGTTAGAACGAAAGAGTAAAATAGCTGCACTCTAAGACAAATTCCTCGCTATCCCGAACATACTTGAATTAAAATCTTTTGTTGAAGGTAAAAAAATCCCCAATAGAACGGAGGGAATTGAGTATTTTTTGCTTTTAATAAATAAAACTATCTTTGATTTTGTTTTATACTTTGTATGTGGTCGTTATACATTTCTGATGTAACAGAAAATGGCGATACACCCAAAAAGTCATCATTAAATCTATTAATTCTATCATCGTGAATAAATTTATCTTCACCTTTTCCTAATTGTTCATAGTGAGAAAGTTCTTCTTTAAAATCCTCAAACATTCTCTTATTTGTTAGCACTATGGAAACAGATGGTTTTTCATTTTCCTTAACTTTAATTTTTTTCTGTTGCATCACCAAAGCCAAGTATAATTGAGTTTGCAGAATCATAATTATTTAAATTTCCGCCATTTCCAGTGTTTAATGCAGGAAATGCAAATGATCTTAACCCTAATTTATAACCAGCTATAATAGCATTATATATTGCCGCACGAACCATAGGAATTTCATTTTCATATTTTTTTAGGGCAACAAGTAGTTGTGTGAATAATTTTCTTATATTTATCAGAATAGCTTTCTGTTATTACATTTTCTGCAGGTGCCAACATTCTTTCCTCTGCAATTTTATCAAAATCATCAAAAGCCTTAGTATTACCATTTTTTTTGATAATAGCTTTTACCAATCCGGAACGAATCGATTTTTCGTACCACTCAGGAAAAATAATCGCATCAACATTTTCCTCAGTAAGATCGCCTTATTTTTCGTTTTATTTCTGTTCTTGAAAAAGATTTGTTTCTATATTATATATAACTTATAAACAAGAGGTGTAGTATGGATAGTATAAAGATTCGTGGTGCAAGGGAACACAACCTTAAAAATATTGATATAGATATTCCACGTGATAAATTGGTTGTTATAACTGGTGTTTCGGGAAGTGGTAAATCATCGCTTGCCTTTGATACTATCTATGCCGAAGGTCAACGTCGTTATGTGGAAAGTTTGTCTGCATACGCAAGGCAATTTATGGATATACAGAAAAAGCCTGATGTTGATAGTATAGAGGGACTTTCTCCTGCTATTTCTATTGAGCAAAAAACTACAAGTAAAAATCCACGTTCCACTGTTGGTACTGTTACTGAAATTTATGATTATATGCGTCTTTTGTGGGCAAGAATTGGTGTGCCATATTCTCCGGAAACTGGGCTTCCTATTGAAAGTCAGACTGTATCAAATATGGTAGATAAGATTTTAGAGCTTCCTCGTGGAACAAAACTTTATCTTCTTGCTCCGGTAATTCGTGCGAAAAAGGGTACACATAAGGCCGAGCTTGATGACTTACAAAAGAAAGGTTTTTCTCGTGTCCGTGTGGATGGTGAATTTTGGGAAATTGAGGCTGTGCCTGACTTAAATAAAAATCGTGCTCATACAATAGAAGTTGTTGTCGACAGGGTTGTTGTCCGTGAGGAGATAAAGGACAGACTTGCTAGCTCCTTGGAAACAGGGTTGAAACTATCTAATGGTATTATGATTGCTGAAAATGCAGATACAAAGGAACAAATTATCTTTTCCGAAAATTTTGCGTGTCCAGTTTCTGGCTTTGCGATTGAAGAAATTGAACCAAGACTTTTTTCATTTAACAATCCTGCTGGTGCTTGTCCTGATTGTGGTGGTCTTGGTTTTGAAATACAGTATTCTCCTGCATTGATTATTCCGGATGAAAGAAAGACAATTCGTCGTGGTGCAATCGCTCCTTGGTCACGTGATGATGCTATCACTCAAAACGAATATTTACTTGAAGCCGTTTGCCATCATTATGGAATAAGTATGGATAAACCATGGCGTGATTTGTCTGATGAAGCAAAGGACATAATCCTTTATGGAAGCAAGGGTAAAGAAATTGATATTGATTGGAACGGTTGGACTTATAGAAAGCCATTTGAAGGTGTTATCCCTAATTTAGAGCGTCGTTGGAACCGTTGGAAAGATGAAGAATCTGATTGGCAACATATTGAAATTGAAAAATATCAACAATATATTCCTTGTGCTACCTGTCACGGAAAGCGTTTGAATGAAAAGGCTTTGTGTATAAAAATTGATGGCTTAGATATTATTGAGGCAACAAAGTTTTCTATTAGTGAAGCCTATGATTGGTTTAAATCTTTGGATGCAAAGCTTTCACCAAAGAACAAAGCTATTGCAAAATCTATATTAAAAGAAATTACCGACAGGCTTGGTTTCTTAAATGATGTTGGATTGAATTATTTAACCCTTTACCGTTCAAGTGGTACTTTGTCTGGTGGTGAAGCGCAAAGAATTCGTCTTGCTTCACAAATTGGAACTGGACTTACTGGCGTTCTTTATGTTTTGGATGAGCCTTCAATTGGGCTTCATCAAAGGGATAATGATAAACTTATCGAAACCTTAAAAAAGTTACGTGATAAATCTAATACAGTTATTGTTGTTGAGCATGACGAAGATATCATGAGGGAGGCTGACCACCTTATTGATATTGGTATTGGTGCGGGGATTAATGGCGGGCATTTGATTGCACAGGGTACGCCAGAAGAGGTTATGAAAAATAAAGACAGCTTGACTGCAAAATATCTAACTGGTGAATATAAAATTGATGTTCCAAAAACTCGTCGTGTTGGTAATGGTCAGAAAATTATTATAAAGGGTGCAACACACAATAATCTAAAGAATGTTGATATATCAATTCCTCTTGGAACATTTACTTGTATTACAGGTGTTTCAGGAAGTGGTAAATCTTCACTTATTATTGATACACTTTATCCATTATGTATGAAAGAAATCAATGGTTCAACCATTTCTGCGGGAAAGGTTAAAAGTGTAAAAGGTATAAGTAATATTGATAAGATTATTGATATCAACCAATCCCCAATCGGAAGAACTCCTCGTTCTAATCCTGCAACATACGTTGGTGTGTTTGATGCCATACGTGATTGGTTCTCAAAATTACCTCTTGCTAAACAGCGTGGATATAAACCTGGTCGATTCTCTTTTAATGTAAAGGGAGGTCGATGCGAAGCATGTTGTGGTGATGGTGTAAAACGTGTTCCAATGAACTTTTTGGCTGACGTCTATGTTGAATGTGATGAATGTCACGGAAAAAGATATAACAGGGAAACTTTGGATGTTAAGTACAAGGATAAAAGCATTGCCGACGTCCTTGATATGACAGTGGATGAGGCAATCGAATTCTTTGCAAACGTTCCTGTTATACATAATAAGTTAAAATTATTATCCGAAGTTGGTCTTGGTTATGTTCAACTTGGGCAATCTGCAACAACACTTTCTGGTGGTGAAGCTCAACGTGTAAAGTTATCAAAGGAACTTTCAAAACGTTCTACTGGTAAGACATTATATATATTGGATGAACCAACAACTGGTCTTCACTTCCATGATGTAAAACAACTTTTAAAGATTCTTAATAGATTGGTAGAGCAGGGTAATACCGTTGTTGTTATTGAACATAATCTTGAGGTTATAAAGGTTGCCGATTACATATATGATTTAGGACCAGAAGGTGGTGATAATGGTGGAACAATTATTGCTTCTGGTACACCAGAGGAAGTTGCAAAAAATCCGTCATCTTATACAGGAAAGTATTTAAAGAAATATCTTTGATATCCAGATATTTAAAACTTGAAAAAAATCTTAAACTACATTAAACTATGATTTAGTTTAATTGAGAGAGAAAGGATTAAAAATGTTTGGACAAAATAGACGAATCGGGGGGGGGGTAAACTCCTTGCAAATATAGGTAAAACTTCGGTTTTCTGCGTTCTCTTCTTATCTTTAATACTTGGTGCAGAAACCTATGCAAAAAGAAAAGGTTCAAGTAAACGTTCCGGTTCAAGCAAAAAATCAAACTCAGTCAACAAAT
>CACZYB010000015.1:0-5196 GCA_902785275.1 uncultured Pseudomonadota bacterium
AGATGTATAATCAGAACCTGGATTTGAACCACCGTTTCCTCCACCAAGAACCAAAGCATAAACACCGTGACCAAGAGAACCAGATCTTTGTTGTGCCCCGGAAAGTTCATGTATTGTTGAAATTATTGTTCCAACAATTGCACGACATTTATACCCAGCACCATCGGTCCACTGACCTACAGGACATGGAGTACAACTTGATTGTGGACCAGAAGTAGAGCTTGACAATCCTTCTGAACAATTTTTACATGATGCCTTACCTTCTTCATTCTGGTAATGACCAGAGTTACAAGGTGTTGGAGAAATTATCCCTCTATTAAATCCATAACTTGTTGAATATGTTGTATTTGGACATTGATTACCTACTGGACACTTTTTACAATTTTTCTCACCTGTACCATCCTGGTATTCTCCATTATTACATACATAACATTTAGAGTCTGCGTTATTAGGATTTTTTGTTCCAGCAGGACAAGTATAACAACTGTTATCACCGTTTGTTGAATATTTACCCACACCACATGCTGTACACAAATTATTAGATAATCCATACCCTTCAGAACAAGTCAAAGGATGACAATCAACCTTGTCACAAGTAGTAACCCCAGAACCAGTACATGATTTACAAGATGTATTTCCTTTACCCACAGCACAAGTACCAGTTGAACATGAAGTACATGTTGCTTGACCTTTACTACTAGTATATGTTCCTGCAGCACATGGTGTACATGCACCCTGACCTGTTTGATTATTTGTTGATGAACCCGCAGCACATAGTGAACATTCAGAAGAACCTTCTACTGAAAACTTTCCTTTTTCACATGGTGTACAAGATTTTGTTGTACCATCCCCCTTTGTTCCAGCAGGACATAACTTACAAACTAAAATATATGGATTATATTGTTGAGCATAGATAGGAACCGTTCCAAACAAAAGAAAGCTTATAGTATTTATTGATACTTTTTTTGAATTCATTTTCCCTCCTTTTTTATTTAGTAATTTCTACTTGATATCTTCCAGCAGGACATTTACCCTCCTTACCTTCTTCAATATAATATCCCGGCTGACAACGTGGCCTACATCTACGAAATTGATTGTTATAAATAAGATGTTTAAAGTCTGCTGTATCACCCTTACTTGCACAAGAACAAGTGGAATTCGTTTTATAAACACCTTCAAAAATTCCATTACAAGTAAGATATCCATCATCTGCAATATCTCCGAATTTTGGTACACAATATTTAGCAAGAACATTTTCAACTTGCGTTACTGTCACAGAAGCAAAAACATTTTTTGACATAAGGATTAAAGTAATAAGAAATATTTTTTTCATAACTTTCTCTCTTTCTTTGTATAAATTTTTTAATAAAACTTTTTCCAAACAAACAGACGTAAAAAAAATATATTTAAAACGTGACATAAAATTTTGATATATGCAATAGGTATGAAAACTCACATAAACAAAACATTGTTTTTTTTAATTTTTTATTTCCTTAATTCCTAGGATTATTGGTTTATTGTATTTTGCTTTTTTGTATGCATATAATTTTTACAGTTTCGCAATAATAATTTAAAAGGAGGCAATATGAAAAATTTATCAAAATATAAAATCTATTTTTTATTAATTGTAGCAACTTGTTTTGCTGGAAGTCAGGTTGCAATTTCCAAAAAACACAAAGGTGGATTTAAGGAGGTAAGAGAACCAAGCATCGAAGAATTTGAAATAGTTTCTGTTGAAAAAGCAAAGAATGAAAAAGATGATACTTTCGTTGTATTGCAAGGCTATATCGAAAAATCTTTGGGTGATGAAAAATATCTTTTTCGCGATGAAACAGGAACCATAAAAATTGAAATAGAAGATAAAAAATTCCGTGGACTTACCGTTTACCCTGATGATTTTGTTCAAATTTCAGGTGAAGTAGATAAAGGTTGGTTTTCAGATACAGAAATTGAAGTAAAAAAGATTTCAAAAGTTCAAGAATCAAAATAGCAAAAAATTTTATATTCCTTTTCTTTTTATCCCCACTTTTGGGGATTTTTTTATTTAAGAGAATCATAAAGTTTTTTTACTTCTTTTATATCCTGCCACATTTGCCACTTTGGTTTACCAACTTCATTTGATGGATTGCGAAGTAAGTATGCAGGATGATAAATAGGCATCATCTTTGCTCCAAATGGACCATCATACCACTTGCCATGAATTTTTGTAATACCATTTGTATTTTCCGGAATCATTGATGCAACAGAAACCGCACCACAAAGAAGAATAATCTTTGGTTTCAAAATTTCAATTTGTGCATCAAGATATTCACGACAAGCCAACTTTTCCTCTGGCAATGGATTACGATTTTTTGGTGGACGACATTTTATTGTATTACAAATATAAATGTTTTTATCACGAAATAAACCTGCACACTCCAATATTTTATCAAGAAGCTGTCCGGAACGTCCAACAAATGGAAAACCTTGCAAATCTTCTTGTTCCCCAGGAGCCTCACCTATAAGCATAATTTTAGAATTTGGTGTACCACCTGAAAATACAGTATTTGTCTTTGTTTTACAAAGAGGGCATTTTTCACATTTTTCACACTTTAATTTTATTGCATCAAGTTCTTCGTACATTTTTTATTCCATTAAAATCTTTGATTAACAGTAAATTCAACCGTTGACTTTGCATACTCCTTTTGCCAGATATTTGAAGATTTATCTGTGTAAGTGTATGTCAACGTTGGAACGAATCCCCAAAACTTTATATTTCTGTTTGAAAGGTTAAGCATATATTTTCTTGTTATATCTGCTTCCTTTATATAAACATAACTATAATCTTTTACAACAGGTCTTTCATCCTTGTAATCGGTGAAAAGTATCGATGGTTCGACATACATTGAAAATCCATAAGGAAGTTCCACACCGAAACCAATACCATATGATTTTTTATTATTAGCATACATTTTTTCTTCGGTATTTTCTTTTTCAAAACCAAATTTGAAAGCAAGATATTTTGACGCATCAAATGTATAGAATAACCTTGCTCTTACACCATAAACATCACCATCCAAAAGATTATGATAATCATCATAATATGTTGGTGTAAAGTATGTACTTAAAGCAGCAGATAAATGCTTTGTGATATCATAATCTAAATCGACTCTTCCACCCAAGGTTTTATTATAGGGTTGATGATCAAGCCAACGACGAGACATAGTAAGTCCTGTGAAAACTTCACCCCTTCCCCAAACATACTTTGGACCAAGGACATAGCTTAAATACAAATCATCATATTCGCTTTTGTTATATGTTGAATTGTAAATAACAGCCTCGTTTCTTAAACGCCATCTGTCGGAAAGTTTTAATTCATAATTTCCACCAAAAGCAACATTGAAACCAACAGCTTTTTCTTTATCAGCAAGTTGATTGCACAAAATCAAACCATAGTAATTTATACACTGCTCACCACCAGTTGCATTATTAACATTATTATCAGGTGCGGCACCAAAATTGAACCAGAAATTCCAATTTTTATTTTGGCGAACAAAGTAAAGCGCCATCGCAATATTTTTTTGAACTTCCTCTGGTAAATTCTTATCAGTTGCGGCAAGACGGAAATGATAGTCCGCCTTGTAATACGACCCCTGCATCAAATAAAGTTCAGCCAATTTCAAACGAATGCTTGGAATATTTGGTTGATAATCCAAAATGAATCTGTAAATTTCAATCGCATCATCAAGCTTACCTTCTGCAATATAAATTGATGCAATAAGGTGCAAACGTTCAATTTCCAATTCCCTTACATTAAAAGGAGACTTTGTAAGGAATACCATTGCAGCATCATATTTTTTTTCTTCGATAAGCTTTTTTGCAAGATTAATTATTTGTACTGGATTAAGCTTTAGAACTTTTTCATCACTTTTATCATTTTTTTGAGATTCTTCTTTTTCTTCAGGGATAGTATTTTCTTTTGAGACATCATTACTTTCAACCTTTGAAGTATCTGATTTTATCACAACATTTTCTGTATCAGCAAGTACAGTTTGTGAACCACAAGTAAAAAATAACAACAAAATTAGAAATATTTTCATACCAATCTCCTTTTCCCTCGCAGCAGAAAACTTAGCAAATCACACAGAAAAATTCAAGACTTTATTCCCAAAAATAAAGAAATTTTAAATTTTTGTTGACAAATTATTATTATTTGTATATTGTTTTTTCAAAAAGTTAATAGATAAAGGGTGTTAACATGCAAAAAATAACAAAAAAAGTTGCAAAAATAGAAAAAATTAAAAATAAGGAATTAGAAGGACTTGTCCTTTGTGTAAAGTTGGATAATGCACTTCGACTTCTTCAAGAAATGAATATCTATTTTACAAAGCTTAAAAATAATGAAATGTTTTCGATTGATGAACTTATTACTCCGGTTGAAAACGCTATGAAAGTTTACCTAAATTTTGAAAAGAAGTATTCAATATTAACTCCAACCCAGATTTTAAGGATAAGAAAAATCATTCTTGATAACGAATCTAATTTCGAAGTAGAAAGACTTATAAAAATAGTTGCACCAAGTTTGTTTGAAGATATTACAACAAATGAATTCATCACAAATTTTGAAATATTTAACGAAAGAATGAAAAGAATTTACAAACAACACGTAACTAAAGATATACTTTTCGAAGAATATGCCGAAGAAAATTCTAGATAAATTCAAATTTTTCTTTACAAAATAGGTTTTGTATTGTAGAATCTCTTTATCTTTGTTTACGGATGGGTGGCAGAGCGGTCGAATGCGGCGGTCTTGAAAACCGTTGTGGGGGCAACTTCACCGGGGGTTCGAATCCCTCCCCATCCGCCACTAAACCTCATAATTCATTGAATTTTCTAAATAATTTTTCCTAGTATTTTTTTTGATTTTTTTAAATTACTGCAATTTTGGTACAGTAAATTGCCATTCCAACAACAGAATCATTCAGAAAAAAGTAACTTTGGGCTGTATTTTATGAAGCTAATATCAAATCCAAACAATAAAGACAAAAAGAAATCCCGAAATAAATTCGGGATAACTTTTTTTAATAATGATTTGTATAATGCAAAAATTATCTGATCTTATATAATCTTGCACAACTTGTACAATTCATCTTACTTGCAACATTTCCTGGAAGACTGTTTCCATGAGAAGCCTTACCATTTTCAGCATTATAGTAT
>CACZYB010000015.1:5238-5830 GCA_902785275.1 uncultured Pseudomonadota bacterium
TCCACCGAAATCATTTCCAGCAGATTTGTAATCTCTATTTTCTTTTCTATCATGTCTACCACCATTTCCTGGTGTATCACCGTTTCCATTTCCACCATCATTCTTTCTTTCAAATAAACCACCGGCCCAATTACCCGATGCACCACCATCACCACCATCTGGATGGTAACACTTAGTTTCACCGTAGGTATCTCCACCAGCACCACCGGAACCAACAGCGCCACCAGAACCACCCTGTGCCCACATAATTGGATTATACCACCAAGCACCACCATCTGTTCTTGCAGACAAAGCACCAGCACCACCACCACCACCAGCAATATAAGTAGTTGTGTTATTAAGTTTAAACCATGATCCACCGCCACCACCAGCAGCACCGTATCCATGATTAGAAGCGCCTTGAGAACCATTTGCACCTGATCCAATAATATAAGAATATGTTGAACCATATGGAACAGTAAATGTTACAGCCAATTTTGCACCACTACCTCCTGCCATAGCAGATGTATAATCAGAACCTGGATTTGAACCACCGTTTCCTCCACCAAGAACCAAAGCATAAACACCGTGACCAAGAGAACCAGATCTTTGT
>CACZYB010000016.1 GCA_902785275.1 uncultured Pseudomonadota bacterium
TACCGCTGATGACTTAAATGACGTGATACAAAACATTCCATACATACCGAAACGTTTTGGTGAAGGTGTAACCAAAGGAAAAACCATCATCCAAGCAATAAATATGGCAAAACATAACAAAGCCCCTACTCTTTCCGAAAAAACACAAACCGACTATATCCACACATTAAGCTCAATATTTAAATGGGCAAAACAAAAGAAATTTATTGAAGAAAACCCAATGGAAGAAGTGGAAATCCCCTCAATTACCATCAATAAAAACCAAGATAAATACCTCCCGTTTTCGATTAACCAACTCAATATTATATTTCACTCGACGGTCTATCGTGGATGTTTAAATAATCGTCTCGGTCGTTTTAAAGCTGGTGACAAGATTTATCGTGATGGCTTTTACTGGGTTCCGCTAATTGCCTTATTTTCTGGTATGCGACTTAATGAAATTTGCCAACTCACCACCGCAGATATTATTACTAAAGATGACGTTGTTTGTTTCAGTATTAACGATAAAAACGGAAAACGAGTTAAAACCGCCAATGCCATCAGAATCATACCAATACACCCGACGTTAATTAAATGTGGCTTTATGCAATATGTTGAACAGCAAAAAAATGACATTACCAACAAAACCCAGCGCATATTCCCCGAACTTGTGCCGAATTGCCGTGGTGAATTATCAGCCAGCGTATCAAAGTTTTTTAATCGATTATTGGATAAACTTAATGAAACGATTGATAATGATGACGATAAATTTTTGCCTAAACACGTAGCGCACTCATTCAGACACACTTTTCGCAGTGAACTCCGCAATCATCAGGTTCCGCATGAAAGAGTTGTTATTTTGGGTGGTTGGGATCAAGGTTCAAGTTTGGCATCACATTATGGCAGTATATCCGCAAAAGAACTATATAAAACCGTTTCCGAAAATTTAACCTTTGATGGTTTAGATTTAAGTCATCTTTATGTATGATGGAGTAGTTAAGATGCTTGATATAAAAACGCCATATTTTAATAGACGTATTCGCCTTTCTAAAAAATCAATAAGTGATGCAAAAGAAAATATTATATTCCACCTACTTCCTTATATCGTTGCTAGAGAAAATCCAGAAAAACGTGAAGACCTTTCTTATTTTGAAAAAGAAGTCAAACAATGCAAAGCAATGATTTCTTTTACTTTGATGGATGGTATTTTATGTAATAATGTTCCTAATACAGAAAAACGTCTTCAATTTAAAATCAAAGCTCTCAAAGGTGGGCAATTGAAACAAGATTATTTTGACTTATACAAAATCGAATACAATCACTACATTAATAATAATGGCGACGATACTATTATAAATGGTTTAAGTTATAAAGATATACAAGACCGTATTCGTGAAGATGCTCTTTCTTTAATGATAATATACTTTTTTGTTTTCAACTTATTACGCCTAGCTCAATATGGTAAAGATGATGACTATAGGATAGACAACGCTCGCCGTTTAACGAATAGTATATCTTTTACTATTAATGAAGATGGTAGTCCTATCAAAGTATTTAGCTATGATAAAATTGAAAAAGCTCGCTCCAGATATATAAAAGCTGCAGCCATTGTCTTTGGTTATATACATACACTATTTAAATATGACAAATTACAATTTACCCACCTTGATTTTAACAATGAGGACAATCTCAAGCAAATTAAATCTGCTCTATCTAAATTAGATGATACAGAAATTTATGAAAAATACGACGATATAATGGGCTACATCTTATATGCACAAAAGATTCTAACTACAAAGGTATGTAAACACGCTGATAAAAATGAAGATTGGTTCGTTATCAATAAAAGCGATATACGTCGCTATGGATTTACCGAGTCGAAGCCGATTCTACCCGATTTTTCCGAATCTGAACGAAAAATCATCAAAAAATAGCCTTAAATTTCCGATTTTTCACCTCAAAAATTTTTAAAATTTCGACCTTTTTTGCCTTTTCAAACTCTTAATAGAATTACTATAATGAGTTATTGAATTTTTTATCAAAATTAACATTATTTTTTTAAATTAAATTTTTGCAAACATCTATATTTTACTGCATTATATAAATAACATAAAATAGCTTTTCTATAATATGTTAAAATTCAAGAAAAACCGTGGTTCTGTTGCCATTTTCATCATTTTATGCTATAGTTAAACTGTTCTTAACGAACAAGTCTCGCACGTATTCTTATTAATATATAGAGACGTCTGAACAGCTTATTCGTTGAGGTTTGTTTCAACGCCTAAAATGGAGAATTACCATGGCAAAAGTAAATAAAAAGGTGTCGAAGTCCACCTATAAAAAGACTTCAAAAAGAACAGTTAAAGGTACTCGTCGTCATAATACTAAGGCAACTTCTGCTACTCGTAAAAGAGAAACAAAAAGCCAACGTCTTGAAAAGACTATGGATAAGATTGCTGCATCTTCCCAGTTTAAGAAAGCTCAAAAACTTCTTGAACAGATTGGAACATGCATCTCTCAAACCAGAGAAGCAAGATATAATTTTATGGCTACGATTTATTGCCATATTGGTGATACTTTTGGAAATGATGACTTTGAGAAAGGTGCTAAAAAGTATCTTTTGCGTCTTTTCCCTGTATCTGAAGACGAAGGCCAGAAGAAACTACACCAGAGTTTCCGCAACAAATACAATCGTGCTTTAAGATTTTTACGAGATAAAAAAGTTTCTTATGCTGATGTTGACAAAGTCGTGAAGATAATTGGAAAAATCGGTCTCCAAGCCCTCTTTAATGGTAAAGAAAATGATACTGGTAAGAAGTCTTCTTCCAAAGCGACATTAAAGGACAATGTCCAGAATTTGATGAAGAAGAATGATGCCGTTAAAATCATTCAGCAGGTTTTGAGTATTCAAGCCGATGAAAAAATCAAAGGTGATTTTGTTCTTTGTTATGCTGATGGGATACTTTCTTATTCAACAAAGTCTAAATGGGTAAATAAGTTGACAAATGGCGATAATTCGTTAGAAGAATTACCAACTGCCAATGGCAAATAAGTCACACATGGCTGCGGTGCTGAAATACGCATCGTAGCCATATTTTCCACGAAAGGTACAAAGAAATGACATTACGCACGATTAAATCCACT
>CACZYB010000017.1 GCA_902785275.1 uncultured Pseudomonadota bacterium
AACATATAATAAGGTGGATGAACATTGGACTAAAGAATCTTGGGCAGAAGATGAACTAAAAGTTGCTACCAAATACAAAACCCCATATGTGCTTACTTTGCATAAAGCAATACCAGAAACATGGGGATGGAAAGATAAGGGTGCTAAAGGATGGGCAATGTCTGTATTGGATAGAGAAACTGGCCTTGTAAATATCGCACCAAAATATTTGGGTGGTGCAGACAAGAATGTTCACCCAAAGGATTGTATGTTTTCTATTGAGAATCTTGCATGGCAAGGATATGACCCATATTCCTTTGAAAGGGCTTTGTCTTGGGAACAACGTGGACCGTTTGGTGGAAGAATTATGTGGTTTCCACCTTATGGGCTGAGGTTTAATGAAGATACAAGTGTCCAATGGAATGAGCACACATTTATCGGAAGAGGTGAGAATGTGTATACATATACAAATACTTCAAGAAGCGGTACTCTTGAATTTATGATGGTTGTTGACCACCCATCTATTCTTGATTATGCCACATGGTATGGGGAATCACAGCCAGACAAATTACCGAAAGATACTGATGTTTTAAGGTTTTTAGCCGGATGCGACAGTGGTAATTCAAACGATTCAAGCAGTCTTTTGAGTTATGTGAAACCAACACCATTAACTGATGAATACTTGTCTAAAAAGGAATTGAAAGATACTGCCACACCGACACCGGAGGAGAAACCAGCGCCTGAGCAACCACAACAAAAACCAATTGAAAGTTCAGATGAACCGATTAATATCAGTTTTTATGTGTTCTACCCAAACAATTATAGTGGGTATTTTGATAGAAAACCTGATAGTAAAGTTGACCCAATAGCATATTTGCTTTGTGGTAATGGTGCACAATGGAAGTGCGATGTAGATAACGTAAAAAAATCAAGTGTATTGTCTATCAAATTTGATGATTTGAGTGATGCTAATAATAGTAACTCTTTAGGAGCAGGTTATGAAATGGTAAATAGCCATACTAATCAGAAAACACAATATGATAATAAAAATTTCATAATAGGTGCGAATACAGAAAATAATCCAACTAAATATACAAAGGACGAAAAAAAATTATGGTATTACCGTATTGATGGTGAATATGTTGACAAATTAACAAATAAAGAAATTAAAAACTGTTTTGCACAAACATTAAAAGGTGAAAGTTATCAAGACAAAATATCTTATAATTTGAATTGGGATATTAAAAGTGTAAAAGAGCATATGGATGGGGAAAATAATAATAAATATCTTTATACACTCGCTGAAGTTGCTTGTGCTTTAACAACTGATGCAAATGCCGAATTCATTAAAAATAATACAGGTAATTTAGATGATAATAGAATAAATGAATTAAAGAATTATTTTGGTAAAGCCAATGATAATTCTGGATATAAAGTTATTGAAATAAGTGGTATTGGTTATTCAAATTCACATGATTTTAGAACAGATAAGGTAAAAGTTAATGTTAAAGAAATACCATTAAAAGTTGAAGGTAATGAAATACCATTAAATGATGCACGTAATATATTTTTAGCTAATGAGCGTTGTAACACGGCAATTAAATGGTTCAAGGATTTATACAAATGTAAGTTAATAGATGGCGGTACAAGTTATCAGAATAGCAAACAGGTTGAGAATAATGAAGATGAAAGTGGATTATCGGCAAAAAAATGGCGTTCTGCAAAAATTACCTTAAAAATACAAAAAAGCAAAACTGAAAATAAAACTGAAGAAGACAGCAAAAATAGTCAAAATGTTTCCGATAATGTGACTATTCCTAAAAGTAAAAGCTTACAAGTTAAAGGAAGGACAACAAGAAACACAGCCAAAATTACCAAATGGAAACACTATGAAGATTAAGGATTTTACCGAAGTTGAAGTTAAAAACGGAGTACAACTATATATAAACAATAATGAAAATGATCCGGCTAAAAAGGGGCGTAGATGGGTATATAATAAAGAAAAGAATGAAATGCAATTTTGGGATGATAAACCCTATGGCAGGTGGAAAAATAATGATGAGGTTGGATGGAAAAGCAAAGAAATGCATCCTGATTTAGATACAGAAAAAGTACATGAAAACACTTTAAGATATGACCAAGAGTATCATTTCTTTAAAAAATTAAATCAAGAACACCCAGATGTGT
>CACZYB010000018.1 GCA_902785275.1 uncultured Pseudomonadota bacterium
TGAGAATCTTGCATGGCAAGGATATGACCCATATTCCTTTGAAAGGGCTTTATCTTGGGAACAACGTGGACCGTTTGGTGGAAGAATTATGTGGTTTCCACCTTATGGGCTGAGGTTTAATGAAGATACAAGTGTTCAATGGAATGAACACACATTTATCGGTAGAGGTGAGAATGTTTATACATATACAAATACTTCAAGAAGCGGTACTCTTGAATTTATGATGGTTGTTGACCATCCATCTATTCTTGATTATGCCACATGGTATGGGGAATCACAGCCAGACAAATTACCGAAAGATACTGATGTTTTAAGGTTTTTAGCTGGATGTGACAGTGGTAATTCAAACAATTCAAGCAGTCTTTTGAGTTATGTGAAACCAACACCATTAACTGATGAATACTTGTCTAAAAAGGAATTGAAAGATACTGCCACACCGGAACCGGAGAAAGAACCAACACCTGAACAGCCACAACAACAGCCAACTGAAAGCCCAGATGAACCGATTAATATCAGTTTTTATGTATTTTATCCAAACAATTATAGTGGGTATTTTGATAGAAATACTAACGTTGACCCAATAGCATATTTGCTTTGTGGTAATGGTGCACAATGGAAGTGTAATACTGCAGATGTAACAGCATCAGAAGTATTACCTATCACATTTAAAGATTTGAGTAATACTTATGGTAACTCTTTAGGAACAGGTTATGAAATGGAAAATAGTCGTACTGATAAGGAAAAACAAGATGGAGATAATAATTTCATAATAGGTGCAAATACAGAAAACGCCCCGAATACATATAAGGCAGATGATAATAAAAAATGGTATTATCGTATTGATGGTAAATACAAACCTGGATTAACAAATGAAGAAATTGAAAACTGTTTCGGGCAAACATTAAAAGGCTATAGTTATCAAGACACTGCATCTTACAAATTAAATTGGAAAATTGAAAGTGTAAAAGAGCATATGGATGGGGAAAGTGATAATGAAAATCTTTATACACTCGCTGAAGTTGCTTGTGCTTTAACTACTGATGCAAATGCCAATGCTATTAAAAAAAATACTGGTAATTTAAATGATGATAGAATAAATAAATTGAAGGAGTATTTTAATAGAAATGACAACGGCCCAGGATATGAAGTTATTGAAATAAGTGGTATTGGCTATTCAAATTCACATGACAATAGAAGTACTAAGGTGAAATATAATGGTAAAAACATACCATTAAAAGATGCACGTAATATATTTTTAGCTGATGAGCGTTGTAAAACAGCGATTAAATGGTTCAAAGAAATATATAATGAGGAAATAAAAGAGGGTGACATAAAATATTATAGTGGTAAACAAGTAAATCAAAATGAAGACGAAAGTGGATTATCGGCAAAAAAATGGCGTTCTGCAAAAATCACCTTAAAAATACAAAAAAGCAAAACTGAAAATAAAACTGAAGAAGACAGCAAAAATAGTCAAAATGTTTCCGATAATGTGACTATTCCTAAAAGTAAAAGTATGAAGTTTATCAATACATTTGCCCACATAAATATGCAAAACGTACAGGAAAGAGTCAGGTTATTGATGTAGGCGAATATGAAAAATTACCTGGCGAAGAAAAAGATGAATATTCACCTTCATCTTACAAGTTAAAGGATGGACAACAAGAAACGCCGCCAAAATCTTCAAATGGAAACACTGCGAAGTTTAAGGATTTTGATGAAGTTGAAGTTAAAAACGGAGTACAACTATATATAAACAAAAATGAAAATGATCTGGCTAAAAAGGGGCGTAGATGGGTATATGATAAACAAACCGGACAAATGCAATTGTGGGATAATATACCCTATGGTAGGTGGAAAAATAATGATGAGGTTGGATGGAAAAGCAAAGAAATGCATCCTGATTTAGATACAAAAAAAGTACATGAAAACACTTTAAGATATGACCAAGAGTATCATTTCTTTAAAAAATTAAATCAAGAACACCCAGATGTGTTTGCGTCATTAGTCGAAAAGCTGCAATATTTCGACCCCGCTTTTCACAGCATGACGCCTGAGGGTTTTATGGGTAGGTTAAACTTCTTACATCAATGCACAAGACAGGGCGATACCGTAAGTGCTTCTGATGAAAACGGACACACGGCAAATAACCTTGCTTTTGGAAGACCGCCTTTCTGCGTACTTAGACTTGGTGATTTCTATTATCAGAAG